>NZ_AP012322.1:1684978-2021974 GCF_001025155.1 Bifidobacterium angulatum DSM 20098 = JCM 7096 | reverse complement strand
GACACTCCTTTCTCGCCTCTTCCAAGTAGGGACACTCAGCTATCTATTGTTACTCGCACCGCATGAGTTATCCACCGCCTAGCGTGTTGCAATTACTGAAATTAGGAACGACAAGCGTGTGATTTGTGGATAACTTTTGCCTATATTCCCGTGTCGTTGCAACGTTTTACGGCATGTCGGGCGGGTTTGCCGGGGGTGGAAATGACTGTTGAGTTGACGTTAGGGCAGGGGTGAGAGTAGTTTTATAGAGCTTGACTCACGTGAGAGCCGCGCGTAAGCGTGGCCGAAGAAACCTAGGAGCTAACTATGAAGAGGACCTTCCAGCCCAACAACCGTCGTCGTCACATGAAGCACGGCTTCCGTCTGCGTATGCGCACTCGTTCCGGCCGCGCCGTGATCAACCGTCGTCGCGCCAAGGGCCGCAAGAACCTGTCTGCCTGATTGTGCCGCTGACGGCATCGTTACCGTGGAACGGTTGAAGAGCCATAGTGATTTCGTCGCCGTGCTGAAACGCCGCCGCAAGGTCTCGCGTCATGATTTCATCGTGCATTATGCGATGCGTGATGAAGCCAGGGCGCATGGTGTTGCGACGCCTGGCATACGACGGATGGGGCTTGCCGTATCCAAATCGGTCGGCAATGCCGTCACACGCAATTCAGTTAAGCGCCGTTTTCGCGTACTGGCTTCCCGCTACGAACACACATTGCCTGAGGGGGTTGATGTGGTGTTGCGCGCAAAGCCGTCCGCAGCCAGCGCTTCCTTCCAGTCTTTGGATGAACAGATGGCCACCGGATTCGAAGCGGTGGCATTAAAGCTTCATCAGGACTGATAATGAGCGTCGCCGCCGATGCGATTGTGCATCTGATCCGTTGGTATCAGCGGCATTGGTCGGCGAAGCGTGCTGTGCCGTGTTGCAAGTTCTACCCGAGTTGCTCGCATTACGCGATTCAGGCTGTGCGGCGTTATGGCGCATTCCGTGGGGGATTGCTGGCTGTTTTACGCTTATTGAGATGCCTTCCGTGGAGTTGTGGGGGCATTGATGATGTTCCACAGCGCTATTCCATTTTTTATAGATTTCCGTGGTCGAAGGCACACGAGGAGCCTCGACTCACTCCTCTGGTCGTAGACGATAAGGAGAATGGCCTGTAATGGGTAATCAAGATCAATTCCTCCTCGATAGTGGTTTCTGGGGCTGGCTCTATAAGCTCCTGTACCCCGTCGAGTGGCTCATGACGCAGATCATGGCCGTATTCCACAAGTTCCTGGTGATGCTGGGCATGAACGAGATCGGTTTCTCGTGGGTCTTGTCCATCGTGTTCCTGGTGATTGTGGTTCAGATATGTGTGTTCCCGCTCTTCTATAAGTCCATCAAGGGAATGCGCAAGATGCAGGCCGACATGCAGGTGCTGCAGCCCAAGCTGAAGCGCATTCAGAACAAGTACAAGGGCAAGAACGATCCGGCCAGTAAAGAGGCCATGCAGCGCGAGACGATGAAGCTGTATCAGGACACCGGCACGAATCCGATGGGCGGCTGCACATCCATGCTGCCTATGTTCGTGCAGGGCCCCGTCTTCATGTGCATGTTCTACACGCTGTCGGCCATTCCATACATTGCACGTGGCAAATTCAGGGATGGGCAGGGCCTGGGCGCCTTCGACATCGCCACGGCCAAGGAGTTCACCTCCACTACGGTGTTCGGCGTGAACGTGGCCGATAATTTCACCACGGCGACCGTCTCCGGCAAGATCGTAATCGGCATCTTCGTCGCCCTGATGTGCTTCTGCCTGTGGCTCATGCAGTTCAACAGCATGAAGCGCAATATGCCGCAGAACAATGCGCAGAACAAGCAGGCCGAGATGATGCAGAAGATGATGCTCTGGGTCTTCCCGATCATGTACATCTTCTCCGGTATCGCCATGCCGTTCGCCGTGCTGGTGTACTGGCTGACCAACAACGTCTGCAACTTGCTGCGTTCCGTGTGGCAGATCTACGCTTTCCCGACTCCGGGCTCCCCGGCCGCCGAGGCGAAGGAACACCGCGATCACAAGAGGGAAAACGAGCGCCGTGCCCGCGCTGGCGAGCCCTCGATCGAGGAGGAGGCGCTGCAGAAGGCCAAGGTGGAGGCTGAACGCAAGCTCACCCAAGGCTTCCAGCGAGAGCAGCCTCATCGTAAACGCAAGAAGAAGAAGTGATGATAAGGTCTGATGTTTCACATGAAACATCAGACCTTATCTGACTTTAGGCTGTCGTTGAGCAATTCCGGCAGCTGGTTTAGACTGGTACCTATACGCGCCAAAAAGGAGAATATATGGCACAGGATGACGAGAAGACCCTAGATCAGCTCAATGAGGAAGCTGATATCGCCGCCGATTATCTTGAAGAGCTTCTTGATATCGCTGACTATGATGGTGACATCGAAATGGGTGTTCGCAACGGTCGCCCGACCGTCCAGATCGTTGCCGATGACAATACCGATATCAAGCATCTCATCGGACGCGACGGTGAAGTGGTCGATGCGTTGCAGCAGCTCACCAGGTTGGCGGTCCAGCAGAAGACCGGCGAACGTTCCCGTCTGATCGTCGACGTCGACGGCTTCCTGAAGCGCAAGCGTCAGCGTCTGCACGACATCGCGCTGGACGCGGTCGACGAAGTCAGGGAGACCGGCGAGCCGGTCGACCTGAAGCCGATGAACTCGTTCGAACGCAAGGTGGTGCACGATGTGGTCCGTGAGGAGGGGCTGAAGTCCCGTTCCCACGGCGAAGAGCCGCATCGCCATGTGACCATCTATCTGAAGGCTTCCGCGAACGAGGACGACGACGAGTAAGGCTGATACAAAACGGGGAGTCCATAATGCTATGGGCTCCCCGTTTCGTATGAGCGGAAATATGCATACGACCAGGAAAGAGTGTAGCGACCGATGACAGATGAACTGAACGGTTCCCCGATCCTTAACGACGTGCTGGGCGACGCATTGCCCATGCTTGAAGTGTTTCATGCGAAGCTTGAGCGGGAAGGCGAGCCGCGTGGCCTGATAGGCCCGAGGGATGTCGATATTATCTGGGAACGCCATATCCTCAATTCCGCAGCCATCGTACCGTTCATTCGCGAGGCGACGGATGGCATGCGATTCAAAACGGTGGCCGATGTCGGCAGTGGCGGTGGATTCCCCGGCATCGTCGCCGCGGCATGCCTGCCCGACCATGAGTTCACGCTGATCGAGCCGATGGAGCGTCGCGTTGAATGGCTGGAGGAATGTGTGAACGAAATGGGGCTGGAGAATGTGACGATTATTCGTGCCCGGTCCGAGGAAGTCATTACATCGCTGCGTAAGGATCGCAGTAAGCATCCTTACGCGGTGGTCACGTGCAGGGCTGTAGCGCCGATGACGAAGCTTTCCGGGTGGACGCTGCCGCTGCTGAAGCCGCAGGGGCGTCTGGTGGCGTTGAAAGGGCGTTCCGCGCCGGCTGAGATCGAGAAGGCCGCTAAGATGATCGCCAAGTTCAAGGGTGTGCGCCCACGTGTGGTGGAGGCGCCGGTCGGTCCCGGTCTGGAATCCACGCACGTTGTGCTGGTGGATAAGAAGTAGCGCTGATTGCGTGCTGCCAAGGCGGCATTCCTGCTCTGTGATTGTGGCGGGAATGCCGCCTTGTTTATTTTCACGACTGCTTGTTATACCGGTTATGGCTTCGCCATGCCTTTGTGATGACGGCTGGGATTGGAACCCAGAATGCTGCCAGGAACATGATGCGATGCGCAATGGGGTGCATGATAGGGGAGTGCCGCACAAGGCAAACGATGCTGTGCAATGTGTCCCATAGGGGAGTTATCCACAAAATCAACTATGTGAAAAAGTTATCCACAGGTTTTCCCTTAGGTTGATAGGAGGCATGAAATCGTTGATTTACTAGGGTTCAGCGATGTCAAGATACCTGGTTATGCACATTTTTCGTCATAATTATCCACACTTATCCACAATTTGGCTTCTTTATCCACATTTCTTAAGCGGATGCATGCTTTTATGCCGTGACAAAGACAACGTGGGCCTTGATTATTGCTTTCAAGACCCACGGTTGAGACTATGGAAAACCGATATGAATCGTCAGCCAACAGTCTGTGCAAGATAGGCCTGTGCGTCGAGCGCGGCACGGCAACCCATGCCCGCAGCGGAAATCGCCTGCCGATACACGCTGTCAACACAGTCGCCTGCGGCGAAGATACCGGGAACGGTGGTGCGGGTGCTGGCCCCCTCGACGGTGATATACCCGGATGCATCACGTGCTACGGCATCACCCAGGAACTCCGTGGACGGCGTATGCCCGATCGCCACGAATACGCCGTTCGCGGCGAGACTGTGCATCTCGTTCGACAGTACGTTCCGTACGCTCAACGATTGCACCCCCTGCTCGTCGCCGTGGATGGCATCGACGACAGAATCCGTCAGGATGGTGATGCGCTCATTGCCGCGCGCCCGATCGACCATGATCTTGGAAGCACGGAATGCGCTACGCCGATGAATCAGCGTGACCGAGGAACCGAACCTCGATAGGAACTCCGCTTCCGCGAAGGCGCTGTCGCCGCCGCCGACGACCACGATGGGCTTGCCTCGGAAGAAGAAACCATCGCAGGTCGCGCAGTACGATACGCCCCGCCCGGAGAATTCTGCTTCGCCGGGAATGCCGAGTTTGCGGTATTGCGAGCCTGTGGCGATGATGACGGCCTGTGCGTGGAAGGTCTCGCCTTGATTGGTGGTGATGGTTTTGTAGGAGCCGTGATCCTGAACCGTGGCGACATCATCCTGCAGAAACGTCGCTCCGAAGCGTTCGGCTTGGCGCTTCATGGCATCCATAAGATCGGGGCCGAGAACACCGTCCGGGAATCCGGGGAAGTTCTCCACTTCGGTGGTGTTAATGAGCTGTCCTCCCGGTGTCAGCGCGCCGGCGATGACCAGGGGGCGGTAGCCGGCGCGGCCGAGATAGATGGCCGCGGTGTAGCCTGCCGGGCCCGATCCGATAATGATTGCGTGTTGTTCTTGTTCCATGATTCAACAATACGGTTTGCATGCCGATAGGCATGCCGAATGCGCCATCGGCATAGCGAATCAGGCATCGGAAGTTGAGACAAGCCGTTACAAGCTGTGCCGATAGGGCAGAGGTGTGCCGCACATGTTTCATGTGAAACATGATGCAGTCAACTTACACGGGTGAGGCGGGGCGATGCAACGGTTCGTGTGTTTCATGTGAAACATTGCAGGCGTAGACGGTGAGGCATGAAGGCGGAATATGATCCATATATGCCGTTATATCGGTACATGGACACTAGATGTGGGGGCAACTTATCCACAGTTATCCACAGTGCTGGAAAAGTAAGGAAATCCAATAGACAGAAGGCCGGTGGCGTAATCAAGGAATCGGGTTATCCACCGAAAAGCATGATTTATCCACAGTTGCCCACATTGTTATCCACAAAACGGAAAAACTGGGCTTCCTGTCCATACAAAAGGCAAAACTGGATACAGTTTAGTACACCAAGGAGTTAGTTGTTCATGGCAGATCAGGATATGCCGATTGAGTCCGCCGAAGATACCATCAAGCGTATTTTCTCATCGGGTGATTCGACGGTGGGTGCGGAAATCACACATGAATTCAATCGCTATTCCCGTTTGCAGGAAGCGAAGTTTCCCAAGCCGGCACGCACTCGTCTGATTGCGGTCGCCAACCAGAAGGGCGGGGTGGGGAAGACCACCTCTACCGTGAATCTTGCCGCCGCCCTCGCACAAAACGGCGCGCGGGTATTGGTTATCGATATGGATCCCCAGGGTAATTGCTCGACAGCCCTTGGCGTGAGGCATGAATCCGGCGAACCGTCTGTATACGACGTTCTTGAAGGTCGTATGTCCATTGCGGAAGTCAAGCGGCAGTGCCCTGATCTCTCCAGTCTCGACGTGGTCCCGGCATCCATCGATCTGAGCGGCGCTGAATTGGAGGTCGCCCAGTTCGAGAACCGCAATAATCTGTTGAACGAGGCCGTGCAGCAATTCCTTCGGGAAAGCAACGAGCATTTCGATTACGTGTTCGTCGACTGCCCGCCAAGCCTGGGTTTGCTGGTGATCAATGCCATGTGCGCAGTGCGCGAGATGCTTATCCCGATTCAGGCCGAATACTATGCGCTTGAGGGACTTGGCCAGCTCATCAACACCATTGGCTTGGTCCAGGAACACTTCAACCCTATTCTTACCGTTTCGACCATGATGGTCACCATGTTCGATAAGCGCACACTGTTGAGCCGTGAAGTGTACAACGAAGTGAAGAGCCATTATCCGTCGATCGTGCTGGATACCACGATCCCCAGGACGGTGAAGATCTCCGAGGCACCGAGCTTCAATAAGAGCGTCATCTCATATGATCCGCGTGGCATGGGTGCCATCGCCTATGGCGAGGCGGCGTTGGAGATCGCACGTCGTTCCCCCGTCGTGCTGGATGCAATCGCGTCACGAATGAAGGAGGCCTGATATGGCATCGAAATCCCGTCTTGGGAAGGGCCTCGGTGCGTTGTTCCCAGCGCTACCTGGCGAAGAACCCCATGAACAACATGTGGTTTCACGTGAAACGTTGCATGACACCACGAAGCAGTCGGTAGTCCTGGAGCAGCGGCAGAAGGCCGGAACCGCCGAATCCCATAATGCGCCCGAGCATGATGCGAAGATCGCGAAGTCGGTGACGGCGGAACAGCCGCAGAAACCGAGCGGCGTCGTGGAAGAGGACGCCCCGGTGCATATCCCGTCCATCAAGCATGCGGTTGCCCCGCACGCCTCGACCTCGAGGGGACGTGCAACCATGCCCGGAATCGAAGACATCGCCCATCCCAGCGATATGTTCTTCGACGACACCGTGTCGCTGCAATCCAAGCGCCAGAGCGCGGACGAGACGAAGAAAGACAAGAAGCAGTCGGACGGCAAGCAGCAGGAACAATCCAACCAGTCCAAGCTCAAGCCCGTCGAAGGCGGCTATCTCGCTGAATTGAACCTTGACGAGATCGGTCCGAACGCACATCAGCCACGTTCCATCTTCGACGAGAACGACTTGAACGAGCTCGCGGCATCCATCAAGGAAGTGGGCATTCTCCAGCCCATCGTGGTGCGCAGGCGTCCAGCCGATCAGATCGCCGCCGCACGCAAGGCACAAGCCGGAACAAAACCCGCAAATCGTTTCGACGGTCGTATGGACAGCCCCTATGAGCTGATTATGGGCGAGCGTCGCTGGCGTGCCTCCCAGCTTGCAGGCTTAACCACCATTCCCGCCATCGTCAAAACCACAGCCGATGACGATATGCTGCGCGACGCCTTGCTGGAGAATCTGCATCGTGTTGCGTTGAACCCTTTGGAAGAGGCTGCGGCATACCAGCAGATGGTCGATGAATTCGGCCTGACCCAGGCTCAGCTGTCCAAATCGGTTTCAAAGTCGCGTCCGCAGATTGCGAATACCCTGCGATTGCTGAATCTGCCGGCAACGGTGCAGAAGAAGGTCGCCGCGGGCATTCTTTCCGCCGGCCACGCGCGTGCACTGCTTGGTCTGGGTGAACCTGAGGAGATGGACAAGCTTGCCAATCGTATTATCGCCGAGGGCCTGTCGGTGCGAAGCACCGAGGAAATCGTGGCGATGGCGAATCTGAACTCCACCAAGCCGAAGAAGCCTCGGGCACGTAGGGGAGACCCGTGGGCTAATTCTCCTATCAAGTCCAACCTTGAGCATCGCTTTGAAACCAAGGTTTCCATCAAGGGAACACCTAAGCATGGGCATATCGAAATTGTGTTTTCCTCACCGGAAGACATGGATCGTATTCTCGACCTGCTTATGCCTGGTCAGAAGAAGGATGATGACGCCGCCAAGGCGTGACTTGTGCATCGAGAGCAATCATCGGCATGGTTCCACCAGTAACAGGGAACCATGCCGATTTTTCTATATGTAGACAGAACAGTAGTGGTTAAACCTATGGCTGTTGCTATAGGTTCGTCGAACCTTCAAGTGAACCTGGAAGAATAATCCCATGATTTCCGTGGGTAAGCTGGCCATCATCCAATAGCATTCGTATGGCGGCGCGAATCCGGGTACCGCTTGTATCCGCCAGCGAACCGTAGCCGTCAATCTGATTCAGGCCACTTCCCATAATCGATACACTCCTCGACCCATGCAATGCATTGACGATTTTGACAGTGCTGTACCCGGTGCCTTGATCACGGTACACGGCTTGGATGAAATGCAGCACGGATTGCATAAGATCGGCGTCGATGGCGTGTTCCTCTTCGGATTGTTCCACGTGAAACGCTGATGTGCGCCCGAACACTGCAGGCGTGCTGTTTCGAGTATGCGCCGCGCCCGCCAGCCTGCTTGATCCTGTACAGAAATCGCAGGATCCGCAACGCCGTTCAGATGGTTCTTCACCAAAATAGCGCAGCATATGCGCCCGTAGGCAACCATGCGTGGTGCAGTAGCGTTCCATGGCTTGGCAACGGTCCAGTGCCGCATCCTTGGCCTGACTGCGTTCCTGCTGATTATCCAGGGCCGAGCCGGCGGATTCCTCGATGCGCTGTCTTTGCCAATCGAATTCGTAAGATCCCCAGATCACATAGCAGCTGGCAGGCTTGCCGTCTCGCCCTGCGCGGCCGGCCTCCTGGTAGTACTCTTCAAGGCTGCTGGGAGCGCCGTCATTGATGACCCATCGCACGTCGGGTTTGTCGACGCCCATGCCGAATGCGGTGGTGGCGACGATGACTTTGAGTCGCCCTTCAAGAAACGCATCCTGAACATATGCCTTGCCTGCCTCATCCATTTTGGCGTGGAAATATTTGGCCTGCACCCCGGCGGTTTTCAACGCTTCCGTCAACTCCTCTGTTCGTGCGCGCGATGTGCAGTAGACTATGCCGCTTTCGCTGCGATGTGTTTTGGCATATTGCGTGATGCATGCGGTGCGATCCTGCTTGGAGTGTGCTTCGTATCGGCCGAAGTATAGGTTTGGGCGGTCAAAGTTGGAAATGACCTGCAGGGGATCCTGTAGATGCAGGTTCTGGATGATGCCTTCACGTACGGTAGGGGTTGCTGTTGCAGTGCATGCGGCTATGACCGGTCGTTCCGGCAATTGTTCGATGAATGCGGCGATGCCGAGATAATCCGGCCGGAAATCCTGGCCCCATTGGAATACGCAGTGGGCCTCGTCAACCGCCACCAAGCGGATTCTGAGGGTCTGTGCGAAGCGAAGGAACTCGGGGGAGACAAGACGTTCCGGAGCGACGTAGAGCAGGCGTATATGCCCCTCTCTGGCCGCCTGATAGGTCATGGCACGCTCGGTACCGGTGGTCTCCGAATCGATGAATGCGGCGGGGATTCCGTGCGTTGAGAGATGTGCTACCTGATCACGCATGAGCGCACGCAGTGGTGTGATGACGAGTACCAGGGCCGGTTTGCCGTTTATGCCCGGTGCACAGGCCGGAATCTGGTAGCAGATTGATTTGCCGGCACCTGTGGGCATGACTGCCAGAACGTCTCGATGCTGCAGAATCGCTGTAATCACGTCCAGCTGCCGGCCACGGAAGGAATCGTATCCGTAGAAATGCTGCAGGGTGCGCAATGCCCATCCGGTGATATCTGCCATAAGCATGTGTCTACCGCAGACGGTGGTCAGTGGCGGAGATGGCGACGAACGACACGCCAACTGAAATGTGGATAACTCAAGTTAAGTTATGCACAATATGCCCAAAATCCGGGGATAAGTTATCCACAAATTGTGGATAACTTAAGAGGCTTCATAATGGCGGTATTGTGGATAACCGCAGTATTTCAAGCGTGTGCTGTGGATAACTTGATTTTTGAACCTCAACTTTTAGGAAACGGTATTTAAAAAGTAGTATGGTGAACCGATATAAAAACGTTGATATTCCAGTTACTTAAGCGATTCAGTACCTATAACTAAAACAGTGCCATACCGGGAAGAAAAGTGTTGATAACTCACTGCCGACAATCCACACTGGCAAGTGCCCCCCTCGACCGCTGCAATCAGTTCCTGACGTCAATGCGGCATTACGGCACTCAAGGAATCAGTACAGGCGACAAGAACATGCGAGATACCAAGGCAGGAACACACCCCTGCAACCGGATTGGTGCCATTCCTGATGCCGTTGACGGTAAAAGCCTGCTCATCGATGCATAAGCCCCGTAGCAGGGGCCATACAAGCAACCTGTGCGCTTGAACCACTCCCATGTGGTGCAAATCAAGCTGCATGCCTGCAGGCTGGCAATGGCTACCGGCAATGTGAGCAGACGAAGACCAAGCCAAAGCCCCATAAGACACAAGCCCGAAGTGCTTATCGGTGCTCTAAGCGCCTTCTGCAGCCCATCCATATGCCTGCCATCTGCTGGCGCACTGTCTCCAGGCCCTTATGCCACCGCTGAGAGGGCATGAGAAACCTGCTTCCGACAGCGAGGCAAGACCGTTGCTGGCATATACGGCCGCCGTTTGCACGAAGCAGGCCATAGTATTCCAGAACCGCCGGTAATACGACGAGAGGGGCTGGGAACATTGCGGTTCCCAGCCCCTCTCAACTGCTATAGGTGCAGACCGAACCTACTTGGTGAACAGATCGGTGACGTCGATATAGTCGTATCCGGCAGCGCCTTCGGCGCTATTCGACGAATCGTTCTTGCCGCTATCGTCGCCATCCTCATTGCCGAACGGCACATTATCGATGTTGCTGTCGGACCAATCGTTCTGCTTGGAATCAGGATTATTCGGATTGTTGCCGAAATGCATGCAGGCCAGCGCTATGCCGAGCGCCAGCAGCACCACTACAGCCGCTGCTGCCACCACCACCGTGGCCGTGGTGTATTTGCCGAAAAGCCTGGTGTCCGCAAGATCGTCGCCTTCATCATCCGCAGTGGGCTTGGACCGCGGTGCAAAGCTCGGCGGTTGCTGCATGGCAATGCCTGCGTCCTGCTGTGCAGCGGAGGTGGAAGCAGGGGAGAAAGATGCGGGAGGCAAGGCTGCCGCATCCTGTGCCGCCGGCGTATCATTGCTGGCCTGTATTTCGCTGACCTGAATCGCCTGTGTCGGGTAATTGGTGTCATCCACCACAGGGATCTGGGTTGTCATATCGAATTTATTGGCATCCGTACCGATTTCGGAATCAGCTTGGAACGCGAAATCCTCGAAGAGGTCCGTGTTGCTGAATTCCTTGGAATTCGTATGCTTGGACGGGCGGTTCAGCCGGTTTTTCAGCGCTTCCTCGCCTTCCTGCCCCTTACGCCACACCGCGGAAATCGTCTTTTCGGTGGACGTGGCGAGCTTGGACAGATCCGCTTCGCCCTTACGCAGCAGCTCCCGGTCGTTCGGCGTGGAGCTGGCGGTACGGGGCTTTGGGGAATGCTCGATGGTAAGCTCGCGCAGCTTTTCCGTAGTGATGATGGAGTGGGGAAGCTCCGCCAATTGATCCTCGTCGATGCTGATGACCTCGGCGGTGGCAATGGAACCTTCGCCGGCCGTGCTCGGCAACGCGATATCTTGCGTGGACAGCTTGTCCAGAGGAGTCCAGTCTCCCAGCAGCGCGGTCAATTCGCTGAGCGAAACCATCGGAATCGTATGATTCGTGCCGTCGTCCATCGTAAGACCGCGCATGATGATCATGCGGAATTCGCTGGGAACGGTATCGTCAAGCCTGCGAAGATCGAAGGTCATGTTCTTCGACGACGGGGTGCGGGTCAGCAACGCATACAGAAGGGCCGCCAATTGGCGGATGACAAGCTGATCGCCCTGCATATGGCCTGCGGCCTGCGTGGGCTCCTCCAGCATGGACGCGATGGCCGTTCCGGCTATTTCCAGACCATTGGTGGAGATACGCAGCGTGGCGGTGGATAGGCGCGGGGTCCTCAGATCATCGGCCAAGGCCGCAGCGCTTCCGATGATGGAACGGATCGCCTCGTTGCTCAGAATAGTGCCGGACTGCCCCTGAAGATAATCGGTGAGGGAAAGACCGGATTCGATGTTGGTGACAAGCACAGCGGCATTACCCGCCTTGCGGAACTGCACAACGTGCGTGAAGCCCTTGGCACGGCCCAGGGTGGAAGCCGATGCCGCAACGCTTTCCAAATACTGCGGAGCGGTGAGAATGAACACCTGACAGTCGCGCGCCATGACGCGATCGTTGGCCTTCCACGCCTGGATGCCAGGTTCATCGCGCAATAGTGCAATCAGTGTATAGCGATTGAACAGGGTGTCTCCCAGCTGAGGCTTGGTCATGTTCTCGACTCCGATTTGCGCAGATGATTGCAACGCCGAATGCGTTGACGCTGGTGTTATTGTAACCGCGGGACTGGTCGAAATCACGGCTGCGTCAACAGTTGTTTGTGATGTTTTGGTGGGGGATATGGTGGCGGGCTGCTCATTGCCTGCGGATGCGGGCCGGGAACCGGATTCCGGCGGTTGCGGCGGCAAGCCGTTCGCCTTCTCGGCTGATTCCCCGGCCATTTCGTCGGCGGGTGCATTATCGGCATTATCAGCCGTGTCGTCGTCATGCGTGTCTGCACTGCCGTCACCTGCATCATCTGCATCAGCAGGCGGGTTCGCAGCGATCGAAGCGGCATCGGAACCCGCCTCGGCAACCACGGGCGTGCGCCGGAATCGTCTGACCACATTCCTGACCATGGCGATGAACTCCTGGCATCGCAGCACGATCAGCATGCCGGCATACACCACAGCCATCAGCACCGCCATAACCGCACAGAACATGACGGCACGGAACCAAGGCAGACCTATCCGGTAATTGCTGAGATTCACCTGCAGCAGATTGCATAGCGGGGCGATGAACAAGCCCCCGACCACAAGCGTCACCACTGCGGCAAGGAACGTCTTGATATAGGTCACGGCTATACGACGGCCGTCAAGATGGCCGGCAAGCCTGCGGCGCAGCATGATCACCAGCAATGGGAAGCTGAGCGCATAGCCTACGGTCATGGACAGGCCCACGCATAAGGTCCAATCCTTTGGATCGAGGATGCGCATGCAGGTGAGGGAGAAGACGATCTGGATCACGTTCATGACAAGCTGGAACAGGAATGGGTGCATGCCGTCCTCGAACGCGAAGAACGTGCGTTGGATCAGTAGATAGGCGCTGGTCAGCGGAAGCCCCAACGCAAGCATCATCATCGGTCCCGCGATCAGCCAAGCCTCATGCAGATTCACACTCGGCAGCAGGGCGATGATGATCTGCACCGGCATGACCAGGTACGCTGCGGTGAAGAACATCATCAGAATACCGACATTGCGCAAGGCCACGCTCAAATCCATGCGCGCCTCATCAAGGTTATTATCGGCGACCGCGCGCGAGATCTTCGGGAAGATCGCGGTGCCGATGGAAACCGCGATCAGCGAATACGGGAGGATATACAGTGTGAAGGCGTTCTGATACGAGCCGTTGCCCGCAATGCCGTACATGTCGTGGCCTGCGAACGGGGCGCCGTTGGTGATGCGGGCGTTGACGATATTGGCCACTTCCTGTACGCCCATGACGCCAAGACTCCATGCGGCCACCGGGCCCATGGAACGCAGGCCGATGCCTCGGATACCCCATTGCGGCTTGTACTTGAACCCCAGTTTGATCAGCGGAATAAACAGCACCAACGCCTGGAAGGCCACGCCCAAAGTCCACGTGCCGGCGGAAAGCATGACCTTTTCCGTGGTCCAGAACGTCATAGGCTTATGATTCGCACGGCCAAACAGACATAGGAACGCGATGAAACCGCCGCAGCTGATGATATTGGCTCCGACGGAACTCCACGCGTACGCGGCGAAATCGTCTTTTGCCGCAAGCAGCTGGCCAAGAATGGTGTAAAGACCGTAGAAGAAGATCTGCGGCATGCACCATAGCGTAAACGAATTCACCAATGCGCGCTGTGCCGGGCCCCAGTTGGAATTCAGGTACAGCATGGTGAGCAGCGGTGTGGATGCCATCATCAGCAGGGTCATGGCCAGCAGCAACGTGATGGATACCGTGATGAGCTTGTTGAGCCGTTCCTGCGCGTCGGCCAACTTCAACGTGCGTACGATCTGCGGTACCAGCACCGCGTTGAAGATGCCGCCGGAGATAACGGTGAACAGCACCTGCGGGATCATGGCACCGGTCTGATACGCGTTCGCCGCGACGCCGGTGGTACCCAGACAGGCGGCGAGCAGAATGGTGCGGAATTGGCCGGTAACACGTGAAGCCAGTGTTCCCGACGCCATGATCAGGGAATTACGGCCGACACTAGAACTCATTCGTCAGGATCCTTTTTCCGATGGAACTGGCGCCAGAGTCCAAGCAACCCAAGGACCACTGCCGCGGCGATAATAATAAACCCGGTCATATCGCTGATCTTCAATATGCAGGAGATCGACGTCTGCTGCATCTGGCCGAACCGCACTCCCACACGATCCTCCAAAGCGATGGAGGCGATCGCTGACCCCGATGTCGCGGCGCGCAGACGGAACGTCGTCTGCGTTTCGGCATGCGCCGGCACGGTGATGGTCGTGCGTCGTGACGTTGCGATTTCCGACGAATCGGTAATCGAAGAGACCGTTACCTGTGCCGGGAAGGGCGTGCTGTTGCGTACCGTCACCGGCATGGTGGCCGTTTCCGAGACCATGGTGACGGCTTCGGATGGGGTGAGCGCGATGCTGTTCATCACGATGCCCGAAAGCTGCTGCGCGCCGGAAACCATGGCGTTAGGCAATGCCGCATCGGAGTCGTCGGCGGTGAAAGCCCGCAGCGCCATAGTGCTTTGCGCATTGAGAATGCGGTTGATCCACGTTCCCCGGTCATCGCTTGTGCTGGCATTGTCACGATCATGCGTGGCGGTGGTGTCGGGCTTCATGATGTTGTCTCTGAAACGGATGATGTCGCTTCGGCTTGCCGACAGCGCTGCAATGGCGGAATCGATGAATGCGGCGTCATCCTTGCCGATATCGCTTTCACGTGGAACGTTGGCCTGCGCGTCATCGCCGGAAGCAAGGGGAGTGGCCGCGCATAACGTCTGCAGATCGGTGGCCTGCAGCCACGGGGACGATTCGACCGCGCTCATAAAGGAATTCAACGTCGCAGCGTCGGCGTTGAACCCGAAATTGACCAGAAGATTGCGTTGCGTATACGGCTGTTCCATCTGGTAGAACGCGCTTTGCGCAACGAATCGCGCCAGACGGCCCGCCTCGCTGGATTCCGCGCGCGCCTTGCGGCTGGTGGCGCTGCCCTGTGCCAGATTGCTCAGCTCGCGTTGTTCGACCAGTACCGTGATATCCCCGGCATCCGTGGTGACCACGTTGGTGCCGGTACGAACCGTGTCGCTGGCGGACGGTTCAAAATCGGCGGTAGAGATCACCGCGCTATATCCGTGGCGCCGTGCCTCGGTCAGCGCATCCATGGTCCAATGACCCTTGCCTTGCCATGCCACGGTGCCGATGGTGGCGTTATTGTCGCCGATGGCGTTCCTGTATTGCGTCAGGGAAGCCTTGGCGTTCCACATGCTGTTCTGCACTCCGGCGTTGGCATAGCGCTGCGTACTGCCATCCGCCGCGTATGCTGTGATGTCGAAGGCTGCGGGCTGCATCAGTGCCGAAACCTTCGGCGGCATGTTCAACGCGTTGAGATACGTGGGGTCGGCTATGACCTGCAATGCGGAATGCCTGGACAGCACGTCGCTGAGCGACCTGTCGAAACGGGTGTGGTTGCTATTGAGTGTGACGGCGGCATTGTCGTTCTTGCCGTACTCTCCCGAGGACGCGGCATCGGCCGTGGTCTGGCCGTTTCCGGAATTCGAGACGACGGGATTATTCACCATTGCCGTCAGCGCTTCATTCGACACCTGCCAATGGCTGCTCGACAGTGGAGCCACCATGGTGATCTGCATGGCCGGCGTCTGAGCGGCAGCCAGCCCCGCCGAGGATCGCGTCAGAAAGCTGCGCAGTTCCACGTTCTCATCGTCATGCGCATAGACCGCCAGCAATGGTTTGGGACCCCATGTCATGATGCTGGTCAACGCCGCATTGTCCGCCTTGGCATTGATGGCCACCGTGGTGCTCTGACCGGGGGCAAGGGCCGGCACCGCAACGGAGCCAAGCTCATTCGGCGCGGGGATCATATTCTGCGACTGCGCCCACTCCTGCATATCGGTGCGGGACGTAAACGTGTAATCGGAATTGATGTTCAACGACAACCGGCCGGCCTGCCACTGCTGGCTGTCGGTATTGGTGATCGTGACCTTGAGATGGTAGCCGGACGTATCCGTGACGACGGCCGTCGCCTCGGATAGGGACAGCACCTGCCGATGCTGCGTGCCGGTCGATGCCGCGGTCTGCGATTGCGCTGCGAACGCCTGCGATGGCATGCAGACCAGTCCGCAGGCGATGAACAACACCGCACTGAGTATACCGATGATGCTGCGGCGCAGCATATGGGGGGCGTTTTGGCTCACGCTTCCGCCTGCCTATTCATTTTTTTGGCATAAAGCCATACGATTTTACGTTCATTAGGATAACTGAGCACATCGTCCAGATCCTTGAAATCCACCCAGATGGCGTCCTCCGCCTCATGATCGGGATCACCGTCCACCGTCAGGCTGCCGCCGATCTGACGCAAAGCGAAATGATGCACCAGCTTGTGCACGCGCTGCGAAGTGCCGGTGAACCAATAGTCGATGGTCGCGATGGAATCGATGACCTCGCCCAGAATGCCGGTCTCCTCATGCACTTCACGTACGGCAGTCTGCTGGGGGGTCTCGCCTTTTTCGATATGTCCCTTCGGCAGGCACCATTCCAGATGGCCGCTACGCGAATGACGCGCGATAATCGCTACACGCCCCTTGGCGTCGAACACCAGGCCGCCCGCCGAATATTCACGAACGACCGGCAGTTCCTGCGCATCCAGCGAGGCAAAGGTCGTAGGCCCGTCCGTTGTGCGTTTCTGCGGCATCATGGCCGGAGTCGGGCCGCTGCTCGCATGCGTCGCCGCCACAGCGGCAATGGCCGTGAAAGCGAAATCGGCGGTGTGGCCGGAGGATGGAGCGGACTGCGAAGTCCACAGCGGGCGCTCCTCGCCAGGGTGGTTTTGGGCATGGTTAACCGCGGCATCGTCGGCATGCTGAAGCATGCGCGCCAGGTCCGCGGGAGTAATCATGCTTCCTACCTTACTCAAACCCGTGTGGATATAGGGTAACGGTTATGCTTGTTGGCAGTAAAACGACATGATGGAAAGGCCCCACGTGAATTTCGAAGTATGGCCAGAGGCCATGGAACTGGGAGAAATGTTCGCCGCCGAAGGCTTTGAGCTGGCCCTGGTAGGCGGCCCGGTACGTGATCTGCTGCTGCACCGCCGCAGCCACGACCTTGATTTCTGCACATCGGCGCGCCCCGAACAGTTCGAGCCGATCCTGCGTAAATTCGGGCGTGACGGATTCTGGGATATGGGGCGTAAATTCGGTACGCTCGGTGCCATGCGTCGTCGTGCGGACGGCACCGAAGTGCAGGTCGAGGTCACCACATACCGCACCGACGCATACAATCCCGATTCACGCAAGCCCGAAGTGGCATACGGCGACACGCTTGAAGGCGATCTGTCACGCCGAGACTTCACCGTGAACGCCATGGCATTGCGCGTGCCGGAACTGGAATTCGTCGACCCCTTCGGCGGCGCCAACGATTTGGCCAAAGGCGTATTGCGCACGCCGGTCGACCCGCGCCAGTCGTTTGATGACGATCCGCTGCGCATGATGCGTGCGGTGCGATTCGTGGCGCAGCTCGGATTCAGCATCGAACCGGAAACTGCCGAGGCGATGTACGACATGACCGATCGTATCCGCATCGTCTCCGCGGAGCGCGTGCGCGACGAACTGGTCAAGACACTGCTGTCCGACCGTCCGCGAGCAGGCATCGAAGCCCTGGTGGAATCCGGGCTGGCAGACATCGTGTTCCCGGAAATCCCCGCGCTCGAATTGCAGATCGACGAACACCATCGCCACAAGGATGTATTCGAACACACCATGATCGTGCTCGATCGTGCAGTGGCACTGGAAACCGACGATGACGGCCCGGTGCCGCGCCCCGACCTGACATTGCGTCTGGCCGCGCTCATGCACGACATCGGCAAACCCAAGACCCGCCGCTTCGAAGCAGGTGGCAAGGTGAGCTTCCATCATCATGACGTGGTGGGCGCGAAACTGACCCGCAAGCGTCTACGCGCACTGCACTTCGACCACCATCTGGTCGAAGACGTCAGTGAACTGGTCAATCTGCATCTACGGTTCCACGGCTATGTGGATGAGCCGTGGACGGATTCCGCGGTCCGCCGCTATGTGAAAGACGCTGGCCATCTGTACGAGCGTCTGAACCGCCTTACACGCGCCGACGCCACCACGCAGAACCGCCGCAAGGCGATGGTGTTCGCCAGCGCCATGGACGAGATGGAAGATCGCGTGCGCGAGCTGAAGAAGAAAGAGGACTTCGACGCGATCCGTCCCGACATCAACGGCAACGAGATCATGGATCTGCTCGGGCTCGAACCCGGCCCGATGATCGGCAAAGCCTACAGGCACATGCTCGACTACCGTCTCGATAACGGACCAGTGGACCATGACGTTGCAGTGGCCGAACTGAAACGCTGGTATAGCGAACAGGACCAGTAACGGCGTGCAAGACGCTCGCAGACCAGCGCCATCCATATATGCAAAAACTGCAGTGGCCGCTCCCGAAACGGGGAGCGGCCACTGCAGTTTTCGCTTTGGAATGCGGTTTTCGGTTTTCCGGCAACCGATGCCGTCAGTTGACGGCGGTATGCTCGGATGCCTTCGGCAGTCCGGCCTTCTGCAATTCGTCAACCGTCTTGCAGCCCTTGAAATCCTTGATGGTATCGCCCTGCTTCTTGACTTCCTTCTCCTTGTTCAGATCGTTGAACGTGGCGCCGAGCACCACATCGACCAGACGATCCTGACGGTTATCCATCACCATGACGGCATCCTTGAAATACGCGTTCAATGTATAGGCCGGATTGATGGCGTTCACGCCAAAGTAGATCGTGGTTCGAGTGACCTTGGAACTGGGGTAGTTGTCGATGGTCACCACATTGAACTGGCGATCCTGCAGCGCCTCGCCCACGGCCTTGGCCAGGCCCGCGAATTCGGTGCCATTGCGCACACGCACGGGCACGGTGTTGTTATCCGCCCACTTCATGGCGGTGCCGTCCTGATTCTTTGCCGCACAAGGGACCGCTTGGCCATAATTCGGCTGGACAACGCTTTTGGCCTGGGGCTCCACGTCGATCACCTTGAAGGAGATCAGGCAGGATACGACCAATGCAATCGTAAGAATCACTGCTATAACGGTGAACACCGTCTTCTGACGGCGACGAATATACGCTTTGCGGGCTGCACGTTCGTCATACGGCTCAGTCATTGCGTTTTCCCTTCGCTTTGGAACTGTTTCACTGTATCGCGTTACCGTGACGCGATACGGACGGCACTGCCGGTGCGCTTGCCGCGATAATGCGGTCGACACAGGCGCTTCGTTTCCATGCTTCGATGACGGCGCGCCTGATGGCGGCGGTCGGCGTGAATGCGACGACGGACGGACCGGAACCGGAAACGAACGCATGCGTGGCACCGGCCTTCACCGCGGATTCGATGGCCTGGCCGCTGCGTGGATGCAAGCTGATGGATGCCTTCTGCAAGTGGTTGGCATCCCCGTCTCCCGCGCCGATCTGATCGAACGCAGCGTAGACCTCCGGGGTGCTGAGCTGGGATTGATATGCGCCCACCACCAGCGGGCCGGCAAAACCCTGGGAGCGAAGACTCTGAGCCTCGGGGGATTGTGAAGCGAACGTTTCGATGCGCTCGCCGTAGCCGGTTCCCCGCGCATAGCCGCCGGCTACGCAGAACGGCATGTCTGCGCCCAGAGTCGCGGCAACCTGCTGCAGTCGCTCCACAGGCCAATGCAGATCCCATAATTCGTTCAATCCGAGGATCGTGGCGGCGGCATCGGCTGAACCGCCTGCAAGACCGCCGCCCACCGGAATGCGTTTGGTAATGGACAAGGCGACATTCGGCTCGCGGCCTGCGGCTTCGGCCATGGCGAACAGGGCGAGCACGGCATGATTGCGGCGCATGTCCGCCTGCGAGGAGGCGAGATCGCCCAGATGCGTGCCGTCGAGTTCCAGCGAGAACCCGGTATCGGTCGGCTTTTCCGTAACCTTGACGGTATCCGTCAGGCTGATGGCACAGTAGATGGTGTCAAGTTCGTGGCGGCCCGACCATTCCTGGTGCGGTTTGCCTACGGCAAGGGTGAGATTCGTTTTCGCCGGGCACTCGACGACGATGCTGCGAGTGGGCTCGTTCATGAACGCTTCCCCTCGTTTCCCTCCATGGCCGTGGCAAGCGCCACGAACTCGTCGATGGTGAGTGTCTCCCCTCGGCGGGTCGGATCGATGCCGGCCGCTTCGAATGCCTCCGCGGGGACGATTTTCTTCAAAGCCGCATGCAATGTTTTACGGCGCTGCCCAAAGGCCGCGTCGATGAGCGAGAAGGTGCGTTCGCGCAGCTCTTGCGGGCGTGGCGTGCCGAAACGCTGGAAATGCACGAGTGCCGAATCGACGTTCGGCGCCGGCCAGAACACGTTACGGCCGATCGTACCTACGCGTTTCGCTTCGCCATACCAGGCGAGCTTCACGCTGGGCGTGCCGTAGATCTTATTGCCGGGGGTGGCGGCCAGACGGTCGGCGACCTCCTTTTGCACCATGACCAGGAAAGAATCGAGATTGTCGAATCGTTCCAGCAGGGTGAGCAGGATCGGCGTGGCCACGTTATATGGCAGGTTCGCCACGAGGGTAAACGGCTTGCCGTCCGCGAACTCCGGCAGTGTGGCGGGGTCGACGGTGAGCGCGTCGCGGTTGACGATGCTCAGGCGCTTGGAGGCATCGGGCATGAATTCCGCCACGGTGTTCGGCAGACGCTCGGCCAGCGGCGGGTCGATCTCCACGGCGGTCATGGTGGCGCCGGTTTCCAGAATCGCCAGCGTCAGCGAGCCAAGACCGGGGCCTACTTCGAGCACGTGCGTATCGGCTTCAACGTGGGCTTCGCGTACGATACGGCGCACGGTGCCCGGGTCGATAACGAAGTTCTGCCCGAATTTTTTGGTTGGGCTTACGCCGGCCTCATCGGCGATGCGGCGGATGTCTGCTGCACCGAGCAGGTGCGCGGTAGGTGCGGTATCGGAAATGTCGGTCATCGTAAAGCCTTCGAATTAGTACCAGTTATGCTGCAGCCACCATTGTTTGGCTTGGCTTGGGCTGCCGTAGCGTCCAGCAATATAGGTCAAGCCCCAGTCAATTTGGACGGCGGCGTCGTCCCTGTATCCGGCGCCCATCTTATCCGGTGGCAATGCCTGAGGAATGCCGTATGCGCCGGAGGATGGATTCTCGGCGTTCCACAGCCAGCTTGACTCATGGTTCCAGATCCAGACCAATGCGTCCCAATCCGCGCCGGTCCAGCCGCGCTGGGCCGCTGCCGCGGCGGCATAGGCCTGCGCCTGGGACACGCTGGGGTGCCAGAGCCGGCCGCTGGTGGAGGTGTTGCTTTGATTCTGGCTATTTTGGCTCTGATTGTTCTGGTTGTTTTGGTTTTGGTTTGATTGGCTGCTGTTCTGCTGGCTCTGGTTCTGTTGGTTCTGGTTCTGGTTCTGGTTCTGGTTCTGATTCTGCGACTGGTTGTTCTGCTGTTCCTGTTGCTTGGCGTCGTCGCTTTTCGTGCTGTTATCGGATTTGCTGGAATCCGATGTATCGGTTTTGGCGTTCGACTTGGAATCCGAAGCGTCGCTCTTGCTGTCGGACTTGCCGTTCTTCGACGTGCTGTGATCGTCGTCGGACGCGTCGTTTGATTTGGCGTCGGTCTTGGTATCCGATTCGGCGTCGTCATCGGTTGTCGCGGGCTTGGCCGGACCGACCGCCACGATTTGATTCACCGATGCCTTGGTGGTGGTTTCGCTGTCGAGCGTTTCGCTCTGGGCCACGCCGTCGACGTATGTCACGTTGTATACCTGCTGGATCTCACCGTTTTCGCCCTGCTGGCGAATCACCGTTTCGCCGGGCTGCAACGAGGAATCCACGATGGTCTGCGTATCGAACGGCACGACTTTGGTTCGCGTCTCCTGCCCATGCGTCACACGCTGTACGCGCAGTATGGTCTCCGAACCCTGCTCGCTGACGCTTACCTTGTCTTCCTTGCCTACGGTAATGCCTTTGGAATCAAGAATCGATGCCGCCGGCAGCTTGCCGTCGGGGGCCTGGGAGCTTTTGCCGTCGGCTATTACCGTGACCGGCCCTTTCTTGTTGATCACCATGCCGCCGGTGAGCTGCTGGTACACGTTGTCGATATTGATGGTGATGGCGGAGGCCTTGCTTTCGTTCGCCTTGAAGAAGCCGATCAGCTGGTCGGCGCTGTCCGCAACCGTCCAGAAGGGAATGTCCTCGCCGTCGACGGTCACAGTGGTCTGATAGGCGTTGCGCACGGTGACGACCGCATGATCGGTCAGCGTGCCGCCCGACGTGGACTGTACGATATCGTGCGATCTGACGGCGATATGCTGTTCCTCCAGCAGTCGCTTGACGCTCATGGCATATGTGGTCACGGTTGTGGTCTTGCCATTGACGTTCAACGCCACGGCCTTGCGTGTGCTCAATCCGAACGTCGCCACAGCCATCGCGCTCACCGCGATCACGCAGACGGCAACGCGGACGCGACGCAGCATCATAAAACGTTGCGGTGTCCATCTCCGTGCCATACCAACCTCTTTCCTGACTCGCCGCCAGTGGCGTATCGGGCATACTAGCGCCTAATCCTAATGGTTGCGGTTGAAGTCGCTGACGGCATGGACCAAGTGTCGGCCATTTCCCCACATACGCTTTCCTCGCGGAAACTCGCGGGACAAGCATGGAAGAAGTAGAAAGAGGGGGCGGGAGAGAAGGGGAATGTTCCCGCCCCCTCTAGGGGCAGAGCAATTTAGGGGGACGCTCCTGCCCCATTAATGGAAGGGCCGAATTAGGGGGTGAGGCCCTTCACTCTTACTCGCGCGACGTGTTGTTACAACCCCAATCGTACGCTCCCCATTCAAGGGGAGAGAGCCTCTTGTCGGGATCGAACCGACGACCTGCCGCTTACAAGGCGGCCGCTCTGGCCATCTGAGCTAAAGAGGCGCGTGCGCATTACCGCACACGAATATACAGAAGCATATCAGTTCTGCCGGGACGAAACGCTTACTTATTGGCTGAAACTGCGATTGGTTTGCCGTTTTCGCCAATGGACGGCATCGTGCCCGCAACGCCTACCTTGCTTTCGTCAATGCCCAGCGCGGCAAGCAGACCGGACTTCGTGTCGGAATACACCGACTGGGACTGGTTCATATCCCAGAACTTTCCGTTGATCGTGATGGTCGGCGTGGTCATCTGGCCCTTAAGGTCGCCGGACGTGTTCCACAAATCGCTGCGCTTGGGGGTGTAGGTGTCGATGGCATCCAGCCAGGCGGTGTACTTGTCGGTGACTGCGGCATCGGCCACCTTCTGCGACACGCCAGCTTTGGTCGCCTGCTTCTTCATCTGGGCGTCGGATGTGTCGACGCCGGAGTTCTCGGCCGGCTGGAAGTCGTCGGCATACATGTTCGAGATGAAGCCGAGAATATGAGCCGGGTCATCATCATGCTCGGTGATGTACAGCAGCATGTTCGCAGCTCGAGTGGAATAGTTGTCGCTGCTCCAACGGTCGCCGAACGACATGGGGTGCAGTTCGATGTTCAACTGGCCGGCGTCGAGCATCTTCTCCAGTGTGGGGTCGACCAGACGGTTGAAACTGCCGCAGCCGGAGCACATGAAGTCCATGTAGATGGCCACGGTGGGTGCGCCGTTGGCCTTCTTGCCCACGCCGTTCTTCGACAGCAGAATACCGCCCTTGGCGTCTGCGGTGGTGGGCTTGTTCTTGACCTTCTGCAGCTGGTCGTATGCTTGCTGGACGGTCAGATTGCTGGCGTTGCTGCTTTCCGAAGACTTGCTGTTCTTCCAAGGCTGCCAGATGGACAGGGCGATCACCGCGATAAGAACCACGATGACGGCCAGTACGCATGCGCCGATGATGGTCTGCTGACGGCGTTCCTTGGCCGCACGTTCTGCGGCTGCCTTTGCCGCTGCCTCGTTGGCGGCGCGGCGTTCGGCACGGGATTGACGGTGATTGTCCTTATTGGACATGCGTGCTCCTTTGTCTTAGATTCGCTCCGTGCTCAGTGTAGCCCACAGAACTATGAAAACGATGCCGAGAGATCGGAACGAAATTTCAGGTCGATTGTATTGCGGATGAGGGGACATTGCGGCCTGCAGGCCCGCCTGCCAGAACCCCGGCGCCAAGGCGCAGTATGGGTGCTTTGGGAAGGAACGCGGTCAATACCCATGTGGCCGCAGCCGAGCACGACATAGCCAGCCCGGTGAGCGACAAGGGGCCGTCGGTCAGATAGGGGATCTGATGAGGCCATACGTCGCCGATGAACAGCATCTGCCAAGGCAGTTGCAACGCCACTGTGGCGATAACGACAACGATGACATCGATCAGCGCAAACCAAACGGTACGAAGCAGGGCGTGTGCCGCCGCGCGCACCG
Organism: Bifidobacterium angulatum DSM 20098 = JCM 7096; assembly: GCF_001025155.1. Lineage (NCBI taxonomy): Bacteria > Bacillati > Actinomycetota > Actinomycetes > Bifidobacteriales > Bifidobacteriaceae > Bifidobacterium > Bifidobacterium angulatum. The sequence goes on along the minus strand of NZ_AP012322.1, from coordinate 1,997,280 downwards.
CATGCCACGGCAGCGACAGTATGCGCATCGCGGTATCGGAGCCCTTGCGTGTGCCGCCGCGTTTGCCTTCCCGTTCCAGCTGTGCTTCGGTGCTGAACCCTATCGTCAGCAATACCCAGAACAGCAGCAGTGCGGCCGCAATGCCGGCAGGCGGCATGAACAATGCAGCGACCGCCGGAACGATGGCTGCGAATATCAGCGGTGCAACACTATGGGCAAGGTAGCGGCCGCGCTTGATGTCAGCCGGATTGGCCTGGTATTGCTGCGGTTGCTGTGGCTGTGGCTGCGGCCACGATTGCCGTGCCTGCGGTGATGCAGGAAGACGCGGCATTTGCACTGGACGTTGCGGCATCTGCTGTGGCATCCGTTGCGTCGCCTGACGTGCCATACCGGGCATGACCGTGGTGTGCGCGATCGAAGGCGACGGTGCCGCCGCGGGCATTACGCGTGTGGCGGCACCCGCAACAGCGGCGGTGTCGGCAGCGGCAATCGGCCGGGTCGCCTGCTCAGGGCCCAAATAGTCACTGGGAAGCGCCACCGTACACTGCTCGGGCGAAAGCGCCATAGTGGCGGCAACGAATCCGGAATCCCCGCCATCATCCGTGGTCGCATCCCAATCCGCACGCAGATTACCAGGCTGATTGCGCTGAGCCAAACGGTTCAACGCGGCGGAACGAGCAGGCGCAGTCTGCCTCATAGACGATGACGAAGGTGTCTGCATGCCTTCGGGAAGCGGTACGTCAAAAGGGTGCACCACCTCCGAAGCGTCTGCGCCAGTGGTGGAACCGAACAGGTCGGTAGAGTCCGATGTCTGCCAGGCGAACGGATTCAACGCATCCAACGCAATGGCATGCAGCAGCTGGTCGGATGTGCAACGCTTGCGGGGATCCGGGTTCAAAGCGCTACGGAACGCGGCCAGCGTATTGGGCGGCAAGCCGGCAAGATTCGCATTGCCCGAAGCGGCACGTTCCAACACTGCCATCATCGGCTTCGTGCCGAACACCGGTGAACCTGTGGCGGCAAACGCCAGCACCGACGCCGTGGACCACCAGTCGGTAGCCTCATTGGAATCCGCGCCATCGATAATCTCCGGCGCGATGAAGCCAGGCGTGCCCATAACCAGGCCGGTACGGGTCACATGGCTCTCGTTCTCGCCCATGGCGATGCCGAAATCGACCAGCACCGGCCCCGTGGCCGAAATCATCACATTGGTCGGTTTGATATCGCGGTGGATAATGCCAGCCGCATGCACCGCGCCAACCGCTTCGATAAGCTTGCGCGCGAGACGCTCCAGATCATTGCCCACATACGGGCCGTTCGCAGCGACATCCTCCTTAAGATTCTTGCCCTCGATCAGCTCGGTGACAATGAACGCCACCGCATCATCCAGCTCCATGTCGACAATGCCGCACACACCCGGATTATGGATCTTCTGCAAGGCCAAGGCCTCGCGACGCAAGCGCTCGCGTGCGGGAACATTCTCCTTGAGATTCGGATCGCGCGGATCGCGCGGATCGCGCACACCGCCGTCGTCGGACAGGGAATCGCGCAGAATCTTCATCGCATAGACATGGCCGCCATCATCATGCACCCGCCATACCGAGCCCATGGCACCCGCTCCAAGGCGGGACACCAACGTGTAGCCACCCACCGCATCGCCGGGTTCAAGATTCAACGCGTTTATTTCGCTCATGGCCTCCAGTCTATGCGGTGGGCGGTCCTGGCGGGAATGTCTGCTTTCTAAGCCCAAGCTCGTGCCTGCGCTTGTACGCTACTCGTCGTAGCTGTTGCGGCCATACCGCTCATTGACGTCGAGAAAACGCACGCGGCCGGCATATTTGCTTCGGGTGGCCTGTGAGATGGGACGCTTGCTGAAGAACATGAAATAAGTAGTCGTATATCCCTGAATCAGGCCTTCCCTTTCCAGCAGAGACTCTACCGCTTCGGTCTCGTCGAAATTGCTGCGCCATGCGCATTCGCCGAGCAGCACGGTTGTGTTGCTGGATCGCCGGCCACAACATCAATATCGGTCTGCTTTTTTGGCGTGGGCTAGTGCCCCACCATTTGCCGAATGGTGGGATAGCAAAAAGCCGGTTTGCGCTGATCTGAGTACTCGATACTCAAATCAGCGCAAACCGGCTCGGTAAGCCGAATCGGAATTCAGCGGATCACAGCACGCCCTGGGCGACCATGGCGTTGGCGACCTTGACGAAGCCGGCGGCGTTGGCGCCGAGCATCAGATCGCCCTCATGGCCGTATTCCTTGGCGGCGGCCAAGGAGTTGGCGACGATGTTCTCCATGATGGACTTGAGCTTGTTGTCCACCTCTTCGAAGGTCCAGCTTAGGCGGTAGCTGTTCTGGCTCATCTCCAGGCCGGACACGGCCACGCCACCTGCGTTGGCGGCCTTTGCCGGGCCGTACAGCAGGCCGTTCTCCTGGTAGACGGTGATGGCTTCCGGAGTGGACGGCATGTTCGCGCCTTCGCACACGACCTTGCAGCCGTTGGCCACCAGGGCCTTGGCGGATTCGCCGTCGATTTCGTTCTGCGTGGCGCACGGCAGCGCGATGTCGCACGGCACGGTCCACACGCCCTTGCAGCCCTCGTGGTATTCGGCGCCCGGAACGCGCTCGGCGTATTCCTTGATGCGGCCGCGATGGCCCAGCTTGATGTCCTTGACGATGTCGAGCTTGATGCCGTCCGGATCGTATACGTAGCCGTTGGAATCGGATGCGGTGACGACCTTCGCGCCCAGGGCCTGGGCCTTTTCGGTGGCGAAGATGGCCACGTTGCCGGAACCGGAGATGACCACGGTCTTGCCTTCGAAGGAATCGTTCTTCAGAACGCGCAGCGCCTCCTGCGTGTAGTAGCACAGGCCGTAACCGGTGGCCTCGGTGCGGGCCAAGGAGCCGCCGAACTCAAGACCTTTGCCGGTGAGCACGCCGGAGTATTCGTCGCGGATGCGCTTGTACTGGCCGAACAGGTAGCCGATCTCACGGGCGCCGACGTTGATGTCGCCGGCGGGAACGTCGGTGAACTGGCCGATGTGACGGCACAGTTCGGTCATGAAGGCCTGGCAGAAACGCATGACCTCGGCGTCGGACTTACCCTTCGGGTCGAAGTCGGAGCCGCCCTTGCCGCCGCCCATCGGCAGCGTGGTCAGGGAGTTCTTGAGGATCTGCTCGAAGCCGAGGAACTTGATGACGCCCTCGTTCACGGTCGGATGGAAGCGCAGGCCGCCCTTGTACGGTCCGATGGCGGAGTTGAACTGGATGCGGTAGCCGCGGTTCACCTGGACCTTGCCCTCGTCGTCGGTCCATGCGACGCGGAACTTCACTACGCGTTCCGGCTCGACGATACGTTCCAGCACGCCTGCCTTCTCGTATTCCGGGTGCTTCTCAACCACGGGCTGGAGGCTTTCGAAGACTTCGGAGACGGCCTGCAGAAACTCGGGCTGGTCGCCATCACGCTTCTCCACCTGGGCATACACGCGCTTGACGTATTCGTTGGTGAGCATAATTAGAACTCCTCTTTGGGTCGGTCTTAATAGACGATTTTGATTGTAAGCGTGGGGGATATGCGCCCACAAGACCCTGACCAAATGCTGGCGATGGGGTACTCCGGAGGTGTTTGCGCGGGTGCGATGACGCTGGGTGGCGCAAAATGATGCGGGAATCTGCGCGAATCCGTGGGAGTGGCGGAAAGAGTGGCAGAAAAAAGAGAACCCGGCGGGGGAGCCGCCGGGCAAGAGAGAAGAGAGAGAAGAAAGGATTCAGTTATGGGGCTCGGGAGGAACCTCGTCTGCGTTGTGTTTGTTCCGCTGACGTTTTCTATATAACTGCTCATTTCTTGGGGGAATGATATGTGTTCCTGTCAATTCCCTGAAAGAAATGTAATGGGGGTGTGAGCAGTGGGGTGAACAACGGTGGTTTGCGTGTATTGCCGTGCGCATCGGGGATGTCGTGGCGAATGAATGCGGGGTTTGTGACAATTCGCGTGAACGTAGTGACAAGATATGTCACTTTCGTCGCGGAAATTGTCACAAACGCCACAGAAGTTGTCGCAAACCCCGCGGTAACCGCCATGGTGCGACAGGCTGCGTGGAGCAGTCATTCGAACGGCTCTTCCACCTTCAGCGTGCCGACCGCGTAAAGCGTTCGAAGCTGAGCGCCGTTTTATGCCTGCGCCGCTGGCTGATGGGGATCCGCACGCCGTCGCACATCACGAAATCCGTTCCTGCGAATGCCGCCACGGCATACAGGTTCACCATGTAGCTGGCGTGGCATCTGATGAGATAGTTGGGCATCATCGGTTCAAGCGAACGCAGCTTCAGGTAGGAACGCAACACCCTGCCGTCGTCGTAATGGATAAGCAGCGTGCGGGCTGTGCGCTCCATATATTGGATATGCTGTGGCCAGACCACGTACTCCATTTTCCCCATGTGGACCCGGATCGGATTGGAACGGTATGCTTCGCAGCGGTCTATCGCCTTCTTCAGGGCGCCGCGCAGTTCGGTTCTTCCCACTGGCTTGAGCAGGAAGGATACATGATCGGTGTCGTAGACCTTGGTGCAGTATTCGGCATGGCCGGTCACATAGACCACCTGCGTGGGCAGTTCGAGAGCGTCTTGATCGTCTTGATTGTCCTGATCGTTCTGTTCGTCCTGCGGTCGAGTGCCGAAGAGCCGTGCCACCGCTTCGATGCCGTTCTCATGGTGTGCGGTGTTGCCGGTTTCGCTGTTACCGGTTTCGTCGGCATCGGCTTCGTTGTGGTCGGCTATGCTGGCGCTGCTGGTATCGGAGTCGACTGTGGAATCACCGAATACGATGTCCATGAACACGATATCGAAGGTGTCGTCCTGTTCCCTCAACGAGAGAAGCGCCTGCTCGAAATCGGCAATGGTGTTGAACCGGCTGATCTCGACATCGTAGCCGTCGTTTCTGGCCGCACAGATGCTATCAATGGCGTTCGCCAGCGCGTCGCATTGCGTTGGCACGTCGTCAACTACAGCAATGCGATACATGCGATCCCCCTATGTCGTACCATCGTAGGCCTATGGCCTGTGTCTGTTCTCGGCAACCAGAACCACCCCTAACTCTGCGGGAGGCATTGCCCCTTCTAGCAATGTTCCGCGGAAAGGGTACTTGGTCTACATGGATGACACGCAGTCTGTGACAAAAATGCAGGTTTTCTTGTCGTTTTCGATGAACAAATGTGAAGAATGTTTGGCAGTAATGGCGTGGAAGTCACTGCCGATAGCGCCGCGAGGGGCATGGGAAGATCGCAGCGCGGAACGGCTGCAGTCAATCACAAAGGACCCGGTCCGCTGACGGTTGTCAACAGATCGGGTCCTTTGGTCGCAACGGGTTAACGCATGACTTGCGCTCAGTCGGCGAGCTTCGCCTTCTCGGCGGCAAGACGCTGCGCCTCGGCTTCCTTGCGGGCCTTCAGCTCGGCATCGAAGCGGTCAAGCTCCTCCTGCACAGCCTCGACCGGGATCTTCGCAAAGATTGGCGTCGGCTTGGCCACGGGGGCGCCGACCTCGATCGGTTCGCTCTTCCACGGGTGCACGTTCACGCCCAGCTTGTAGTCGCCGGTGATGATCGGGTACATGAAGCCTGGCTTGTCAAGATCCTCGACCTCTTCGATGTGCGGCAGCGGCGAGAACGTGCCCTTGCCGCCCAGAGCCTCCCACACCTTCTGCGAGGCATGAGGCAGGAACGGCGCAAGCAGATGGTTCGCATCGGACACGGCCTGTGCGGCAACGTGCAGCACGGTGCCGAGGCGAGCCGGATTGTCCTTGATCTTCCACGGTTCGGTGGCGGAGATGTACTTGTTGATATTGCCCACGATGCGCATGGCTTCCAGCAGTGCGGCCTTTTGGCGGTGGTTCTCGATGAAGTTGCCGGCGGTGGCGAAGGCCTCGTTGGTCTCGGCCAGCAGCGCGCGGTCCTCATCGGTCATCTCGTTCTCGTCGGCAGCCGGGATCTCACCGAAGTTCTTGGCAATCAGGTTGGCGACGCGGTTGACCAGGTTGCCCCAGGAGGAGGCAAGCTCCTCGTTGTTGTGACGGACGAACTCGGCCCAGGTGAAGTCGGAGTCGGAGCTTTCCGGACCGGCGATGGAGATGTAGTAGCGCACGGCATCCACCGGGTAGCGCGACAGAATATCCTTCACATAGATGACGATGCCGCGGGAGGACGAGAACTTCTTGCCTTCCATGGTCATGAACTCGCTGGCCACGACCTGTTCCGGCATGTTCAGCGGACCGAGCTTGCCGGTCTCGCCGCCCTTGGAACCCTGGCCGTTGTAGGCCAGCATTTCGGAAGGCCAGATTTGGGAATGGAACGTGATGTTGTCCTTGCCCATGAAGTAGTAGCCCGGGGTGGACGGGTCATTCCACCAGGCGCGCCACGCCTCCGAATCGCCCTTGCGACGTGCCCATTCGATGGAAGCGGACAAGTAGCCGATCACGGCGTCGAACCACACGTACAGCTTCTTGTTCGGGTTGTCGATCCAGTCCTTCACCGGCACCGGAATACCCCAGTCGATGTCGCGCGTGATGGCGCGCGGCTTGACCTCTTTGAACAGGCCGATGGAGAAGTTGATGACATTGGTGCGCCAACCTTCGCGGGTCTTCAGCCACGCGAGATTGGCTTCGGCCAGTGCCGGCAGGTCGAGGAAGAAATGTTCGGTCTCTTCGAAGCGCGGGGTTTCGCCGTTGATCTTGGACACCGGGTTGATCAGCTCGTCCGGGTCCAGCTCGTTGCCGCAGGCATCGCACTGGTCGCCACGGGCGCCGTCCGCACCGCAGATCGGGCAGGTGCCCTCAATATAACGGTCCGGCAGGGTGCGGCCAGTGGAGGGGGAGATGGCAACCTTCTGAGTGCCCTTGTAGATGTAGCCGTTTTCCAGGCACTGCTTGAACAGCTCCTGCACAACCTTCTCATGGTTGCCGGTGGTGGTGCGCGTGAACAGGTCGTAGCTCAGACCCAGATCGCACAGATCCTTGGCGATCACGCGGTTGTACCGGTTGGCGAGCTCCTGAGCGCTCACGCCTTCCTTATCGGCCTCCACCAGAATCGGGGTGCCGTGCTCATCGGTACCTGAGACCATTAGCACGTCATTGCCCTTCATGCGTTCGTATCGTGCGTACACGTCGGACGGAACGCCGAATCCGGCGACGTGACCGATGTGACGCGGGCCGTTCGCGTACGGCCATGCAACATTCACCAAAATATGACTCATAACGCCCGATTATCCGGCGCGGCGGGGACACCGGAACGCGAATGTGGACAACGGAAAAATATCCACATGCATACGCACATTCCAGCCGTCTGGCGGCAAAGGAATATCCACATATCCACAGATTTCCGCAGGCCGTTGTGCCGGGTGGGCAATTCGTTCTACGGTCTGCCCATGAACAGTTCCACAGCGCTTCAGCGCAGACACAGATCACGGGCGAGACCCATCGTCCCGCCATTGCTGCATTCGCACGAACTTCCCGGCCCTATGAGCCTGAACAGGCTGTCGCGGGGCGGCACGGTATGCTCCCTGGACGGGCATAGTGGGTATTGGTCCGAACACGGCGACACCTTATATGGCAGGGCCCTTATCGTCCATAACATCATCCCCTCCGCCACCGTGGCATGCATGCGCACCGCATTGTGGGTATGGATGGGCGGATTGTTCCCCGAAACCGTGGACGTGCTGTCCGGATCGCATTACCGGACCATGCGGCACGGTAGACCCATACGCGTATTCGCCAGAAGAGTCGACCACGACCATGTACAGACCCTCGGCGATCTCAACATCACCAGCCCGCCCCGGACCGCCTGCGATATCGCGACAATGGCCAACAGAAGCCCAGGCGCCGCAGTGTTCGCCGATCGGGTGGCCGACCTCATGCACACATACCGGTTCACGCCGGACGACTGCGCCGCCATTCTTGGAGCGAATCCATGCGCCACGACGGTGCCGCACGCCAAAGCCTTTTTGAACACCGTCCGCATGTATTACGAGGAACGTCACCATGCCAGAGTGCGGGAAAGACAGGCAATGATGCCGTTGCGAAAACATTACGTAAGCCGCGATGAGCGCAGCGAAGCGAAGCAGAAAACACGAGGGGACAATTGGCCGGAAGGGGAGCGCGGGAAAGGGGAGCGCGAACAATGCCAATATTTACAAGGGTGACGATTGCAAAAAAGGGGAGTCAGACGGCAAAGAAGCAGCGCCTTCGCTTACTGCGCCAAGCGAACCGGCTGAAACAATTAGGCGCGTACGATTCCAAACACTCCACACAGGTAGGCAAACCGACCGGCGAATTGGAACCGCCGGCACCGCCGTTGGCATTGACGCCGGCGCTCGCGGCCGATCCGGAAACGGCGATCGAAGTGTTGTGGCGTATTGCGCGTGACGAACCGGAATTGCGCCGGTGGCTGGTCATCAACCCCAAAGCGGACGCAAGCTTGCTGGAATACGTGTCTCAGGCCGGCGGCCCCGGTGTGAAACAGGCGCTGAACGTGTTGTTCGACTCCCTGGACGCGTTGGAATCGGAACGCGCTGGGCCTGCTGCTGGTTCCGCCTCCGGGCCTACCGTTTCCGGGGCCGCCGCCTGACCGCTTCCCTCTATGGGTTCAGCCTTACTTGTCTTTGATCGCCAATACGGCTGCATACACCTGCTTGCGGTTCGGCAGGGAGCCGTCCGGCAGCGGGTGCTCGGCAACCACCTGGGTGATGGCCTCCTTGATGCGCAGGCCTTCGTGCTGCGCCTTGTCGATGGCCAGCCGGGCCAGATCCTCGGTGCTGAGCACGCTGGGTGCGTTCGCGTTGATTTCCTCGTCGGAGGCGCCTTCGATCACCAGCACCATTTCGCCGCGCGGTGGATCGTTCACTACGCTGTCGTGGATTTCGGCGATGGTGCCGCGGCGGATCTGCTCGTAATTCTTGGTGAGTTCGCGGCACAACGCCATGCGGCGGTTCGGGCCGAAGGATTCCAGCAGGTCGTCCATGGAGTCGGCGATGCGGTGCAGCGTCTCATAGAACACGATGGTGCGCGGTTCCGACTTGAGCATGCGCAGATGCTGCATGCGCTCGGCGTGCTTGCGTGGCAGGAATCCTTCGTAGCAGAAGCGGTCGGTGGGCAGGCCGGACAGGCACAATGCGTCGAGTACGGCGCTGGGGCCGGGGGCGCAGGTGACGGGCAGGTTGCGTTCGATGGCGCGGCGCACGATGGCCAGACCGGGATCGTTGATGGTGGGCATGCCGGCGTCGGAAACCACCAGCACGGTCGCACCGGTTTCTACGTTGTCGAGCAGGCCGTCGGCCTTATCGCGTTCGTTGTGGTCGTGGTAGGCGACCACGCGGCCGTTCACGTGCACGCCGAGACGGTTCGCCAGGTCGTACAGGCGGCGGGTGTCCTCGGCGGCGACGATGTCGGCGTGCTCCATGAGCGCGATCAGCCTGGCGGAAGCGTCGGCGGTGTTGCCGATCGGCGTCGCGGCCAGCACCACCGTGCCCTGCGGGATATCCGCACCCGCCACCAGTCCGCCGAATCCGGCGGAACCGTCATCATTCCGACCATCGTTCCGACCGTCGAATCCGTTCGTTTCCACGTCGTGTTCCATGCCTTCGTTCTCGCCGTTCCCCGGCAGTGCGCTCATGCTCTCCATACCGCCCAGTATTCCCCACTGTGTGCCCAACGAGTACCCAACATATGCCCAACGAGACGATTCCCGGCAATCCTCCGCGCCCCCAAACAAAGGAAGGCCCGGCCGGAACGTTCCCATGGACGAACATTCCAGCCGGGCCTGCCGGACTACTTGAGGAAGCTACCAATCACATCGGGTCACAGCACCACCTTGCCTTCCGGGGCGGCGACGGTTTCACCGAAGCCCAGACGCGCGGTGAACGTGCGACCATCCGAACTGGACACCTCCACGCCATCGGCGGTGCGACGAGCCGAGAACGTCACCGACGAGCCGTCCGTCTCCGTGACCACCGCTTCGGCGGCATAGACGCCGTCGAGGAACACGGACACCAGCGCATCCTTGCCGTAGTCGTACTCCGGGGTTTCGGCACCCGGCTTGGTGACCAGCACGCTGCCGTCACGCACCCACAGCGGGATGGTGTCGAAGCCGTGACGCTCGTTGCGCCACACGCCATGCTCGGAAACCACCTTCTCGCCGGTGAACCAGTTCGTCCACACGCCGGCCGGCAGGTAGTACTCCACGTCGCCCGAATAGGTGAACACCGGGGCCACCAGCAGATCCGGACCGAACATGTACTGACGGTCGAGCGTACGGCAGGTCGGATCGTCCGGGAATTCCACGAACATCGAACGCATGACCGGAGTGCCGTGCAGATGCGGCTGCAGGCCCGTCTGATACACGTACGGCATCAGGGACAGCTTGAGCTTGGTGAAGGTGCGGGCCACATCCACGGCGGTCTGGCCGGGCGCGTTGACCACGCCGTTCTTCTCATCCTCCTCATCGAACAGCCACGGCACACGGTACACGGTGGAACCGTGCATACGGGAGTGGGAGCCGAGCAGACCGAACGCGACCCAACGCTTGTACACCGCCGGATCCGGGCGAGCGCCTTCGAAGCCGCCGATATCATGGCTCCAGAACCCGAAGCCGGAGCTCGTGAGCGACAGACCCGCACGCAGCGTCTGCGCCATGCCGTTGAACGTCGACTCGCAGTCGCCGCCCCAATGCACCGGCTGCTGCTGGCCGCCCACGGTCGCGGAACGTGCGAACAGGCACGCCTTGCCCTTGCCGTACGTCTCCTCGATGGCCTCGAACACCGTCTGGTTGTACAGCTGCGTGTACCAGTTGTGCATCGACAGCTTCGGGGAACCGTCATACCAGACCACGTCACGCGGAATACGCTCGCCGAAATCGGTCTTGATGGCATCCACGCCCTGATTCAGCAGCTTCTTGACCTTGCCCTTGAACCATTCGCGCGCATCCGGATTGGTGAAGTCCACCAAACCCATGCCCGCCTGCCAGAAGTCGGTCTGCCAGATCTCGCCATTCGGCTTCCTGACCAGGTAACCCTTCTCCTTGCCTTCCTTGAACATGGAGCCGCGCTGGCCGATATACGGGTTGATCCACGCGCAGATATGCAGGCCCTTGTCCTCGTGCAGACGCTTGAGGGTCGTTTCGATATCGCCGAAGAACCGCTTATCCCATTCGAAATCGGTCCAATGAAACTCGCGCATCCAATAGCAGTCGTAGTGGAAAGCGCTCAGCGGGATGTCGCGTTCGGCCATGCCGTCGATGAAGGAGTTGATGGTCTTCTCGTCGTACTTGGTGGTGAACGAGGTGGTCAGCCACAGGCCGTAGCTCCAGGCCGGCACGTTGGCGGGGCGGCCCACCAACGCGGTGTAACGGTCGAGGATCTGCTTGGGGGTCGGGCCATAGATCACGCAGAAGTCGATGGTTTCGCCGGGAACGGAGAACTGCACGGCCTCCGTGTTCTCGGAACCGACCTCGAACGAGACGTGGCCGCGGTTGTTCACCAGCACGCCATAGCCGTTAGAGGTCATGTAGAACGGAATATCCTTATACCCCTGCTCGGAGGCGGTGCCGCCATCCTCGTTCCAAATGTCGACGGTCTGGCCGTTCTTCACATACGCGCCGAAGCGCTCGCCGAAACCGTAAACGTTCTCGCCGACGCCGAGATGCAGCTGGATGCCGGTGAACACGTCGGATTCGTCGTATGCGGAGCCATCCATAGTCACACCGAACTCGCCGACCGGCTGCGCGGTGACGTTGGACAGCTTGTTCAACGCGAATCTGCCGAGCGACTTGCCGGAGGATTCGGTGAGCACCTTGCCGTGCTCGTCGAGGAGGGTCAGGTTCCACGGCGAGCCCTTGACCACCTTGGCGGTCAGGCCGCCGGAGGTCAGCGAGACGCTCGCACCGTTCTGGCCCACTTCGCCATCGCCGTTGCCGTCCGCGTCGGCGTGGACGTAAGCGCGGTCGCCCGGCTGATCGGCGTGCAGCGGGAATCCGGGCTGGTCGGTCGCGCCCTGCCAATGGCCGGCGGTCACGCGGATCACGCCTTCGGCGGGCGAGGTCACGTCGATGTTGAAAGTGGGCAGGTTGAGGGTGTCGTAACGGCCGCGGACCACAGAGGTCGGGGCGAGGATGTTCAGGCTTTCCTTGTCCTCGCCGATGCCGAGCTCGTAGGCTTCGCGTGCGTACAGGGCGTCGACGCCGTCGCGGGTCAGCCAGTAACCATTGGTGAACTTCATTGTTGTTGCTCCTGGTGATGTGTGATGGGGTGTGTGATGGTGTAATCCCGGCTCCGGACAGGAAGAGAGAAAAGGACTTCCGGAGCCGGGAATGAATGGTGGTTGGTTTGTTGGTGCTACTTGACCGCGCCGGCGGTGATGCCGCGGGACAGCGTGCGCTGGAAGATCAAGTAGAAGATGAGGGTCGGCACGATGCTGATCAGCGATGCGGCGGCGGTCGTCGTCACATCCATCAGACGGTCACCGGTCAGCGAGCTGACCGCGATCGGGATGGTCTGCGTCGAATTGTCGATGAGGAAGGCCATCGGGATCATGTACTCGTTCCACGTCCAGATGAAGAAGAAGACGAGCATGACGCTCAGCGTCGGCTTGGAGATCGGGAACACGATCTTGCGGAAGATGGTCCAGCGGCTTGCGCCGTCAATCGACGCCGCTTCAAGGATGGACTTGGGGAACGTGCCGTACACCGACGAAAGCAGGTAGGTGCCGAAGGCGCTTTGGATGACCGTGAAGATGATCACGATTGCCCATGGCGAGTTGTACAGGCCGATCTTCTTGAACATGATGTACAGCGGGTACAGCATGGCTTCCTGCGGCAGCATGTTGGCGAGCATGATGAGCAGCACGATCCAACGGCGGCCCTTGACCCGGCCGATGCCCAGCGCGAAGGCGTTGAGCATGGAGAGGATCACGGCGAGCACCGCCACGAGGCCGGAGGTCCAGATGCTGTTCCACAGCTTTTCGGGGTAGTTGACGCGGTTCCAGAATTTCATCAGACCGTCGGTGCTGAATTCATGCGGCCAGGACAGCGGGCCGGACGAATTGTAGTCGGCGGTCGTCTTGAACGCGTTGAGCAGCAGCACGATAAACGGGAACAGCATGACCAGGCCGCCCACGATGAGCAGGATGAGGATCACCCAGTCGCCTGCGGTGCGGTTTTTCTTGATATGCACGGGGATATTGGTTGCGGAAGTCATGATCCTTACTCCTCATCTTCCTTCGCGACCTTCTCCTGAAGGTTCGTGAAGATAATGGCGACGACGATGATGACGACGGTCAGCGCGGTTGCGATCGCGGCGCCGTAGCCGACCTGCTGGGACTGGAAGAACTGCACGTAGGAGTAGTACGACGGCACGATGGTGCTGGTGCCGGGGCCGCCCTTGGTCAGCATGTAGACCGGGCCGAACACCTTGAGTGCGGCGATGGTGCAGGTCAGTGCGACCACGAAGATCTCCGGCTTGATGGACGGCAGAGTGATGGCGAGGAAGCGCTGCCACCAGTTGGCGCCGTCGAGGCTGGCGGCCTCGTACAGTTCCGGATCGACGCGCTGCAGGCCGGACATGAAGATGACCAGCGGGTAGCCGACCTGGATCCAGATCATGATGAGCATCAGGAAGATCAGCGAGGTGTCGGGTTTGCCGAGCCAATCATGTTGCAATCCGCCGAGGCCTATCGCCTTGAGCAACGCGTTCAACGCGCCGTTTTCCGGGCGGAAGATCCAGCCCATGACCAGGGAGGCGACCGCAATCGGCAGCAGCTGCGGGAAGTAGTAGATGGCGCGCATGGTGGAGGCGGCCTTCGTGCCGAACTTCTTCTGCACCACGTCGAATACCAGCGAGGAGAGGATCAAGCCGAGCAGGATCGGTACGACCACCATGGCGATGATCATCCAGATCGAGTTGCGGAACGACACCCAGAACGTGGTGTCCTTCATCAGTCGTGCCCAGTTGTCGAGGCCGATGAACTTGGGCGGTTTGATGCCGCGGTAGTTGGTGAAGCTGAGGTAGATGTTCCAGACCGCCGGAATGATGATGATCCACAGCAGCATGAGCAGGCCGGGGAGCATGTACAGCCAGAAACGGTTGGAGGGGCTGCCGGGGATCCTCGACATTCCCTTCTCCCTGACGGTCGGCTGCTGGCCGCGCGGGCGGGTTTTCTTGGTGTGAGCGTTCATGTGCGTCAGTCGCTTTCATGATTCGCACCGGTGCCATCGGGGCTTCGATGCTCCTTGACGGGTGCGGTTGGGTTGAACAGCGTGGGGTCCGTCGCGGGCTTCATTGCCTGTCGGACGGTTGTTGAGAGTATGGGGTGCCTGGTGCGCCGCCGCGATGGTGGGCGGCGCACTGGCGATGGATTCAGTTATGTGTGCGCTATGCGCTTGTGCTTGTGGTTCAGGACTTGACGCCGGCGGCTTCAACGCCCTTGTCGTAGTTGTCCTTCATCTGGTTGAGCACGCCCTTCACGTCCGTGGTGCCGTTGACCAGTTCCTGCAGCGAGGAGTTGAGCTCGTCGTAGAAGGTGGAGGTTGGCCAATCCGGGTAGAAGCCGAGGGCGTTCTTCTCAAGCACGCCGTTGAAGGAGGTGATGAGTTCCTTGGTCTTCTCGTCGGTGATCTTGTCCGGATCGGCGGCGATCGGCAGGCCGCCGGAGTTGCCCATGAGGTTCTGGACTTCGTCGCTCAGGGTGATGTCGATGAACTGCGCGGCGAGATCCTTCTTCTTGGAGTTCTCGGGGATGACCCAGATGTTGCCGGAGGAGCCTACGACCTTGTCGGTGTCGGGGAAGGTGGCGAAGGTCCAGTTGGCGTTCTTCATGTCGCTCTGGAAGCGGCCGAACCACCAGGTGCCGGAGAAGAACATCGGGTAGGTGCCGTTCATGAAGGCCTGGCCTGCGTCCTCGGCCTTGGTGCCGGTGCAGTCCTTGGAGATGTAGCCCTTGTTGACCCAATCCTTGATGGTCTTGGTGGCGTAGGTGGTCGCCTCGCCCTGCCAGTCAACGTCACCGTCGTACATTTCGTAGGCCTTGATGAACTTGTCGTTCGCCTTGGAGAGGACCAGCTGCCACCACAGGTGCTGCAGCGGGTATTCGGCGACGCCTTCGGAGAGCGGGGTGACGCCGTTGTCGACGAACTTCTGCATCGCGGCCTCAAGATCGTCGAGGGTCTTCGGGATTTCGATGCCGTACTTGTCGAACATGTCCTTGTTGTAGTACATCACGATGTCTTCGCCGTAGTTCGTGATGCCGTACCAGTCGCCGGAACCCATGACGCCCTTGTCGTCGTACTTGCCGGTGTCGGCGAGCGTGCCGCTGACCTTCTTGTCCCAGTTGTACTTGCTGACGTAGTCGTTCAGGTTGGTGAGCAGGCCCTGGCTGGCCAGCAGGCCGGCGGTGGCGTTGCCCTTGTTGTATTCCATGACGTCGGGGGCTTCGTCGGAGTTGAGGATCTGGGCTGCGTTCTGGCGGATCTGTTCGAAGGACTTCTTCTCGAATTCGACCTTGACGCCGGTCTTCTTCTCGAAGATTTCCATGGCCTTCGCCCAGGCCTTGCCCTGTGCGCCGTTGTCCTCTTCGTAGTGCCAGATCTTGATGGACTTCGGGTTCTCCTCCTGGGCGGTGTCGCTGCTGCTGCCGCAGCCTGCCAGGCCGAGCGTGCCGAGCATGGTCGCCGCCGCCAGTCCGGCTGCGACGATTTTACGGGTGAACTTCATCGTGTGCTCCTTCTTTCAGCGCCTTTACTGAAATGAGACTCTGGGATTTCTCGGGAACCTCATTGCCTGTTACGCTACGGGTTTTCGATGAAGCGTTCAACTTATTTCGATTGATTTCGATTAATTAGTTTAATGATTTACCTTGCAAACGTTGTCGTGCGTATCCGCTGATTTCAAAGGGTTTCCCTTTGTTTACACCATGTCAGGAAAAAGCAATCGTTTACATGGCTATCGAAATGTGTGAAATCTGTCATCCGGCACGCCGCGGCCCCATCGTGCCTCGCGCGATGTACTTGCCCGGCAACAGTTCGACGGCCCCCACATCATGCCGCTTGCCATCCAGAACCTCCATCATGATGTCGATCGCGCGGACGCACGAGGCGTGCGGATCCATGGGCATCTCGTCGACGCCCTGCGACAACTGATGCACCCCCTGCGTGCACGCGGCCATCAGCGAAATATCCTGCGGTACGCGCAAACCCCGCTCCTGCAATGCGATCAGCGTATTGTTCACATGCGTGGGATTGGTCTGGCAGATGATCGCGGTGATATCGGCGTCACTTGCGAACGCCGAATCGAGCAACAGGCGCACGTCGGCCATGCCGTAACCGGTCGACGCCATGAACATGACCTTGACGCCTAAATCCGAACCATGTTTGATGGCGGCGTCGCGGAAACGAATGAGATAGTTCGAGCCGTCCTCGTAAGCGAATTCGTTGGTGCCGATGATCAGCACGTGCGTATGGCCGAGCGTGGCTGCCTTCTCTACCGCCTCGCGACCCATCCATTCGAAATCCAAGTCGACGGAATACACCGATTCCGAATTCGACGGGTACCCCACGGACACCACCGGAACGTCGAGCAGGGAAGCCACTTCGGCGCGGGAATCATGCATCAGCACATCCAACAGCAGAATGCCGTCGACCATGCCGTTGCGTGTGACGCGGACGAGTTCCTGATCGCCATACTCATGCATGAGCAGCAGGATGTCGTAGCCGTAGCGCCGGGCGCGGGCGGCGAGCGCGAAGAAGAACGTCGCATAGTTCGAATAATCCGTGTACCCGTGCACGGGGGAGCTGAGCGCCAAAACCTTGGTGCGGGCGCGCGTGCCGGATGCGGGGGACTGGCCGCCTTGGCCGGTGTGCTCCGTGTACGGCTGGCCGGTGAGGAACGCCATGACGTCCGGTGTGGCCTTGCGCGGACGGTAGCCGAGTTCCTTGGCCGCGTCCAGTACGGCATGCTTGGTGTCGTCGCCGATGGAACGTTTGCCGCTCATTACGTACGAGACCGTGCTGATGGACACGTGGGCCTTCGCTGCGACGTCTTTGATGCCGGTCATGTGACACCTCCTGTTGAACGCTCTCATCCGAATACGCTCAAGTCTAGCCGTAGCGTGGCCGGGTCCTGTGCCCGTTTACGTGAGCTGCGTCTGGGCGGGAGCGGCGGCATCAGTGCGGATGCGCCGTCATCGTCATTCCCGGTAATCTGATGCGGATGTGGCGGTACGGAGACGAAAGCGTGGATAGAATGGGTGATGGCCGACGATGGGATTGGCCAATAGGTAGGCAATCGATGGGGTGCCTTATGAGCGAGAACAAACCGTTTATTCGAAGGCCAGAGGATTGGCCTTTCCCGATACCGGAAATCACGGCCGAGACCATCAACGATCTGGTGGACGCAATCGAGCGCGGCGACCGTTACATCGGATCGCTCTATGGCGAACTTGACGGAAGCACACGTGAGATGGAGCATCTCGACGAGGAAACCCTTGTTCGCAACTATTACCTTCTCGAAGAATGGAATCGTGACGACGAGTAGTTTGCGCGATGTGTGAGTTCACGCTGCGCATGATAGGGAACCGGAAAAGAAAAAAGCCTTCCGGAGGTGGAATTCCGAAAGGCTTTCGTGGAGCTGATGGTAGTCGAAACCACGACCTCTTCGATGCGAACGAAGCGCTCTACCAACTGAGCTACAGCCCCTTGGGTGTTGTACTGCTCCGCAGAACAACTCAATTCACTGTAGTACGACCCCCGCCTAAATGCAAAACGGCATCGCAGTGCACGTGTGTTGAACGTGTGTTGAGTGTGTGTCGGATGGTGAATATCAGCGGCGTTCGATAGGGGCATGTGTCAGCAAGTGCATTCCGCCGCCGCACTCCCACTACCGCAACACC
Organism: Bifidobacterium angulatum DSM 20098 = JCM 7096; assembly: GCF_001025155.1. Lineage (NCBI taxonomy): Bacteria > Bacillati > Actinomycetota > Actinomycetes > Bifidobacteriales > Bifidobacteriaceae > Bifidobacterium > Bifidobacterium angulatum. The sequence goes on along the minus strand of NZ_AP012322.1, from coordinate 1,979,359 downwards.
ATATGTTGGTTGAGCTCGCGGCGCAGCTGCCGCCAATCCGGCAGATATGCGCTCATGCGGCGCTGAAAACCGGCACCGTGGCCGTGCTCCCATAGATGCGTCATCTCATGCACCAGCACGTATTCCAGGAATCTCCGATCCATCAGCCCCAGTTGCAGATTCAAGCGGATACGCCCCGTCTTCGGCGTGCATGACCCCCAGCGCGAGGTCATGGTACGTAGGGTGATGTGGGTAGGGGATCTGCCGATAATCGGCTCCCAGCGTGCAAGCAGGGCGGGAAGGGCCTTGTTGATCGATGCCGCAGCCGCGCGGCGAAGATCGTCGTTCCATTCCACGGCACCCGTCGTCGCTGCCTGCTGCGCTTGCCGCCGTATAGCGTTCCGATTGGCGTCGATCCACGAGCGGCGGCTGCGCACAAACGAGACGATAGCGGCATCCGCCATGCGCACGGGCGCGGATATCTCCACTCGTCCTTCAGGCGGTTTAATGCGCAGATACATGTTCCTGATGGGTTTGCGCACCACATGCACGTCAAGGCCGTCAATCATCACAGCAAACCATTGTGAGGCTTGCCGCGAACATTCGCGGCTCCCAGCGGGTTCGCCTGCCATTCGCCGCCCGGCTGCCTCATGCACGTCTTGACAAGCCGAAAAGATAGACTGGCCGCATGTCACTTGGTTTGAACATCCTGCTGATCTTCATCTTCCTGCTGCTCGGATCGGTATTCGCCGGCACCGAACTTGCGCTGGTGAGTCTGCGCGGCTCGCAGATCGACCAGATGGAATTGCAGGACGCCCGCGGTGCACGCGTCGCCAAAATCGCCCGCGACCCCAACACCTTCCTGTCCAGCGTGCAGATCGGCGTCACGCTCTCGGGCTTCCTCTCCGCCTCGTTCGGCGAATCCTCCATCGCACCATTCGTAGTGCCCGTCGTGGAAGGCTGGGGTGTGCCGCACCATATCGCCGCGCCGCTGACCACCATCGGCCTGACGCTCATCATCTCCTACTGCTCGATCGTGATCTCCGAGCTGGTGCCCAAGCGTATCGCCATGCAGCGCAACGAGGCCATCGCCCGCGCGGTCGTGCCGGCCATCGACGTCTTCTCCAAGGTGTGCCGTCCGCTCATCTGGCTGATTGGCAAGAACACCAACGGTTTGGTGCGTCTGCTCGGCTTCGACCCGAACGAAACGGAAACCGAGGTATCCGACGATGAGCTGCGCGTGCTCGTCAACTCCAACACCAACCTGAGCAAGGACGAGCGTACGATCCTTGACGACGTGTTCGACGCTTCCGAAACGATTGTGGCCGAAGTGATGCGCCCGCGTGCCGACGTCGTGTTCATCGACGGGGCGATGAGCCTGGACGAGGCCGCCGCTTTCGTGCGCGACCAACCGTATTCGCGCTATCCGGTCACCGGCAAGGACTTCGACGACGTGATCGGCTTCGTACACGTGCGTGATCTGCTCGACGTGCGCGATCCGAATGCGAAAACCGTTTCCGACGTAACGCGTGAGGGCATCTCGTTGCCGGGCACCTCCAAACTGCTGCCCAGCCTTGAACTGCTGCGCAAACGCGGCATCCACCTGGCAGTGGTGATCGACGAATACGGCGGCACCGACGGCATCGTCACCTTGGAAGACATGACCGAGGAACTGGTTGGCGATATCCGCGACGAATACGATCTGCCCACCGAAAAAGGCGGCGAACGAACCAGGCACAGCGCGTTCGTGAACGGTGTTGCTGCCATTGAAGGCGGCACCACATTGGAAGACTTCGAAGACCTGACCGGCATTGAGCTGGAGGATGGGCCGTATGAGACGGTGGCCGGCTACTTCCTTGCGCATACCGGCAAAATGGGCGCTGTGAGCGACGTACTGCACTCCGACGAAGGCTACGATATGACCGTCACGCAGGTCGACGGGCGGCGTATTGCCATGATCGAGGTGCGTAAGGCCGAAGAGACGGACGAAGGCGCAGTCGCACATTCGTGAACATCGCCGGCAGACGGCGTAGAAATTGAAAAACCCTCGAAACCATGCGGTTTCGAGGGTTGTATTGTGGAGCATGCCGGGTTCGAACCGGCGACCCTCTGCTTGCAAAGCAGATGCGCTACCAGCTGCGCCAATGCCCCAGTGAAAAAAATAGCGACCTGAAGTCGCCGTTTTTTCGTGGGCCCGGAAGGACTTGAACCTTCGACCTCATCCTTATCAGGGATGCGCTCTAACCACCTGAGCTACGGGCCCGAACCATGCACTTCAAAAGCGCACAAGCAGTTAAGATACCAGAGGTGTACACGTAAAGCAAAACTTCGGCGTGTCGTTTTCTGTGTAGCGTGCGGTCGTCAGTCTTACGGCCGGGTAAAACCCCAGTAAAACCAAGCTTGGAGTGGTGGTAAATAGGTAGTGTGGAACGTGTCAACGGCGAACGAAAGGCGAGACATGGATGCCTCACAGATTCCGCAGGACATTCTTGATGTGATGCACAATCCGGGCGTGTACTACTGCGATATGCCAGGCATGGGCGAGGCGCAGACCGCGCAACTGGAGATACTGTACGATTTCAACGCCACCAGGCCGCGCGAGGTCTCACGCAGGCGCGAACTGCTGGAGCGGTTCTTCGCCGAAGTGGGGGAGGGACTGTACATCGAGCCGCCGCTGCACGCCAACTGGGGGTGCAGCACCCATTGGGGCGCGCACTGCTATGCGAATTTCAACCTCACCTTGGTGGATGACGGCGAGATCTTCATCGGCGAGCACACCATGATCGGCCCGAACGTGACACTCACCACCACCGGTCATCCGATTCGCCCGGATCTGCGCGAACGGATCGCCCAATATTCCGAACCCATCCATATCGGCCGCAACGTGTGGATCGGTGCCGGCGTGGTTGTGCTGCCGGGCGTGAGCATCGGCGACAATTCGGTGATCGGCGCGAACAGCCTGGTCACCAAGGACATCCCGGCGAATAGTGTCGCGTATGGCAGCCCATGCAAGGTGGTGCGGCCGATCGGGCAGCATGATTACGAGTATTACTGGCGCGATCGCCGGTATGACGATGCTGCTGCTGGCGGCGATGCTGCTGGAGCAGCGGGGACCGCCGAAAAGGGCGATACGACTGCCGAAAAGGCGGCATGACTCGCAAATGAATCGGCATTGACAGCACTTATCGCATTCCGTAGGGGGTTTCGGGCTTCCGTAGGTGGTTGTTCGCAGTACTGCGGTTGAACAAAGGCTTATTTTCAGCGGTTTTATACCGGGGTGTAGAAGCGCAACCCCCTACGGAACGGCAAAACCACCTACGGAACCGAGTGCAGACATGAAAAACGCCACCTCTGGGCAAAATATATGCCCGAGATGGCGCAGAATCCAGAATGGTACAGCTTCAGGGGCTAGAAGCTCAGAACCTCGACCTTGCCGGAATCCAACTGATAGCGTGCGCCGACCAGCATGAGTCGGTCCTCGGCCAAAGCCTGGCGAATCACGTCGGAACGGTCGACCAGTTCCTCGATGGTGCGCGCGATGTGTACGCGTTCGAAATCCTCATTCGATTCGAGTTCGGATTCGTGCGCCTGCCAGATGGAGAAACCGACGGTGCGCAGCATAATGGATTCCGCTTCGACGATGCGCTCGTCAAGATCGGTGATGCTGTCGGCGGCCATGAGCGAATCCTCGGCGTCGGCGGTCATCTCATGCAACAGATTCTCATACTCCTTGACGCCCTGCTTGATGGCCCCACAGTTCTGATGGCCCAGAACCACCAGCAGGCGCACGCCCAGCGAGGAGACGGCGTATTCCAGTGAAGCGAGCACGGCATCGTCAACAATGTGCCCGGCTGTGCGCACGGTGAACAGGTCGCCTATTCCCGCGTCGAAAATGATGTCAGGGCTGACGCGCGCATCAGAGCAGCTCAATATCGCCGCATCCGGCTCATGCGCGTCGATAACCGCCTCGCGCGCTTCCGCACTGCGGTTCGGGTGCACCGGCTTGCCCTCCGCGAATCTACGATTCCCCGCCAGTAGGCGGTTCCAAACGCCGCTCGCCGTGCCCTCGACCTCGTTCTGGTCTACAAACATCTCATCTGCCATTGATTCCGTCCCTCCATTGCTCAGGCTACGGATATCTTACGGTCAGGGCTGTCCGGGATGCGTTCTGAAGCTGCGGGCGGAGAGAGTACCGGCAGGATGGCCGTTACCGGTAGGTGTCGCGAAGCTGCAGGATGTGTTGTTCGATTTGGTGGATCACCGCGATGAACGTGGCGTCGTCGCAGCCTGTGGGATCGGGCAACCCCCAATCGGCGTCGAACGGTCTGCCTATGTACGGGCAGCCCACGTCGCAGCCCATCGATATGGCGATGTCCGGGGCGGGGATCGCATCGATCGTCTTGCTGTACTGCGTGCGTTCCATGTCGATGCCGTACAGTTCCTTCATCAGTCGGACGGCGTCCTGATTGATGTGCGGCTTCGTTTCGGTTCCCGCCGAATAGCAGTCGAGCGCATCGCCCGCAAGCAGTTTCCCGAGCGCTTCGGCAATCTGGCTGCGGCAGGAATTATGCACGCAGATGAACGCAACCTTCGCCTTACCCATGATTTGCCTCCGGTCCCTGACTGCTTTCTGGACTTCCGATGCCTACCTTAACGGGAACCGATACCAGACGACGCCGGCTCCGGAATCGCCCGATTCCAACCCTCTGCTGAAATGGACTGTCACTACGGAAAATGCTTGTGTCAAGACGCTCTCTGATTTGGGGACGCAAGCCTCGGCATATACAAGCCTTACTGGAACATTCATCCTGGAATGGCTCCGCAAACCTGAGTACTGGTCGGAAGGTGGTTCCGGCACACAGGCACTATGGCATGCGTACACCCCGGAGCCGGTTACTCCCAGCGAATTGGCCTTGTCGCGTCAGGCATGCGGTGTCGCATGTGATGCACAACCTGTCGTCAAAGGCACGCTGTCCAATCGGGACATCGCCCATATGGCCGCCACATCCTTGGGATACCTGACATGGGGCGTTACGAACGATCCAATGGACTATGGTCTCGGTGATCTAGGTGGATGGGCCCTGGATTTGTTGCAGATCTGGGGAAGCTACCTGGCGAATGCCCCGAAAGGGGACCGGGCATCATGGCTGCACACTCATCTCGGCGAGCAAGATGCCCGTATGGGATTCAGTTACAGCGATGTTCTCGCGTACTGCGATGCATGGTTGCTGGCGCGGTCCATGCAGAGCAATTCTTCCGAAAGGTCATTGTCCGCCGCTATGCGGGACACGTTCGTGCAAAGCGAAACGAATCGAATTAAACGGTTCTATCAGTCCCGGTTCAAGGGAAGCGCGGACAACCTGGTCATCGCATTTCGAAAGCTCGTTGATGGAATCGATGTAGGTAAGTTCGAAAATATTGCTGCGTCTTTCACCCAGTGGCTATTGACTCAAGTGGCACATGCCAGCCGTCTTCCGAATCAAATGGAAACTGATACCCTTGCACTGATCTATGCGGCATTCCTTGAAAACATGGGACGCTAACCTGAACAACTCACAGGCCTGCTCGACCTATTTCACCCCAAGATTTGAGCAGGCCTGTTCGTTTATATATGCATTGTAATTATGCCCAAAAAAGAAGAGGCAAAGATACGCAGAGCATGAAAAATGACACAATTCCGATTACAACATGTGAAGCCATCGGCGTATCTAAGTCGGACACATTGGGATATAAGCTTCGAATGACGGATTTCACGCAAGAAACAACCGGCATCATCACCCAACAGAGAGAACCTAAGCCCAGCGCTGCTGTAAGTCTGGAGCCATACGTATTCAAATCACTGCAGGGTGGGGGAGAAAGTGTCAACACGCTGCAAACGAGGCTGTAATTATCGCGTTCAGCCCATGTCATTACTGCTGGTGAAAGCAACAGTAATCCCAGCCACCATAGCGCACGTCTGGCCTTGCCCAAAGCCACATAGCATCTACTTGCCTTAAGGAATTTGGCATCTATTTTCGGCGCCAAAGCAAATTTCTCGTCGGAAAAATTTTCTGGTATATCTTTCATGCCGTGGCGGGCGCGGGCTCGATGACAAGTCGGCCTCCAAGTGCATCGACGACCTTGACGATGGTGCGGAAACTTGGGTTGCCTTCTTTGTTGAGGCTTTTGTAGAGGCTTTCGCGGCCGACTCCGGCTTCCTTGGCGATTTGGCCCATGCCACGTGCCTTGGCTATGTCGCCGATGGCGGCCTGCAGAAGCGCCGGGTCGCCGGTTTCCGCGGCGGCGTTGAGGTATGCGATGGCGTCTTCTTCGTTTTCGATGTATTCGCTGGCGTCAAAACTGCTGATGTTTACCATTGTCCCTCCTTGATAAGTGATTCGAGCATTTCCTGGGCCTCTTTTATGGCCTTATCCTGTCCGGTTTTGTCCCCGCCGGCGAGCAGCAACATGATTTGATTGCCTTTCTGGGCGAAGTAGACGCGGTAGCCTGGGCCGAAGAAAAAACGCAATTCGTTCACGCCTTTACCGACCGGGTGCATATCGCCGACCGGTTGTCCCGCCAGTCCGCACTGTCTGATCCGGGTAGTGATCCGCGCTTTGGCGGCATGGTCGCGCAGTCTGTGCAACCACTTGCGGAACTGATCGGTTTGTTGGATTTCCATATGCATTATTGTATCCTACGGGATACAATAATGCAAGTGTGGCGGTCTTCGAACCATTTATTGTCATATCGGAATCCAGTGTTCCTGCGCTCGTCCGCTGGCTTATCCATGTCCCCTCCGATTATCCGAGGCCCGTTCCACGTGCGTCGTCGCCGACCAATCTAGGGCCGGGCAATGCGAGCGGGGAGGCCCGCGCCATTTATCGGTACGGAACCTCCCCGCTCGCGTCATCTAGGCGGCCAGCCGAAGATCAGCCCGTGTTCTGCAGGCCTGCTGCGACACCCGGCGCCTGATTTGGGCGTTGCCATATGGATTCAGCGATGATCATTGCACTTCATGTAATTGCAATATTTGCTGTTATTCATTGAAATTCTTGATACAACGATGCTTTATTGGTATGAAAAAATGCTTTGAAAGTTGCGGCGAAAGAAACGGGACCTCCTTTGACAACCGCATGAAAAGTTCCTTTGCTAAGAACATTCAGATTTCCTTCAAACCAGGAATAATTTGGAGACCATTGGAAAACACAGACCCCGGTCTGGTATGAGCTTCCAAGCAAGGATTTTGAGGTAACTTTGTAATTCGTTACTGTAGCTCGAAAATCTTGCTTTACCCAACAAGCTCCTCCTGCTGGGACTCCAGAAAAGACGCTTGAGGTATATGTTGCCGTACCGCGTGTGCTTGCGTTTTTGGTTTCTCTGGTATTAGAAGCTGTATCTTCTTCGTATGCTTTCGCAATAGATTCAGCGTATAGATTGGCATCACCGTGGTATTCATCAATCGTACTTTGAGGAGCATCGATTTTAAATTCGCCGAATTCGACGTCTAAGTTATTCGTGGAAGCAATGTTAGAGAGTTTTTCTTACAGAGCGACTTCTGCGGAAGAATTGAAGGTACTTCGGTCATGTCCAGAAGTGCTAGCCATTGCTGATGGGGCACCAGAGAACGCCAGTATTGCCACCAGTACTGCGGTGAACGTGATTTTTTTTATGAAGGTTCATTCGTAGTCTCCTTTGGCTTCGAAAGTATTTTTTATCCAGTGATGCGTCTTTGCGTCACTTTAATTATATCTATTCTATACTGATTATCGTTGTTCTCATAATTTTGTCGGCGAAGGTTTGTCCTTTGGTGTCCCATAAAGGCCAAAGAAACCCAATGAAACATGGCACGAAATCAACGCAGTGAGCTATCTCGCGTAAACCCATCCTTACTCCCGATATGGGCAGGTTGGAATATTGATCGACTACCTGCAGTCCTAGAAAATGATGCGACCAAGCTTGTCCGTTGCGCGTAGAACAGGCAGAAATCACGCAAACTATGATTATGGAGACGCAGTTAATCCAGATTCCCGTGGTTCCATCTATGGAAGATCTCCCATATAAAACGCTGTTTATTAATTGTGATAGCAATGAAGTTGGCAGTATTATGCGAAGAATATATGCCGCTGCTCTGCGACACCATATTTTCCCCATTGACGTCCTCCTTGACGAACCCGACCAGATTGGAAAACGTATAAGAAAAGGTTCAGTGTAATGCTGTAGTTCCTCTTCTAAGCTATTTCAATCTTATGTTTGATTCCATAAGAATAGGACAAAACGCCGGATAACGCGAGCGGGGAGGCCCGCGCCATTTATCGGTACGGAACCTCCCCGCTCGCGTCATCTAGGCGGTCGGACAGCCGCGGATCAGCCCGTGTTCTGCAGGCCTGCGGCGACACCCGAAACGGTGCACAGGATGAGGTACGTGTACCCCTCCCTCTTGCCGTGGCTGAGCTCTTCCTTGTCCACCTTCTTGCGCAGCGACTTGAGCGCCAGCACCTGGGTGAGCGAGAGCACGTCCACGTACGGGGAACGGATGCGCACGGCGCGGCCAAGCACGTGACGGTGCTGCAGCGGCCACTTGTCGCCGACGATGGCGAGCACCCACTTGCGGGTCAGCTTCATCTCGGTGAGCACCTTTTCCGGCAGATCCTCGCGGTCGTCGAGGGCGAGGTACATGCGGGCGATACGCTCATCGGTCTTGGCAATCGACATTTCGATGTTGTCGATGAACGTCGAGAACAGCGGCCACTCCTCGTACGCCTTGCGCAGCGTGTCCAGATCACCGAACTTCTCGCAGGCGGTGCCCAGGCCGTACCATGCGGCCAGGTTGATGCGGGCCTGGGCCCAGGAGAAGATCCACGGGATGGTACGCAGATCGTCGAGGGACTTGGCGCCGAGGCCACGCTTCGCCGGGCGGGAGCCGATCGGCAGCAAGCCGATCTCGGTCAGCGGCGTCACGGTGGAGAACCACGGGGCGAAACCGTCGGTGTTCAGCAGGTCGAGGAAGCGCTCATGGGCGGCTTCGTCGAGCTTGCTGGCCATGTCGGCGTACTTCTCGGTCATATCCGTGTTGCGTTTCTCCACGCTCGGAGCGGACTGCAGCAGCGTCGCGGCCGCAACGGACTCGACGTGGCGGATGGCCAGGGTCGGGTTGCCGTAGCGGGCGAAAATGACCTCGCCCTGCTCGGTGAGCTTGAAACGGCATTTCACGGAACCGACCGGCTGAGCGAGCACCGCGCGGTTGGCGGGGCCGCCGCCACGACCTACGGCACCGCCGCGGCCATGGAACAGGGTCAGGTCAATGTCGTGTGATTCCGCCCACTTGGCAATGCGCTCCTGCGCGGAGTGCAGGGCCAGCGTGGCGGAGGTCGGGCCGGCGTCCTTCGAGGAATCGGAGTAGCCGAGCATGACTTCCAGCTTGCCGCCGGTCGCCTTCAGACGAGCCTGCACTTCAGGAATCTTGATCATTTCCTCAAGCACGTTCACCGAGTTCTGCAGATCCTCCAGCTGTTCGAACAGCGGGATCACGTCGATGGTCGGCACGTCCTCCGGGTGGGCGAACGCCAGACGGTTCAGCTCGTACACGTCCTTGATGTTCTGGGCGCTCTTGGTGAAGGAGATGATGTAACGGCGGGCGGCCTTCATGCCGTTGCGCTTCTGGATGGAGCCGAGTGCGCGGAAGGTGTCGAGCACCTCGTGGGTCATCGGCTGCAGTTCGCCGCGTTCGCCATGCAGACCATGCTCGCGGATATCCTCCAGCGCGCGGGAATGCACCACGGAGTGCTGACGGAACTCCATCTCGACCATGTGGAAGCCGAAGGTTTCGGCCTGCCAGATCAGGTCCTGCAGCGGGCCATAGGCGGAACGCTTGGCGCCTGCCGCGGCGAGGGAACGCTGCACGGTCTTCAGATCGGCGATGAAATCCTCGCAGGAGTGGTACATCAGATCGGCGTCGCGCACGACCGTGTAATGCAGGCGGTCGGCCATGACCAGCATGACCGCGCGGTGCAGTTCCTTGCTGGAGATCAGGGCGGCCTTTTCGGTCAGGCGTTCGCTCATTTCCTTCTGATGGTTCCACAGGTCCTTGAGCTCGGTGCTGGCCGGCGTGGTGCCGGCTTCCATCGTCAGGTTCCTGCCCACGGTGCGGGTCGCCTCTTCAAGGGCGGAGACCACATGATCGCTGAACTTGCGAGCCACCTGACGGCTCACCTTGGCGGTGACGTTCGGGTTGCCGTCGCGGTCGGAGCCGATCCAGCTTCCCGGGTGGAAGAATGCCGGGCACACTGGCGGTTCCAGGCCGGCCTTGTCGCCCAGCAGCCAGTCGTCGAAACGGCGGTACACCTGCGGGATGGTGTGGAACAGCGTGGAATCGAAAATGTCAAGAATGGTGTCGGCTTCCTCGACGGGGGTCGGCTTCTTCAGCGCGATCGGGGAGGTGCGGAACAGCGCGTCGATCTCGTTGTACAGGCGACGGCTGTTCTCCTTCTTGTCGGAGCCGCCAAGCTTGTTGTGCTGTTCGAGCAGTTCGGAGATCCTGCGGATCTTGCCTTCCACGGCCTTGCGGCGTGCCTCGGTCGGGTGCGCGGTGAACACCGGGTGGAACTCCAGGCGGTCCAGCAGCTCCTTGGCCTTGGCCGGGCCCATCTCGTTGATGAGCTTATGGTAGGCGACGGTGAGCTCGTTGACCGGATCCACGGCGTTGATGTCGTCCACTTCGGACTCGCGTTCACGCAGCACGGAAACGCGGTAGTTCTCCTCGGAAAGATTGGCGAGGTGGAAGTGGGTGGCGAATGCGCGGGCAAGCAGCTGGGCATCGTGCAGATTCATCTCGTCGATGATCTTCACGGCCTCGGCCAGACCGTCCTCGTCCGTGTTTGTGTTGCCGCCGAAATGCTCGTCGCTTGCTTCGACCGCATATTTGCGCACGGTGTCGAAAGTGGTGAGCAGCTTGGGATCGTACTCATTGAGCACATCACGAAGGATCTTCAGACACAGATCCATATCGTATTTCAGATTCTCAGGAAGATCGTGCTCTTCCGGAGCCTTGCGGCCGGTGCCGGTTTCCACGATGGAAGCGTCGGCAGGCACGATTTGCTGTTCATCTTTTGCCAAAATAAACCTCCTTAGTCGAACGACGGGTTGCTCGGTCTATTTGGTCGCCCGTGGCTCCTCCACGGTTGTTGAGGCCAAATCGTTGCGAGCCCACAGCCCTTGGTTCAACGTGGTTATTGCGATTGCATAGTCTACTGCGCGCACAACAACTTCTGTGTTACGGCGTTCATTTTTGGTCACTATGTGACCGCCGTCTGTGAACATGCGCGTGGGTTGACGATCGCCGGCGGCAGGGGCGATCGCGGTTCGGTGCAGGGAGTAGAAAAGGAACTGTGAGCGAACAGAACGAAGAAGAAGCAGAACACGGCGCACAGCTCCAAGGAGCCTCCGCCGTCAGCAAATTCCACACCCACTCCATCCCCCTGGATATGGAGGACATCGAACGCGACTGGGATAAGCCGGTTACCGAAGCCGGCATCGCAGCGAAAACCAGTGTGATCGTGCGCGTCGGCATGCTCGATCTCGCAGCCGGAACCGGAAGCTTCCGCGTCCGTGAGATGATGCATCGCATCGCCTACCCGCTGGGCGTGCATGTCCGTGCCGACGTGAACCTGACCGATATCGAGGCATCCTGCACCGACGGCAAGGACCGTATCACCGAAGTCGTCGACCTGCCCACCACCGGCGTGAACACGGAACGTATCTGGCTGCTGGAACATTTCGCCGACTGGTTCAACGTGAATCTCGGCACCGGTTCGATGTACCACCGTCAGGCCGACGTGTCCGAAGGGCTCATGGAACACCTCGATCAAAAAGACGCCTCGCAGGTCTCCGCCGACCTGTCCAAACAGCTGCGAGCGCAGAAGAAGTCCAAACAGCGAGCCCAGCAGGATGATCCTGTACTCGATGTGCTTGAGGAGGTCAGTGCCCAAACCGAGGAAAGCGAACCGGTGGCCAGGCCGTTGCATCTGCATGATATCGAAGAGGCGCAGTATCGCGCCGATTATGCGGCTGCTGTCTCCGTTGCCTCTGCAACCGGCGCTTCTGCAGCCGACCGGGAATCGCAGGGCGCATCGCCGGCCAGCACCGTTCGCAAACGGCGTGAGGAGGCTCGTAATCGTATCAAAGAACGTGCGCACAAGCCGCCGAAGGAGTATGCGGAGCATTTCGCGGACCCCGGCAGGGACGCAGGCAATCAGTCCGGCATCACCGTGCGTCAGGCTCATGAACGACTCGACATGATCGAACGCCGTAAGCCGTTGTATTCCCCGCTGTTTGCCGGACTCGCCTCGGCCTGTGCCTGCGCCTCCTTCGTGTTCCTGCTCGGTGGCGGTCCCTTCGACATGATCGGCGCGTTCGTCGGTGCAGGGCTTGGTCACTGGTTGCGTCGCAAACTGTTCGCGCACCATCTCAACCAGTTCTTCGTCACCTTTATATGCGTTGCCGTCGCGGCCTTGGCCTGCACCGGCACCCTGCGACTCATCGGCTTGTACAATCCCGTCGCCTTGCAGCATGACACTGCGTACATCGGTGCCATGCTGTTCGTGATCCCCGGCTTCCCGCTTATTACGGGCGGCTTGGATATGGCGAAGATCGACTTCCCCTCGGGCGTGCAACGCATCACCTACGTGCTGTGCATCATCCTCATGGCCACACTCGCCGGCTGGATGGTCGCCTCCATTGTGCATCTGAACCCCGAAGGCTTCGAACCGCTTGGGCTGAACCCCGTCGTCAACTGCCTGCTGCGCATGGTGTTCGCGTTCATTGGGGTCTGGGGCTTCTCCGTCATGTTCAATTCGCCTCAGCGCATGTGCCTGGTGGCCGCGACCATCGGCCTGATCACCGATACTTTGCGTCTGGAAATCGTTGATGCGGGCGTTCCCGCCGAAGCCGGCGCCTTCATCGGCGCGCTGCTCGCGGGTCTGCTCGCTTCCGCCTGGCGTTCCGCCGTCCGCCGAGGCTGGCTCGCCCCGCACCTCGGCTATCCGCGCATCTGCCTGACCGTGCCGTCCATCGTCATCATGGTTCCCGGCCTGTATATGTACCAGGCCATGTTCCATCTCGGTCAGTTCGATACCCTGAACGCGCTGGACTGGGCGTTCCGTGCGTTCATGGTGATCATCTGCCTGCCGATCGGCCTGGCGATGGCGCGTGTGATCACCGACAAATCCTGGCGCTATGACATCTGAAGATCCATCTGAAGGCTCGGCGGCGTCCGGTAGCGGGCAATGGTCCATGTCTCGGATCTTAGCGTGAGACGTTCGGGATTGATACGATGCCGAATGATTACATTGAGTCGAATCGTTGTTTTTGAAGAGAGGAAGAGGACGTGGTTTCCAAAGACATCTGGGTGCTGGTGGCCATGGTCATTTACTTTGCGGCCATGCTGACCATTGGATTCGTCTACTCCAAACGGTCGAATTCGTCCACCAGACAGTATTTCGCAGGTGGCAGAGGCGTCGGCCCGTGGCTGACCGCGCTGAGCGCCGAAGCGTCCGATATGAGCGGCTGGCTGCTTATGGGCCTGCCCGGTGTCGCCTATTTCACCGGTGCCGCCGACCCGATGTGGACCGCCATCGGCCTTGCCCTCGGCACCTACCTCAATTGGAAGCTCGTGGCCCGTCGACTGCGCCGCTACTCCGTGGTCGCCGGCGACGCCATCACCATCCCCGACTTCTTCTCCAGGCGCTTCCACGACAAGAAGAACATCGTTTCCACCATCGCCGCGCTGATCATCCTCGCGTTCTTCTGCGTGTACGTCGGCAGCTGCTTCGTGACGGTCGGCAAGCTGTTCTCCACCCTGTTCGGCTGGGACTACCATCTGACCATGGTGATCGGCGCTGCCATCGTGTTCGCCTACACCATCATCGGCGGCTACCTGTCGGTGGTTGTGACCGACTTCATTCAAGGGCTGCTCATGTTCTTCGCCCTTGCCGTGGTGTTCATCGGCTCCATCGCCTCCGCCGGTGGCATCGACAACACCGTGGCGTTCCTCCAGGGCATCCCCGGCTTCCTTGACGGCACCCACGTGGCCACGCCGGTGCTCAACGACGCCGGTGAGCAGATCGTCAAGGCCGGGCAGGCCATGTTCGGCGCGCCCGCCGATTACGGCATCATCACCATCATCTCCATGCTTGCGTGGGGACTGGGGTATTTCGGCATGCCGCAGGTGCTGGTACGTTTCCTGTCCATTCGCAGTTCCGAGGAGATCAAGAAGTCCCGCATCATCGCCACCACCTGGTGCGTGGTCTCGCTGGCGTGCGGCGTGTGCATCGGTCTGGTCGGTCGTGCCATGATGCCCACCCAGTTCGCCACCCAGTCGGCCGCCGAGAACATCTTCATCGTGGTCTCGCAGGCGTTGCTGCCGAGCTTTATGTGCGGCATTGTGGTATCCGGCATCTTCGCCGCGTCCATGAGCTCATCCTCGTCATATATGATCATCGGCGCTTCGGCCGTGGCGGAGAACATCTTCCACGGGTTGCTGCATCGTAAGGCCACGGACCGGCAGGTGATGATGGTGGCGCGAATCACGCTGCTGGTCATGTTCATCTTCGGTATCGTGGTCGCCTTCGACCAGAACTCCTCCATCTTCCAGGTGGTGTCGTATGCGTGGGCGGGGCTCGGCGCTTCCTTCGGGCCGCTGATGCTTACCTCGCTGTATTGGCGGCGCACCAACAAGTATGGTGCTATCGCCGGCATGCTTTCCGGCACTGCGACCGTGCTTATCTGGCACAATCTCATCAAGCCGTTGGGCGGTGTGTTCGCCATCTACGAGCTGTTGCCGGCGTTCATTGTCTCGCTGCTGTTCATCGTGGTGGTTTCGCTGCTCACTCCGGCACCAAGCGCCGAAGTGCTGCATGAGTTCGACCATTATCTTGACGACCCGAACGACAAGCAGGTTGACGACGATCTGGTCGCCGCCGAAATCGCCGCGGGGGAGAAGCGCGCGCAGATCTGAGGCGACCCCTGGCGGGTGTTCCGCCTTCTGGCGACACCAGAAGGCGGCTGTCCTGGTGCTCTATCGTCTGCTTGTGGCGGATTCCAGCATTTGGGAAACACTAGGTGGCTTATTGGTGGCGCCTAATTCACGAAGCCCTGTGTATGTTCGTTGGAATTCCAACGAACATACACAGGGCTTCCCCATTGGCATGCCACAAATAAGCTAGATAAGTGAGTTGGCTGTGTTTTGGGGCTTTGCATAAGCCCCAAAACACAGCCAACTCACTTCAGATCGTCAGAATGTTGCCGCATGCTCAGTAGCACATGCCCATGGCGTCGCGCACCTGCTCCAGTGTTTCGTTGGCGATGGCGTTGGCCTTTCTGTTGCCTTCGGCCAGCACGTCGCGCACATAATCCATATCCTGAGCCAGCTCGGCGCGGCGCTCGCGCATCGGGGCCAGGAAGTTGTTCACGGATTCCACCACGTACATTTTCAGCGCGCCGGCGCCGGAATCGCCGATCTCCTCGGCGATCTCTTCGGGCTTGCGGCCGGTGGTCAACGCCGCGGTGGTCAGCAGGGCGGAGACTTCCGGGCGGTTGATCGGGTCGAAAGTGATGCGGCGTTCGGAATCGGTGCGGCTCTTCTTGATGAGCTTGGCGGTTTCCTGGGCGGTGGCGCTCAGCATGATGGAGTTGCCACGGGATTTGCTCATCTTCTGGCCGTCAAGACCCGGGATCTCCGGTGCGTCGGACAGAATGGCGTCCGGCTCCGGGAACACGGGGTTCTTCTTGGCGTAGCGTTCGTTGAAACGGCGTGCGATGGTGCGGGTCAGTTCGATATGCGGCAGCTGATCCTTGCCCACCGGCACGATGTTGCCCTTGCAGAACAGAATGTCGCATGCCTGGTGCACCGGGTAGGTGAGCAGCAGGCCGGTCAGCGCGTGGCCGGAGGCTTCCATCTCGGCCTTGACGGTCGGATTGCGGTGCAGCTCCGATTCGGTGACCAGCGACAGGAACGGCAGCATGAGCTGGTTTTCGGCCGGTACGGAGGAATGCGTGTAGATCATGGTCTTTTCCGGGTCGATGCCGGCGGCCATGTAGTCGAGAATCAGGTTGAGCACGTTGTCTTGGATGTGCTCGGTGGTGTCGCGGTCGGTGATCACCTGGTAGTCGGCGATAATGATATTGGTGTGCACGCCCTTGTTCTGCATCTCCACGCGGCTGCGAAGCGTGCCGAAGTAATGGCCCATGTGCAGGCGGCCTGTCGGTCGGTCGCCGGTCAGCATAGTGAACTTGCCCGGATTCTTCTCGATCTCGGCCAGTGTCGCATCCGAGCGCTTCTTTGCCGCCAGGAAGCTGGCGCTCATTTCGTTGCCGACAGCCGTGATCTGGTTGTTGTGAGCTTCATCCGTCATGCGTGTGCCCCTTTATAAATAAGGAAAATGGCCTTGTAAAATATTGCTTTTATCGTAAAAGTGCGAGAAGACAAGCCATAAGGCGTAAACAAGTGGTACTCTTCTATGTGATGAATTGATAGCAAGCAACAGTATCAGGGGGTCAGATGGGCCGCGGACGTCAGAAAGCAAAACAACAGAAAATTGCTCGTAAGCTGAAGTACCTGACCACCGACACCGATTACGATGAGCTTGCCAAGGAGCTCGGTGCACAGGAGCCCGGTTCGGGTTCTTTCGACCCATTCGCCGATATCGAGGCCAAGTATTCTCACGATGTGGACAGTGAAGATGAGACTGCCGGTGACGTGCAGTCGTCTTCCACTGCCGAGGATGACCTCGATGAGTATGCGAAGTGGGCCGCAGAAGCCGCGGCAAAGGCCACCAGCGGCGAAATGCCGGTGACCAAGGCCGCTCCGAAGCCCCACAAGCCCATTCCGATGCCGGTGCCTAGTGCACTGAAGCCGAAGAAGCAGGACTGACTGCATATAACCTGTATCGAAGAGCCGTTTGCATGGTGCAAAGCCATTGCGGACGGCTCTTTTGCATATGCTCCGTTTCGCCTCCCTCAAACTACCGACGCTGAGACACCTCTGAGCGTCAACGGTTTGGGGATTCCTCAATTTACCGACGGTGAGGGGATGCTAGGCGTCGGTGGTTTGGGGAAATGATGGGTCAGTAGAGGGGCAGCAGGTCGCTCAGATCGTCGCGTTCGCCGACTGCGGTGATATGCCCGGCGTCTTTTTCGTCCGCCCATGTGGTGATGCCGGTGGCGAGGCGCAGCCATACCTCGGGGTCGAGCTCGATCACGTCGGGGGGTGTGAGGTTGTGCGGGTCCGAGGCCGGTCCGTCGAGAATCTTGACGGCGCCCCATGGCGCCACGCGCACTTCGACGCCAGGGCCGGGGGCCTTCTGCTCCAGCAGGTGAAGCGAAAAACGGACGGCCATGGCCTTGACTTGCCGGGGCAGGCGCGGATTGGCGGTATGGCCGTCGGGTTCTTGGCGTGCGGCTTGCTTCCACTGTTCGAACGCCGCTCGGCCTTGTGCCAGGTCTTTTTCCAAAATTACGGGCATGGCTCCATTGTGCCACTTGCCCACCTGATCGCGGCGATTTGCCTAGTTATGTGCCCACGTTGTCATATTGTTTACTATTCGAGTGGAGTTGTGCATGGGTGTGTGGTATGGTGTCTATGACAACGTATGCATGACGTTGGAGGACGACGACTGTCCCTGCGGACAACGAATGTCCAAGCGAATCAAGAACTTGGTTCACGTTACGCCATGCACATATGATTGTTCCGTACAACCTATTGATAGAGAAAGTCAGAGCAAATGGCCGAGATCACTGCACCGCAATCTCCCGTTACGGCTGAACAGTTCGCTGATGAGATTCGCGAGCAACTGAAGTACACCCAAGGCGTCACTGTAGAGCAGGCTAAGCCAGCGGACGTGTATGTCGCCACCGCCACCGCCGTGCGTCGCCATCTCATGGATTCCTGGATGAAGACCCAGACCGATATGGTCAACGGCAACACCAAGGCCGTCGGTTACCTGTCCGCCGAGTTCCTGATGGGCAAGCAGCTGGAGAACGCACTGCTCAACGCCGGTCTCACCGACCAGTTCGATAAGGCCGTGAAGGCTCTGGGCTTCGACGCGCAGGAAGTCATCGACGCCGAATACGAACCGGGCCTCGGCAACGGCGGTCTGGGTCGTCTGGCCGCCTGCTTCATCGACTCCCTCGCTTCCCTGGGCGTGCCGGCATTCGGCTACGGCATCCAGTACAAGTACGGCATCTTCAAGCAGGAGTTCGACGAGAACGGCAAGCAGGTCGAAACCCCGGATTACTGGCTGGCCAACGAGGAACCTTGGGGCCACATCGATTACAACCGCGACCAGAAGGTCTCCTTCGGCGGCGAAGTCGTCGAGGAGAACGGCAAGAAGGTCTGGAAGCCGGCTTGGTCCGTGCGCGCCGTCCCGGTCGACTACATGGTTCCGGGCTACGCCTCCGGCCGTGTGAACACTCTGCGCCTGTGGACCGCCAAGAGCTACGACGAGTTCGACCTGCTCACCTTCAACAAGTCCGAATACCTCGACGCCGTCAAGCCTCAGGTCGAAGCCGAGAACATCTCCAAGATCCTGTATCCGGAAGACTCCACCCCGCAGGGCAAGGCACTGCGCCTCGAGCAGCAGTACTTCTTCGTGTCCGCCTCCATCCACGACGCCATCCGCGTCTTCTACCCGGGCCAGGACAAGCCGGATCTGACCACCTTCCCGAACAAGATCAACTTCCAGCTCAACGACACCCACCCGGTCATCGGCATTCCGGAACTCATGCGCGTCCTCATGGACGAATACGACTACGACTGGGATACCGCTTGGGACATCACCCGTCACACCTTCAACTACACCTGCCACACCCTGCTTCCGGAAGCCCTGGAAGTCTGGCCGTCCAAGCTCATCGGCGAACTGCTGCCGCGTCACCTCGAGATCATCGAGAAGATCCAGGACCAGTTCGCGGCCGAGCTCAAGGCCAAGGGCATCGCCGACGGCACCGCCAAGGACATGGCCATCT
Source organism: Bifidobacterium angulatum DSM 20098 = JCM 7096 (assembly GCF_001025155.1). Classification (NCBI taxonomy): domain Bacteria; kingdom Bacillati; phylum Actinomycetota; class Actinomycetes; order Bifidobacteriales; family Bifidobacteriaceae; genus Bifidobacterium; species Bifidobacterium angulatum. The sequence continues at coordinate 1,960,384 of NZ_AP012322.1, read as the reverse complement.
ACACCGGTGACGCCGTGCGCATGGCCTACCTGGCCACCTACGGCGGCTCCCATGTCAACGGCGTGGCCGAACTGCACTCCCAGCTGCTCAAGGACGTCACCCTGAAGAACTTCTCCGACGCCTACCCGGACAAGTTCACCAACGTGACCAACGGCGTGACCCCGCGTCGCTTCATCAAGCTCGCCAACCCGCGCCTGTCCGACCTCATCACCGAAGGCCTGGGCACCGACAAGTGGCTGTCCGACCTCGAGCTGCTCAAGGGCCTCATCCCGCTGGCCGATGACGACGAGTTCGTCAAGAAGTTCGCCGCCGTCAAGCAGGCCAACAAGGTCGACTTCTCCAACTTCGCCAAGCGCAAGTACGGCTTCGACATCGACCCGAACACCATGATCAACACCATGGTCAAGCGCCTGCACGAGTACAAGCGCCAGGCTCTGAAGATCCTGTCCGTCATCGCCGACTACGCCGACATCAAGTCCGGCAAGGTCTCCGCCGACGACGTCATGCCGCGCACCATCGTGTTCGGCGCCAAGGCCGCCCCGGGCTACTACCTGGCCAAGCAGACCATCCAGCTGATCAACAACGTCGCCCGCGTCGTCAACAACGACCCGGACGTCAAGGGCAAGCTGAACGTCTACTTCCCGTGGAACTACAACATCGAACTGGCCCAGAACCTCATCCCGGCCACCGACCTCGACGAGCAGATCTCCCAGGCCGGCAAGGAAGCCTCCGGTACCGGCAACATGAAGTTCGCCCTCAACGGCGCTCTGACCGTCGGCACCCTCGACGGCGCCAACGTCGAGATCCGTGAGCGCGTAGGCGCCGAGAACTTCTTCCTCTTCGGCATGACCGAGCCGGAAGTCTCCGCCCTGTACGCCAAGGGCTACGACACCAAGGGCCTGTCCCGCGAATACTACGAGAAGGACCCGCAGCTCAAGGCCGCCATCGACATGGTTGCCGACGGCACCTTCTCCGACGGCGACAAGGACACCTACAAGGACCTCGTCAACGACTGGCTGACCAAGGACTACTTCATGACGCTCGCCGACTTCCGCGCGTACATGGACATCCAGGCCCAGATCGAGGAGACCTACCGCGATCCGATGAAGTGGAGCCGCATGGCCGTGCTCAACGTGGCCAACTCCGGCTACTTCAGCTCCGACCGTTCCATCGAGGATTATCTGGAGCGCATCTGGCACACCGGCCCGCTCGCCTGACGGCGTGCGCAGAAAATCAAAAAATGTGCTCACAACGACAGGGGAACAGCCTTCGGGTTGTTCCCCTGTCGCTATATACGCCCGCAAAACGGCTTACAATTCGCCATACTGTGCAATGCTTGGGGGGTTACGGGTGCGAAGCGGAACGCCTTGGCAAGCCCGTAGACAGGGCGTATGCGGGTGACCTATGAGAATTGCGCAGACAATGATAATGCGTAGGCAACAATAAAGCCGCACACCGAAGAAGTGGGTGTGCGGCCGGTACGGGTAATGTTTGCGGACTCGCGAATCAGGCGGCTTCCGCAGCGGTTTCAGCCTCGGCGGTGCCGGTTTCGACAGGTGCCTCCTCGGCCTTGTCCAAGCCGAGATCCACCGGGGAAGAGCTGTTCTCCCACGGTTCCTCCCACGGGTCGTAATCAGGATTCTGCTGCTTGTACACATACAGACCCACGACGCCGGCGAGCAGTGCGCCGAACAGAATCGCAAAGAACTTCCAACCGTTCGAAGAATTCTTCTCCATGACGGCTCCTTTCCGAGGTGTCTTGTTGGCATGCCCATTCAAACCAACTCTGCTCACTATGATAAAACGAATTTTGTAACGATTGGGTGGAGTGTGCCGCGGCTTCGCCGAATACGGTCGGTTATTGGGCAACGCGCCCGATACCATAAATGCCATGAATTTCAAGATTCCCAGCAAAAAGGAGATCAGGTACGCTTGGGCCGCCGGTGAGCCGGTCGTCACCACGGCGATTATCGTGGCGTGCGTGGCCGTGTGGCTGGTGGAGATCATCGCCCGTTACCTTATGCCCCCCGTATTCGCCGCAATCGTGAATTGGGGCATGGTCGCTCCGGTGCTTATGGTGCAGCGCCCATGGACGTGGCTGACATCCATGTTCCTGCATGCGCCAAGCGTGCTGCATATCCTGTTCAATATGCTGGCACTGTGGTCGGTCGGTCCGATGCTGGAACGTATGCTCGGCCATTGGCGTTTTCTGGCGTTCTACCTTATTTCCGGTTTTGGCGGAGCCGCGGGCTTGATGGTATGGGCTCGCCTGACCGGCGACTGGGGGACCGCCGCGTATGGCGCTTCCGGGGCGCTGTTCGGCCTGTTTGCGGCGATGCTGGTGGTGTTCCGACGTGTGGGCGCGGATATTCGATCGATGCTGGTGTGGATGGCGGTGAACTTCGCCATGCCGTTCGTGATGGGCGGCATCGCCTGGCAGGCGCATGTGGGCGGGTTCGTGACCGGCGGGGTGCTGGCCGCGCTGTTGACGGCGGCCGTTCCGGGAACGCGGGGCCGCTCGCTGACCTGGCGCATGGGCGTATTCGGTGGTGCCGTCGTGGTGGTGTTGGTGGCCGTGGTGCTACTGTGCGCGCCGTCGCGTCTGTTGTGACAGGTTCGACTGGTGGCAGGAGCCGCTTGTCGCATATGAGGTTAGTTTCGATGCCCTGGCTGGTCTGAACGGCCGGGGCATCGCTGTATGCGCATTCGTACGGCGGTTGGAAACCACCGTCGCGTAATTACACACATGTAGTTTTCCACACCTGTGGAAAAGATTGTGGATAACCTGTGGGTAACTTGTGGGTAAGTGTGCTTTGGGTGTGGGTAACTGGTGGCCGGATAGTGGATAAGTGGTGGATAACATGTGGATAACTCGGTGTGGAAGTACAGAAAAGGCCTGAAACATAACGCTTCAGGCCTTTGTGGATAATGTGGATAATGTGGATAACATCTATCCGACAATCATCGCCACCACATTGTCATAAGGAAGCCGATCATGATGATGACGAAACCAACAGCCAGATTCCACACGCCGATGGCCGGAATCGGGAACTTGCCGGTCAGGTAATAGGCGACGACCCAGATCAGGCCGATCACCATCAGCACACAGAACAGGGGGACGAACCAGCGCGGATTCGACTTGGTGCCCTTAATGGACTCTTCCACGCGCTTGGTGCTTTCCGCCTGACGAGCCATCATGCGCTGCATCTGCGGGGTCATCATGTTCTTATCCGCAGTGGCGTTCAGCACGGCCTCGACCTGATCCATATCGACACTGTAATCGTCTTCGGAAGCTCTATCCGTATCGTCATCGGCAGCGTCGTCGATGAGATCGGTCTGGTCGGTTGCGGACTGCAGGTCCTTCTGCTCCTCCGCACCGTTTGCTTGCAGTTCTTCGTCAGCCATCAGTATTTGCTCCATTCAAGTAGGCTAGAAGTTATCATAGTGGCTACACTCGAAAGCAGCGAATAAGGCTTGCCCTATATCTCAAAAGATGTATGCGCAGCATCCGTATTGCCGTCGAAAGGTCGTGTATGAGCAGGCACAGCACTAAACACGGTGTCAGGCGCTCCATGGTGGGCAGCGTCGCAGTGCTGGTCGTCGTGGCAATCACCGGCTACCTGTTCGTCACCAATCTACGCGTGAACCAAACCAGCACCGTCTCGTCCGACACGGCCGGATTGGTCGAACAACGCGTCAAACAGGTCAACACCCTGCAAAAAGAAGTGAACGCGCTCAGCAACGACGTGAACACCATGACCAAACTATCGACCAACGACAACGAGCCCAACAACAAAGACGACGGCGGAGACTCCAGCACCGTGATGCCGGCCGTGGAAGGCCCCGGCGTAACGGTCACCCTGGATGATTCGCCGATGTGGAAACAGGCGGTGGACTCATCCGGGTCGTCGGCGGACATCGACAAATACGTGATCCACCAGCAAGACATCGAAGCCGTGATCAACGCCCTATGGGAAGGCGGCGCCGAATACATGAAGGTCATGGACCAGCGCGTGCTGTTCAACTCGGCGGTCATGTGCTCAGGCAACGTCATCTCACTGCACGGCAAAAAATACTCGCCGCCATTCACCATTTCCGCCATCGGCAATCCGGACGATCTCATCCAGGCTCTGGACGCTTCGCCTACCATTAAGATCTACAAGCAATACGTGAGTGCCTTCGGTCTTGGATGGAAGGTCGACCGGAAGAAGAACCTGCATTTCGATCAGTGCGCCAAGCTGCTGCAGCCATTGAAATACGCGAAGGCGGTAGGCGGCAGCCAGGAATCGGAATCGACGGACACCAACACGGCAAAGGGAGACGACGACCAGTGAAGCATGGAGCACAGCCGCAAGCACAACGCCGACCCGGCATCATGCGCCAGCTTATGGGCATAATAGCGGAGATACTCATCACCCTGGCCGTGATATGTGCCCTATACATCGCATGGCAGATGTGGTGGACCGGCGTGCAGGCGGAACGTGTGCAGGCGCAGACCCGCGAACAGACCAGCTGGTCCGACCCGGCTTCGGCAGCCAACGCGAAAATCGCCCAGGCACAGCAGGCAGACGCCCCCGTACAGCCGGAAAGCGCCAACTACGGCGATCTGGTGGCGCAAATCTACATTCCACGCTTCGGCCAGAACTGGGAACGCAATATCGTAGAAGGCACCGACGCCGCACAACTGGCCCGGCACGGACTCGGCCACTACACGGACACGCAGATGCCCGGGCAGGTAGGCAACTTTGCCGTGGCAGGGCACCGCAATGGCTACGGCCAGCCGCTGGGAGACGTGGACAAGCTCCAGACCGGCGACCCGATCATCGTGCGCTCGCAGGATTACTGGTACGTATACACCTATACCAAATACAAAATCGTGTCGCCCAAAGACACCGAAGTCATCGCCGCGAACCCCGAAAACCCGGGAGCCGCCGCAACAACACGCATGATCACCCTGACCACATGCGAACCCAAATACAGCACGCCGACCAGCCGATGGATCGTATGGGGCGAACTGAAATACTGGGCGAAAGTAGCCGACGGCATGCCACAGGAACTCGCCACCACCGGCAACGACGGCACAGTGAAATTCGCCGCCAACTCCACCGCATACCTCTCCCCGGCAGCCAAAATGGGCTCCCTCGCCCCCTACGTGCGCGGAGCGCTCCTCGCCTGGCTCATCTTCTTCATCGCGGCCGCAGTGGCCTGGCAGTGGCCGGCGATACGCGCCATCAGGCAAGGTGAGCGCCCGCAGCCCGACGCGAGCATCTACGGCACGCTGATGCGACTCCAACCGGGCGTGCTGCCCATCCGAATCCTACTGACGGCACTGCTGCTGTTCGCCGCCGCGGCATCACTGTTCGAATGGGGCTTCCCTTGGGCAGCGTCCCACATACCCATCATGCAGCAAATGAGCAACTACGTCGCATTGAACTAGTCGGCACACCGCCCGCACACACGCACACCAGCCGCCAAACCAAGCTTCCCAAAGGAGACACCATGACCGATTCGGCACGCATCCTCGTGATCGACAACTACGATTCCTTCGTCTACACCATCGTCGGCTACCTCAAGACGCTCGGCGCCACCGTAGACGTGGTACGCAACGACGCCATCGACCCCAGCGACGAAACCGTGACCGCGGACTACGACGGCGTACTGATCAGCCCCGGGCCGGGCGCACCCGCCGAATCCGGCGCCAGCGAAGACATGATCCGCCTATGTGCCAAACAGAACAAGCCGATGTTCGGGGTCTGCCTCGGCCTGCAGGCGCTCGCAGAGGTGTATGGATGCACCGTCAGCCATGCGCCGACGATCATGCACGGCAAAACCAGCCCGGTAGAGCATGTGGACGATGAGATCTTCGCGGGCATCGCCAATCCGATGACCGCCACGCGCTACCATTCGCTGGCCGTGGAACCGGACTCCGTGCCGGACACGCTGGAAGTGACCGCATGGACGCAAGGCGACCATATCGTGCAAGGCATTCGCGTGAAGAACAAGCCGATGTACGCCGTGCAATTCCACCCCGAATCGGTGATGACCGAAGGCGGGTACCGTCTGCTGGCGAACTGGCTGGCCGTGTGCGGGCAGACCACTGCAGTGGCCAATGCCGCAGGGCTTAAGCCGCGCGTCAACAAATAACGCCGATACGGCACCTATACGGCGCCATAGCACGCCGATATGAGTGATGCCGCCTGTTCCTCTATGGAAACAGGCGGCATCACTCATACCGGCCTTTTTGCGATTCTACATTGCAGCGATTGGAATCAGCTGTTGGAATTGTTGCCGGTATTGCCGTTCGTAGTGCCTGGAGTCGTGCCGCCGCCAGTGCTGCTCGACTTCGTGGTCAACGTGATGGTGGCGCCCTTATCGGCCTCACCGGAAGCAGGATTCTGGCCGATCACCTGATCGGTCTCATCGGTAGACCCCTGCTGCTTCACCGTGAACCCCAGCGATTCCAAGATCTGCTTGGCGCTGGAGAACGTCTGCCCGGTGACATAGGGAACCGTGACCTTCGGCGTGGGCTCCTTGCCCTTGGAGATCGTGATGGTGATCGTGGAACGTTGCGCCACCGACGTGCCGGAATTAGGATTCACGCTGATCACCATGTTCTCGGCCACCGAATCGGAATATGCCTCTTCGGTGATCACACTGAACTGAAGGCTCTGCAAGGACTTGATGACGGCATCCTTGGTCTGGCCGGCCAAGCCGTCCGGCACCTTGGTCATGCCTGAGGAGACGAACAGCAGAATCGACGTGCCCTTGGGCTGCGACGTGCCGGCGGCGGGATCGGTGCGAGTCACCTTGTCCTTGTCCACTGTGGCGCTGTCTTCGGAGTTCACACTGGTCTGCACCTTGAACCCATACGATTCGAGCCTATTGCGCGCCTCACTTTGGCTTAGTCCCTTCACATCGGGAATCTGGGCGTTCTGCGGGCCCGCGGAGAACCACACCTTGATCAGGGAACCCTTCTTGGCCTTGGCACCACCGGCCGGATTCTGCTTGGTGAACGTGCCGGCAGGCTCGGTGGAATCGTTGTCGGTCATGGCCTTGAACTCGAATCCGGCGGCTTCTATGGCGGCCTCCGCGCGATCCTTGGTCATGGACGAGGTGATGGTCGGCACGGTGACCATCTGCTCCGTCTTCGACTTGCTTGGATTCAGCAGGAACCACGCGCCGGCAATCACGCACAGCAGCACGATCACGCCGATCACCGAACCGATGATGATCTGCTTCTTGCGCTTGGCCTTAGCCGCCTGGGCGCGTTGCGCCGCACGGGTCTGCGCCAGCGTATTCGACGGCGAAACCTGCTGGAACTGGCCTGTCACCGGATTGAACGCCTGGGTTGCGGTCCCGCTTTCCCCCTGGTTTAAGGCAACGGTGGCAGCATCCTGTTCGGCCTGCTTGCGCGCCTTCATATTGGTCAGATCCGTGAGCGGGTTGAACGCGGCCGCAACCGGTTCGCCGCCGTTCATAAAGGTGAGGATGTCCTGCTTGAACTCGGTGGCCGTGGCATAGCGGTTCTGACGATCCTTGGCCATGGCCTTGGCGCAGATCGAATCCCACATCTTCGGCAGTCCGGGCACCACCGCGGAAGGCGGGGTCGCCACTTCGGACACATGCTGGTATGCGATAGCCACCGCCGAATCGCCGGTGAACGGCGGCTTGCCGGTCAGCATCTCATACAGCACGCAACCGGCGGAATACAGGTCGGAACGCATATCCACGGTCTCGCCGCGCGCCTGCTCGGGGGAGAGGTACTGCGCGGTGCCGACCACGCCCTGAGACTGGGTCATGGTGGCAACGGAGTCGTCCAATGCGCGGGCGATGCCGAAATCCATCACCTTCACGGCACCCTGATCGGAGATCATGATGTTCGCCGGCTTGATGTCACGATGAATCACGCCCATGCGATGCGAATACTCCAACGCGCTGAGCATGCCCAGCATCACCTGCGCGGCGTCGCGTTGCGACAACGGTCCGTTCACACGGATGATGTCACGCAGGGTCTGACCCTTCACATACTCCATCACCAGATACGGCAGGCGTTCGGACTGGCCGTTCTCGTCGGTGACCATCTCCTCGCCGGAATCGTAGATGTTCACGATATTCGCGTTGTTCATCTGGGCGACGGAATGCGCTTCACGGCGGAAGCGGGTCAGGAAGATCTCATCGTTCGCCAGATCGGCGCGCATAATCTTAATGGCGATTGTGCGGCCGAGACGGGTGTCAAGGCCGACGTGCACCTCGGCCATGCCGCCGCGCCCGATGAGCTGGCCTATCTGATAGCGACCGTTGGCCAGAGAAGAGGGCATGTTCATTGCTGCTCCTTCCAAAGATTATGTTTAGCGGGGGCGGAAGTGATGATGGATGGCAGATGCGGCGTGCTGGAAATCCTGCGCGGCATGCGCCCCGAGACGATGGTCGCCTCGTTGAGCTCGGTCTGCTGGTCGAGCAGTCGGCGTTCGATGCGGGCCAGGGTGCGGGAGACTACCAGCGCATCGGCAGGGCGGTCACGCGGATCCTTGGAAAGCATCGACATGATGAACTCACGCAACTGGAAATCCACGGCATCGGGCAACGGCGGCACTGTGTCGTTGACGTGCGCCGCGGCGATATCGACAGGCGTGGCACCGGTGAATGGGCGATGCCCGGCGATTCCCTCGTAGGCGACGACGCCCAGCGAGTAGATGTCGGACTGCGGTGTCGCCTGCTCGCCCTGCGCCTGCTCGGGCGAGATGTATTGCGCGGTGCCGACCACCATGCCGTCCTGAGTGATCTGCTCCTGATTGGTGGAATAGCTCACTCCGAAATCCGTGATTTTGACATCGCCATTGCTGCCGACCATGATGTTCGCCGGCTTGACGTCACGGTGCACCACACCATGGCTGTGCGCCACGAACAATCCTCGGGCCGTCTGGATAAGGATCGGCAGCAGCTGCAACGGATCCATACCGCCCGGATACTCGTGGTACAGATCAGCCAGCGACTTCGACGGCACATATTCCATAATGAGGAAGCCGATGCCGTCATGCTCGTAGTATTCAAACAGCGCGGCGATATTCGGATGCGCAAGATTGGCGGAATTATGCGCTTCCGCACGCAGACGGCGCAGTTTGGCCTCGGCGTTGGTGATGTCGGAACGCAACGCCTTGATGGCCACCGGGCGGTTCAGCTGGATATCCCAGCCCTTCCATACTTCGCCCATACCGCCTTGCGCGAGTCGTGCATCGAGACGGTATCGGCCGTGAATGAGTCGTCCTTCAACGAGTTTCATTGCTGCATCGCCTCCTGAATCATGGAACGGAAAATCGGGCCGGCCGCGTCAACACCATACCCGGTGGTGTTATGCACCACTACGGCTACGGCGATCTTCGGATCATCAGCCGGGGCGAAGCCCATCACCCAGCCGTCGATGGCATTGTTCGCAACACCGATCTGCGCCGTACCGGTTTTCGCGGCTACGCTGACGCCGCTGGGAGCCAACGACGGCGAATCCTTCGTAACCACCGATTTCATCATGGTGGTGAGCTTGCTAGCGGTATCGGAACTGAACGCGGTGCTCATCACCGAGGATTTGGTTTCGCTCAGCACGGAAAGATCATTGGCGCGTACGCGATCCACCAGCGTGGGGTGCATAAGCTTGCCGCCGTTGGCGATGGCCGAGGCGATCATCACGTTCTGCAACGGCGTTTCGGTCACATCGCCCTGCCCGATGGATGCCAGAGCAAGCTTGTCTTCGGTCATGGACGAGGGGAACACCGAAGCGGTGGCCTTCATCGGCGAGCCGGTCGACGACGTGCCGTCGACCACAACCGAACTGCCGAAACCAAGCTTGGTGGCCTGTTTGGCGATCGCCTCCTGACCGAGGCTTACGCCCAGCTGGGCGAACGCCGTGTTGGAAGAGTAGGCGAGAGCATCCTCGAGACTGATCTTGCCATTGGAACCGTTGGCCTGCCATTCCACGTTGGTCAGCTGTGTGACGGTACCGGGCAGCGTGTAGCTGGCGCCGGCCGGAATCTGCGTGTTCGTATCGTATTTGCCGCTTTCCAACGCCGCGGCGGCCACCACGGTTTTGAACGTCGAGCCGGGTGGGAACAGCTGGCTGGTCACATTGTTCACCATGGGGCTGGACGCGGATTGCGTCAGCCGGGCATAGTTTTCGTTCAACGTCTTGTTGTTGTGCGAGGTCAGCTCGTTCGGATCATAGCTGGGCGTTGACGCCATGGCCAGAATGCGGCCGGTCTTGACCTCCATGGCCACTGCGGCGCCGGACTGGGAGCCTAGTGCCTGGTAGGCCGCGTTCTGCAGCTTCGAATCGATGGAGGTTTCGATGGTGGCGCCCTTCGCCTCCGAACCGGTAAGCACCGATTTGATGCGCTGCCAGAACAGCGAATCGGATTCTCCCGACAGCAGCGAATTACGCGACGCCTCAATGCCACGGTCGGCACGCTGGCTGATGGAGAAGTAGCCGGTCACGGGCGCATACAACGGTCCGTTCGGGTAGGAGCGCTGGAATTTGAACGCATCGTTCGTCGCATCGGATTTGGCCATGATGGCGCCGTCGGACGTGAGAATGAACCCACGTTGGGTACCGTACTCGTGGTACAGCGCACGCACGTTGCGCGGGTCGGCATTCAGCTCGTTGGCTCGGATCGCGGTGATAATCGACGAGGAAAGCCCCAGAATGGTGAACAATACGATTACCGCGACGAACAATTGGCGCAGCATCTTGTTCATGATTGCGCACCTCCCTTTGCCCTGCGAGCGGTTTTGGATGCGCGTTCGGCTTCCCGTTCCTTCAATTCACGATCGCGCAGCGCGGCAAGCGCTTCATGCTGGAACGTTTCGGAAAGCGTCTCGGGAGCGGGCTTGTTCGCGGCGTTCGAAATGATAATCAGCAGTGTCGCCAACAGGTAGTTGGCGACCATGGACGAGCCACCTGCCGCCATATACGGCAGCGTAAGGCCGGTCAGTGGAATCACCAGCGTAATGCCGCCGACCACGGTGAACACCTGGAACGCCATGGTGAACACCAGACCGGAGGACAGCAGCTTGCCGAAACCATCCTTGACCTTCATGGCGGTGATGAATCCCGAGGCGATGATGATGATATACAGCAGCAGAATGCCGAAACAGCCGACCAGACCGAATTCCTCGCCCAACGAGGCGTAAATGTAATCGGAATTGGCGAACGGCGTAAGATACGGATGCCCCTGGCCCAGGCCGGTGCCGAACAGGCCGCCGGAAGCCAGACCGAACAGGCCTGTGACGATCTGATAGGACCCGCCGACGGCACGGTTGTACAACGTGTTGTCGAACGGATGCAGCCATGCCTCTACGCGTGCGCCGACATGGCTGAACAGCGAGGACGCCGCGACCGCTCCGGCGGCGAATGCAACGCCGCCGATCACAATCCAGCTGGCACGGCCCGTCGCCACATACAGCATCGAGACGAACATAGCGAAGAACATCAGCGACGTACCCAGATCATGCTGCAGCACCAGAACGCCCATCGAGGCGATCCACACGATGATGATCGGGCCAAGATCGCGGATTCGAGGCAATTGCAGGCCAAGGATCTTCTTGCCTCCGACAGCCAGCTGGTCGCGATGGTCGAACAGGTAGGCCGCGAAGAAGAACGCAAGGAACAGCTTGGCGAATTCACCCGGCTGCAGGGAGCCGAGACCGGGGATGCGGATCCAGATGCGCGCGCCGTTGATATTCTGGCCGAGCACGGGAAGCATGGGGGAAAGCAGCAACACCAGGCCGACCACCATGCTGACATAGGAGAACCTGCGCAGAATACGGTAGTCGCGCATGGCCACGATCAGTATCGAACTCAACACGATTGCCAGACAGACGAACATCAGCTGCCGTGTGGCGACCTCGGTGTCGTGCTCATGATCGATACGGGCGATCATCACCGTGCCGAGCCCGGTCAGCAGCAGTACGCAAGGTTGGATCACCTGACTCGCATACGGCAGGAAATGCAGCACCAGCCCCCAGAACACCAGCGACAGTGCGACGACCAGGCCAAGCAGCACCGCGAAATTCGTGGGTATGGTGCTGCCGGTGCGGGCGAACAGCTGGAAAAAGGCCATGCCGCAGATAAGAAAAGAGAACAGCAGCAGTGAAAGCTGGCGAAGACGGCGCATGATCATTGCTTGTCCTCGCTCTGCTTGGAGTTGGTCGAGCCGCTATTGCCGGTAGTGCCGCTCGAATCGTTGCGCTGCGATGAATCCTTTGCGCCGCCCTTCGAAGCGTCGCCGGAATCCTTGGAATCGCCGGAATTGCCGGCATCCTTGGTGCTGTGCAGCTTGTCGTTCTCGCTGCGCAGATACTTCACATGCGCCCGCGCCTCGTCGAGATTGTCGCGTGTAATGCCTTCGGTGAGTTCGTCGCGCCATGTCTGCGGAAGATCACTGGTGCTTATCGACGTGCGCTCCACCTCGTGAGACAGGCTGAACCCGAAAATATTCGTGGGAACGCCTTGGAAAATCGCCACTTTGCCGTTGGATTCGCCAACATAGTAGCGGGTTTGGCTCCACCGGTAGGTGGTATACCCTGCGCCCGCGCCGGCGAGCAGCAGCACCAGAATGGCAATGATCACGGTAATGCGCCTGTTGCGCTTATGCTTATGCGCGGTTTTGCGCTGCTTCTCCTGCTGGACCTCGATGGCTTTGGCCACCTGTGGGTCATTGGGGTCGGAAGACAACGCGCCATCGGCCTTCTGTACGATGGGAATCTCACCGGTATCAGGCGTGGATAGCGTGCTTTCCTCTTCGCGTGCCGCCGAAGGATGCGCGAGTTTCGGCTTGTCATCGTCGTCGTGACGCGCCTTACGCGCCTCGGAGGATTGCATCAGCGCCGCGGCACGCTGCGCGGGGGATCCTTCGTCGCGCAAGGCCGGAGCCGCAGCCACCGGTTCGTTGACGATATCCGCAATGGGTTCGAGGCTGGAGCTCGCCGCGCCACCGACAAGCGGGGTCTGATGCGGCAGGTCGAACGCATGCACGTCAAGAGCCAGGGTCGCATCCGCAATCACAGCCGTGACGTTATCGGTGCTTCCCGCACGCAACGCCATGCTCACCAAATGCTGCGCGCATTCGGTCAGATTCGACATGGACAACAAAGCGTCGGCAATGGTGGAATTCTCCAGCACGCCGCACAAGCCATCCGAGCACAACAGCCAACGATCGGCAGGATGCGCCTTCAGCACGGCGATATCGGGATGCGGGTCGATATCGAAATCGCCGAGCACGCGCATCACCACATTGCGCTGCGGATGGTTCTTCGCCTCCTGCTCGGTGATGCGGCCGGTATTAATCAGATGCTGGACATAACTATGATCCTGGGACACCTGGCAGAGTGCACCGTCACGCAGCAGATACGCGCGGGAGTCGCCGATATGGGAGAGCACCCAGTAATCGTCCACCAGAGCGACGGCGGTCACCGTCGTACCCATGCCGGAAAGCTTGCGCTCATGCCTCGCCTTGCCGACAATGGCGTCATGCGCCGCCATGACGGACGTCTCCATCATCGAGGCGATCGCGGCGACATCCTGCTCGCGATCCTCACGCTCGATATGCGCCAGCGACCGGATGGCGATAGTGGATGCCGTATCGCCTCCGGCATGGCCGCCCATACCGTCGCAGATGGCCACAAGATGCTCGCCGGCAAAAGAGGAATCCTGATTGTTCGCACGCACCGTGCCAACGTCGGACACGGTAGTGGAATATAGGAACAGTTGGCTCGTCGCAGCGGGGGAAGCCTGCTGCAATGGCAGGGTCTGCTGGGTGTCGTCAGTCATGCGCGTATCACCTCAGCTCGAAGGTCGTAGCACCGATGCGTACCGGCATGCGTGGCGGAAGAATCGTCGGAACGTTAAGACGCTGATCGTTGACGATAGTGCCATTGGTCGAACCGAGATCCTCGATGACCCACTGCCCGGATGCCGCATCAGGGTATATGCGGGCATGGTGCGAGGAAACGAATTCATCGTCCAACACCACGGTATTCGACGCGGAACGCCCCATGGTGATCGCCTCGCCGTTGAGAGGAATGGACGAGCCGACCAACGGCCCGTCGATAATCACCAGCAGTGTGGGTTCGTTGCCGGAAGCCGTTGGGCGCGGTGAGGAGACATTCGACCGTTGCGGTTCCGCCATGGCATTGGCTGTGGCGGAAGACGCCTGATGGGCGCGACGTTTCCGGCGCTGGCGCGAACGGGATGGGCGCGGGCTGAACGATTCGATATCCTTACGCAGGGACCGCACGGCAAGCCATGCGAACACCCATAACAGGATTAGAAAACCATATTTCAGCAGCGCAAACGTAAGTTCAGTCATACTAAGGCCTTGACGTCAGCGGCATCACTCCTGTTCCTGAGACGAAGCCCAGTAGAGGATGCGGGTACGGCCAATGGTGATGGTGTTGCCGTCCAGCAATGTGGCGGCGGGAACCTGATGGCCTTCGACATACGTTCCGTTGGTGGAACCCAGATCGCGGGCGATCACACCGTTGGGCGTGACGTCGATTTCCAAATGCTTGCGGGAAATGCCCGGGTCGTCGATAACGATGTCGCAGCCGGAGCCACGACCCAGAATCGTCTTCTCCTTAGTGAGCAGATACTGGCTGCCATTGATCTCCAGCAGCGGGCAATCCTGGCTCTGCTCGTCAGTGGTGACGGGAACGGCGTTGCCCTGCACGGATGCTGCGGTGAGCTTGAAACTTCCCTTGGCGAGATCGAGATCCTCCTCGAAAATCACCACAACAGGACCCACGAATGCATAATGCTGGCTGCGCGCATAATTGGTGAGGTTATCGGCAAGCTCATCTGCGAGCGTTTCGCTGCCCCACTGTTCGATATGGTCGAAGTCGGGTGTACTCAGCTTAAAGCGATACTCATTCGGGGCGACTGTACGGTCGCGGCCCACGGGCATGGCCTCGTTGTCAATCTCACGTTCCAGTGCGCTGGATAGGTCCACAGGTTGCAGGTCTTTGGAGCCGAACTTCGAGAACACTCCATTCACTGCGCCTTCCACGCTTTTCTCAAAACGGTCGAGAACGCTCATAGTCATCCCTTTCTATATCTTTCACCAGTGTACGCAATGGGCGCAACAGGTGCTAATTAATACGTTGAGGAATTGTGATTTTTTGCCGATGATTCGGTGGATTCCATGCTTGAAACGTTGCAGGCAGTCCGGAAATCGGGGAAGAACAGGCAGTCGTGGCCGACCTGGCGAAAAGAGCGGAAAATAGCCGTTTCTCTTCGGGAAATGCGGGTATTTCGCACGATAGGAGAGACCTGATAGGTAAGGTGGTGGTTATGAATGAGCAAGCGATTGACGAATACCCCCGTTTGAAGGCCCGCACCTTGCGTTTCACCTGCGGCGCCCCGCGTTCCGCGCAGGCGATAGGCGACGGTACGCGCGCCCTGTTCCTCCGTTCGGATGGGCCGGAAGACACCGTAACCAGCCTATGGATGAGCTGGTTTGACGATGCGGGTCAGCATCACGAGACGCTGATCGCCGACCCGCGTGTGCTGCTGGGCTCCAACGCGGACAGTGAGAACGTGCCAGCCGAGGAACGCGCCCGTAGGGAGCGTGCGCGTGAAGGCGGCTCCGGCATCGTCAGCTATTCGGTGGACGAGACGGGTTCACGCGTGGTGTTCACGCTGAACGGCCGCCTGTTCCTGGCTGAACTGGGCAATGTATGTAGCGCGGATAGCGCAGACAATGCGGGCGACGGCAAAGCCTCGGTGCGCGAACTGTGCGCCGGACGTTTGAGCGTCGAAGCCGGCACCGCACCCGTGCTCAACCCACGCATCAGCCCAGACGGCGAGCACGTGCTCTACACCACCGGCGAACGACTGCAACTGGTAAGCATCCGCGAATGGAAGGATGCCGACAACGGCGAAGCCGACGGCAACGTCACCCTGCTGACCGCCAGCGTCGAAGCGGACGATGACGATGACAACGACGATACCGTATTGTCCGATTCGGCCGAATCGGACAACCAGGGTGCGCAAACCGGCACGCACGAAGTCGCCAACACCTGGAAAGTCGGACTCGCCGAATTCGTAGCCGGAGAGGAAATGGACCGATACGACGGCTTCTGGTGGGGGCCGGATTCGCGCCAGATCATCGTCGAATCCTTCGACACTGCGCCCGAACCGATGTGGTACATCAGCGACCCCGCCAACCCAGGCAATCCAGCATCCGGACGCCGCTACCCGCGTGCACTGACCGCCAACGCCGACGTACACCTCGACCTGCTGCGACTCGACTTCGACGATCAGGGCCGTCACTCCATCGTTGCATTCCACGAAATCGAATGGGACTGCGAAGCCTACGAGTACGTGGCGCGCGTGGTATGGCAGAAGAACCGCTGCCCGCTGCTGCTCGTGCAAAACAGGCGCCAGAACCACGATCAGGTACTTGCCGTAGACGACAACGGCGCAACCTACCTGCTGGAAGAACATGCGAACGGCCAGTGGATCGACATCGTCGACGGACTGCCCGCACTCACCGACGACGGGCGACTCGTATGCGCGCTGAACGACATGGAAGCGAACACGAATCGACTGACCGTGGACGGCAAAGCCTTCACCCCGGTCGGATGGAACGTGCGCAGCGTGCTGGATGTGACCGATGGCGACGTGCTGTGCGTGGTGCAGCGTGATCCGGAGCTCGCGCCCGACGTGCCGGAAGCATGGCAGGAGACCGCGGAACTGCATGACGCCCGATGCCATGATGTGGTCAGCATCGACTACAACGGCAACGTGCAACCCCTGGTGGGAGAGCCCGGCGTATGGACCGCGTCACGCGGCATGCGCGGCGAAGTGGTCAGCGGCGGCATGATGGGCACGAATGCGACCACCATGATCCACGTGGCGCACCTGCCCGCAGTCCAAATGTCCGATTCTGGAGAATCGGACATCCAGACATCCCCCCAAGACTCCCAGATGTCCGATTCTCCCGAAAAGGACATCCCTACGCCATCCAATGTTGCTCAGATGACCGATTCGGCCGAATCGGACACCAGTGGCGCCTCCGATTCAGCACGCATGACCGATTCTGGAGAATCGGACATCCAGACGGGTGCAGAACAGGTATGGATGACCGATTCGGCCGAATCGGACACTCGGGATGTGGCGGCAGTGATCACCAGCAACGCCGCCGACCCAGGGTTCCTCCCCAACACCAGCTTCGCCACCCTGCCCGGCGAGCATCATCTGCTTGCCGCCATCACCATGCCAAGCGAAGCCAGCCCCTACGCGCATGCAGCCACCCTGCCCGTTCTGGTCAAACCGTATGGCGGCCCCGGCTTCCAGCAGGTCGTGTTCCGTTCATCCTTCTACTGGGACGCGCAATGGTGGGCCGATCAAGGCTATATCGTATTGACTGCGGACGGTCGCGGCACCACCGGTCGAGGCCCCAAGTGGGATCGTGAGATGTTCGAGGATATGAAGGGCGTCTCGCTCGCCGACCAGATCGAAGCGGTGAAGGCGCTGCCGCAGCTGGATTGGGAGAACGGCCCCAAGCCCGACCTTGACAAGGTGGCGATTATCGGCTGGAGCTTCGGCGGATTCCTCTCCGCGCTCGCGGTCCTCGACGCGCCCAACGTGTTCCATGCCGCCTGCGCCGGCGCCCCGCCTACCGACTGGACTCTGTACGATACCCACTACACGGAACGCTACCTGGGGCTCGATCCGGTCGTCTACGAACGCAACTCCATCATCGCCGACGCGCCGCGCCTCACCCGCCCGCTCATGCTTATCCACGGTTTTGCGGACGACAACGTCACCATCGCACACAGCCTGCGGTTGAGTCAGGCGCTGATGGCGGCCGGTCGTGAGCACACGTTCCTGCCGCTCACCGGCATCACGCATATGACCAACGACGAAACCGTGGCGGAGAACCTGCTGTTGCTGCAACGCGATTTTCTACGCAAGGCGCTCGCTGACTGACTCGCCGAATGGCTGCGGGCTGGCTGTGGGCTGGTTTATGAATCGGACTGGTGAACCGGATTGCAGGCCGGCCTGCTGGCTGAGTGCGAGTCGGCCTGCGACTGATGGGAGACGATTATGGAAGTGACCCTGCTCAAGGAGAACGATTACGCCGAAACCATGGCGAATACCGTCAAGCCGGCGCTTAAGGCATGTCTGACCGAAGGGCGTTTCGATCCCTCGCCTGCTGAACGCGGCGCGGGGATCAGGCCGTTGGGTGGGACCTTGCACTATCTCGCCTATGATGCCGCAAAGTTCGACGCGGAAAACAATCAGGGCGCTTCCGCCGGATTCCGCGGTTGCATCGTGTTGAGCCACGGGTTCACCGAGTTCGCCGAAAAATACGATGAAATGGTCTGGTATTTCCTGCTCGCCGGGTATTCGGTGTGTGCGATCGATCATCGTGGGCATGGCGCCTCCGCGCGCGACACGGATGACCGGTGCAACGTGTGGATCGACGATTGGCGTAGGTATGCGGCCGATCTTGCGGGATTCGCCGAAACCGTGGGGCAGGAATACGCGAACGGCCAGCCGCTGTACCTGTACTGCCATTCGATGGGCGGCGGCATCGGCGCTGCGGTGCTCGAACAGCATCCCGCTTTGTTCGACAAGGCGGTGCTTTCTTCGCCGATGATCGCCCCGCAGACCGGCATGCCGCTGTGGCTGGCCCGGCCGCTGGTCGGTGCGCTATGCGGCTTGGGGTTGGGGCGCAGGCCTGTATTCGGCAAGAAGGATTTCGATCCGTCCGCGCCTCTTGATCTTGATGAAAACCCGGGTGCCAGCGAGCCGCGTGAACGCTATTTCCACCGGTTGCGGTGCAACAATGTGGCGTACCAGACCTATAAGCCCGCATTCCAGTGGGTGCGTCAGGCGTTGAAGCTCAGTCGTGCCATACTTGCGCCAAATGCGTGCGGCAGTATCGAAACGCCGATCCTGCTGTTTCAATCCGGGCGTGACGTGTGGGTGCTCAACGAGCCGCAGGACAGGTTCGTCGAGCGTGTGCGCGCGGGTGGAAGCCCGATCGAAAAAGTCCGGTACGACGATTCGCTTCATGAGATCTTCTCCATGCCGAACGCGATACTCGGACCTTACGTTGAGCGGATTCTTGATTTTTTCGATACTCCGGCGCCAAGCCTGTAGCAGGGATTGGGGCAGTCTCGGCGGGCCTGTGATAGGGCATGGTGGTGAGGTTGGGACCTGGCATGCGGCAGCACGATCGACGCAGGTAATCTGCACGTCGCGCGCCTTGCATACAGTGGATGGCTAAATAGGGGGTATACCCCTCTATCGCAGGTGTTTTGTATCGCTTGTATCGTTCGTCTGAGCACGAAGAGAAGGGAATCTTATGCAATCGGCGAAAACACATCACCATAGCATTGCGACGGCAGCGGTCGCATTGGTTGCTGCATGCTCGATGCTTCTTCCGGCTGGGGTTGCATCGGCCGCGCAGGCTCCGGGGCTAAGCGTTAAGCAGGGCGCCGGTTATACCGCTACGAAGATCTCGCATCCGAACGCCGGTCTTGGCGAGAACGACGGCATCGTCAACGTGGACGCCAACGGCACGCCTACCGCCGCCGACGCGGATGCGGATCGTGGCCAGAATTATTCGTGGGCGTCCGTTGGCTATGGTGACTGGATGTATGTGGGCACGTGCTATTCGGCCATGGGCAGTACGCTTAAACTGATGGCCAGCAAGATGGGCACCACCTACAGCAAACTCAAGGCAGCACTTGATGTGGCGTTCAATGGTGAACTGTTCCTCGACAACGGCGAGAATCGCAGTTTGCTGCTGAAGATCAACACCGCTACCGGCGAAGTCAAGATCGTGGCCATGCCGGTGCAGAAATCCTTGGGCGACGACATCAATGTGAACGGGTATCGTGCGGCCATCGAATTCCACGACAAGCTGTATTTCTCCGCGGCCGCCACCGGCAAACCGTACCTGTTGGAGGTCGATCCGGCAACCGACGCGACCAAGATCGTCTACCAGTCCTCGCCACTGTCTCCGGCAGCCCAGAAGAAGGGCTACTCGGTCGGCATTCGCGGTCTTGCGGTGTTGGGCAACCAGCTTGTCGCCAGCATGATCGGTGATGACGGGGCTTACATCGTAGCCTCCTCGGATCCTTCCCAAGGCAAGGATTCGTTCAAGGTGATCGCCACGCAGAAGGATCTGCTCGACTATCCGGCATGTAGCTACGCCGATAACATCTTCGGCGGTGCGATCTGGGACATGACCGTATTCAATGGAAAACTGTACATCTCCGTTGTCACCGGCCGCGCGGGCACCAAGCAGTCGTTCGCGCTGTTCCGCGGCGAGCAGACCAACGACGGCAGCTGGAAGTACACGCCGCTGGTAGGCAGCCCGAAGGACGGCGCCCGCTACGACTATGGTTTTGGTGCCACCCGTTCCGGTGCGGCCAATCTGGTGGTGTATAAGAACCATCTGTATATCGGAGGGTATAACGATCCGATGGTGGCTTTGCCGGATGCGCTCAAAGGCAAGTTCGAAAACCTGTACAACGACATGGCCAACCCGGTCAACCTGTGGCGTATGGATGCGGACGAGAACTTCGAACTCGTGGCAGGCGAAGATAACAATAAGTACTTCGGCAATCCGATCGGAACCATCGACGGTGAGACCATGCGAGCCGGTCTTGCCGCGGAAAGCGATACGAGCCGCCACCTCAACCAGTACGTATGGCGTATGCAGTCGTATGACGGCAAGATGTATGCCGGCACCTTCGACATCAGCGACCTGTCCTACCCTGTGACCCAATTCGCCAACGGCGACATCCTCCACCGCACTCCGGAGCAGTGGAAGAAGCAGATCGAATACATCAAGAAGTTCCTTGAGGAGATCAAGGGCGACGGTTCCTCATCCGCGAACGCCTCTGCGGATGCCAAGGCCGGCATCGCCACGCAAAGCGCCGAATCCGATGCCTCCAATGGCGAGATCGCCAAGCTGGAGCGGATGGAATCCCTGATGGGCTCCATGCAGGAGGATCTGAACGCCAAACAGACCGACGCGAATGCCGATGGCATCGCCACGCTCTCCGCAGACAGCTATACGCTCGAAGACCGCATCCGATTCCAGACCATGCTTGAGGAACTGCTCAAGATCTACGAGTCCATCAAGCCCATGCTGCCGGATTCCGTCACCAGCGAGCTTGACAAATGGCTCAACCAGGAGAACGTCGACAACTTCGGCTACTTCGTGAACGTGTGCAAATACCTGCGTTCCGCAACGTCCGACAAGCGCGGCTGCGACCTGGTCGTCACCGCTGACGGCGTGAACTTCCAGACCATCACCCGTAACGGTTTCGGCGATAACAACAACCATGGTCTGCGCGTCTTTGCTGTGACCGATTCCGGGTTGAGCGTCGGCACCGCCAATCCGTACCACGGCACGCAGATCTGGAACCTGAACGACGGTACGACGGTGACTAGCGCCACGCTGAGCGCCGGCAATGCGTTCACCTACGATAAGTACGATGCTGCATCCAAGCGGCAGAATAGCGCCGGTCTGAACGTCGGCATCAACTTCAACGGCAACACCGTAAGCGATGTGCAATATGACTACGCGTCGCTCACCGCAGGCAAGGATTACGTTGTGAACGCGGATGGATCCGGCATCAGCCTGACCAGCACGTTCCTCAATGCGCAAAAGACCGGAAGCACAGGCTCTGTGACCGTCTTCTTCAACCGTGGTGCACGCGTGAAGTTCACGGTGACGATTACAGACGGCACGCCATCCACGCCACAGCCGTCGCCGAGCCCGGCAGCGCCAAGCAAGCCGGCGGCCGACAAGGCAGACAAGACCAGCGCCGGCAAGACCGACGGCACTACTGCCAACACCGGTTCCGCCGTATTTGGTGTGGCGTTTGCCGCTGCAGTACTGGTACTTGCGGCTGGCGTAATGCTGAAGCTGCGTCGCCGTGACTGACGCAGCGTTTTAGCGCCGAAAGGTTTGCGAGCGCGTGTTTCGGGCGCACGCCGGGAGGATTTCCGGCGTGCGCCTTTTCCATGGTCGCGGTGCTTGTGGCCGTGGTGCTTGTGATGATGACCCGATCATGCCGCTTGCGATGTTTCACACAATGTTTCACGTGGTGCTGGGCTGGTATGGTCAATGGCAGACCATACGTCATAACCGCACGATGCCGGCCTTGCGAGCACAGTTCGGTACCAGTGCCATACTGGCACTGTGAACAGGAGCAAGAAGACAGGAACATCACGCATCATCTCGTTCAGCAGCGACGCCAAATCCATATTGGTCGGCATGGCTTTGGTGCTGATCGGCGGGGCAATATGGGGGTGCAACGCCACAGTATCGAAACTGCTGATGAGCAATTACAGCGTGGACCCGCTGTGGCTGGCCTGCATACGTGAATTCTTCGCCGGACTCCTCTTTCTTATCGCAGGCGGCATCATGAGTCCAAACAAACTCGTCGGCGCAGCCAAAGACGTGCCATCCTACCCTAAATACCTTGCGCTCGCACTATGCTGCGTGCTCGTCGGGCAAGTCTCATATTTGCAATCCATCAACTGGACCAACTCCGGCACCGCGACCATTCTGCAAAGCCTGAACTTGCTGGTGGTACTTGCCTGGGTGTGCATCATGAGCCATCGCATGCCCCGCAAACGCGAGACAATCGGCGTGGCACTCGCTTTCATCGGCACCGTACTCATCGCCACCGGCGGCAACCTATCCACCCTGGCATTGCCGCCGCAAGGCCTGGCATGGGGATTGGCCAATGCCATCGCCACATCGGCACTATCGATCATGCCCACCGCAATGATCGCCAAATGGGGCAATTTCGTGACCAACGGCATCATGTTCCTGATCTCCGGACTGGTGCTATGCCCCTTCGTGCAGCCATGGGCGCACCTGCCGAAATTCGACGTGGCAAGCGTTTCGATGCTGCTGTTCACCGTGGTTCTGGGAACGTTCGGCGCATACGCGCTGTTTATGGCGGGCGTGATGCGCATCGGCTCGATTCGCGCGACCATGCTCGGCACGATCGAACCGGTGATGGCGACGCTGACCGCGGTGCTGTTCACCGGTGTGGTGTTCGGGCCGGCTGACCTAGTGGGCTTCATCCTGATCATCGTGATGGTGTTCCTAGTGCGCTAGGTGCGGGCTGCCGTGCTTGTCGGGTTGCCGGGTTGCCGGGATCTCTGGGTTGGCGGGATCTCTGGGTTGGCGGGATCTCTGGGTTGGCGCCGGGGATCGTGCTCTTCAGGTTTTCACCCTCCGAGTGTCCGATTCTCCCGAATCGGTCATGCAGGAGAGGAAAGCATATGCCAGGATGTCCGTTTCTGGTGAATCGGTCATCCAGGGGATAGGGAAGTGCGCTTGGATGTCTATTTCTCCCGAATCGGACATGCGGGGTGTAGGTCGTTACTGGCGGACGAAAAATTCCGGAAACGCGGGAAGTCTTGGAAATGCAACAAGCCGGACACCTGTTGCGGGTGCCCGGCTTGTGCGCTACTTGTTCTGGTATGTGGCGCCGTGTATGCGGTTGCATGCAGTCAAGACGATCTTGGCAGCTATACGCCGCTTCGTCAGTCTGCCGACGTCAGCCTTCGATGGCGATGCGATGCTTGGACTCGACCTGCTGTTGCTCTTGCGGCTTCGGCAGTTCCAGGCACAGCGTACCGTCCTTGTAGCTGGCGTGAATGTCGGAGTCCTTCATGTCTTCGCCAACGTAGAAACTACGCGAGCAGGAGCCGACGTAACGTTCGCGGCGCAGCCACTTGCCGTTGTTGTCCTTGTCTTCGTGTGCGCTGTCGCGGCGTGCGGAAACGGTCAGATACCCGTTTTGCAGCTCCAGGGAAATGTTGTCCTTCTTGAAGCCGGGCATGTCGATATCGACGGTGTATCCGTTATCGGACTCGCGCACGTCGGTGCTCATCATGCCCATCGACATGTTTGGGTCGCGCGTAATAGCACGGTCCATGTTGCGCCAACCCTCGAAGAACGGATCGTCGAACAGGTCGGAGAACATTGTGTCATTCATCAAAGCCGGAAACATTGCCATAATCGGTGCTCCTTAAGCAAAATGCGCGTTCTGCGCGCGGAGTAATGCGGCTTGGCAGCCGGCCGTGCGATTGCCGCTGCGGCGTCACCATCCAGCGACATCGGCGACCGGGTTCGTTGCTGCATCCGGAACCCTTCCGGGCTCCTGACCTTGACCTTTCACTCCACCCAACTCTTCCGGGCGACGATCATTCCGGAATTATGCTCACAGTGAAGTACTTGCGATTGCGCCGGCAAAGGGAATGGACGTTCCGTTCCGCGTATCCGTTTCTCCGGATTCGGATATGTGTAACCCTAAATCTGTACCCCCATGCGTCCGTTTCTGGTGATTCGGACACGCAAACTCACTAAGACGCACCCTGCGTGTCTGTTTCTGCAGATTCGGACATGTGGGGTTGTGTTGAGGGTGTGTGTTTGTCTTTTTCTCCCGAATCGGACACACTTGCGGCAGATTTTTAGTACATTTGTTAGATTTTTACGATTTTGAGCAAAGCAAAAGGGCTGGAATCGTTGGATTCCAGCCCTTTTCGGCTCGTGCGAGCGGGGGGAGTTGAACCCCCACGAGCATACACTCACTGCCACCTGAAGACAGCGCGTCTACCATTCCGCCACGCTCGCAGACAATCAACTAATTTACACCTTTACTATCTGTGATGCAAATCGGCGTGTCGCGATTGATGAAAGGGATACGCCCCAAGCCGGGCTAGGCGGCGTGCGCGGCCTTGTACTGGGTGCCCCAGTCTTTCATCACCTCGATGACCGGCTGCAGCGTCTGTCCGGTCTCCGTCAGCGAATACTCCACGCGCGGCGGCACCGGCGCAGATCCACGATCGTTCAGTCTGTGTCAATGCCGACGTCCTCGTCACACTTGGCGAATTGGCGGTGGCGTTGCGTTAGTTCACACTCAGCCCTTCGAACCGTTCTCGTAGAACTTCGCGAGCGTCTCGTCGCGGAATTCCTCGAAGTAGCCGCCGTCGATCGAGGCGCGGATGTCGTCGAGCAGCTTCACGAAGAATCGTTCGTTGTGGATCGTCGCCAGCGTGAATCCGTTGAATTCGCGGGCGCGCAGCAGATGTGTCACGTGGGCGCGCGTGTAGTGCGTGCAGGTGTAGCAGTCGCAACCCTCCTCAAGCGGCCCGAAGTCGAACTTGAACTGCGCGCGCTTGATGTTGTAGCGCCCGTGACGTGTGAAGATCGCGCCGTTACGCCCGCAGCGTGCCGGGGCCACGCAGTCGAAGGTGTCGCCGCCGTTCTCCACGCAGGCGAAGATGTCGTCCACCGCTGCGATGCCGAGTACGTGACGCGGCCGGTTTTCCGGCATTTCGTCGCAGATCCACGCGCAGGTGTCGCCGATGATGCGTTTTTCGATCGCGCCGCCGATGCCCACGCCGTCGAAGTCCAGCGAGGCGATCTGTGCGGCCGCATGCCGGCGCAGATCCTCGTAGTTCGCGCCCTGCACCACGCCGTAGAGCGCCTGGTATGGCTTGCCGAGGCGTTCTTCGGTGAGTCGCTTGTGCTCGGCCACGCAGCGCTGGGCCCAACGGTAGGTGCGTTCCACGGACTGTTCCTGGTAACCGCGCGTGTTCATCAGCGTGGTGAGTTCGTCGAAGGCGAACATGATGTCCGCGCCGAGCTTGTGCTGGATGCCCATGGAGATTTCGGCGGAGAAGCGATGCTGGTCGCCGTTGAGCGGGGATTTGAACGTTACGCCGTCCTCGTCCACCCAGGCCATGCGTTCCTTGCCTTTGGCGATCACTTCGTCGGATTTCATGCCGGTCACGTCCATGGCGAGCGTTTTCTTGAAGCCCACGCCCAGCGACATCACTTGGAAGCCGCCTGAATCGGTGAAGGTGGGGCCGTTCCAGTTCATGAATTTCGCCAGTCCGCCGGCGGCGTCGAGCACGTCTTCGCCGGGCCGCTCGAACAGGTGGAACGCGTTGGCGAGCAGGCATTGCGCGCCAAGATCACGCATTTGTTCGGGCAGGACGGCTTTCATGGCGGCCTGGGTGCCGACCGGCACGAAGGCGGGTGTGCGGATGTCGCCGTGCGGGGTGTGGATGATGCCGGTGCGCCCATAGCGTGCGCCACCGCGTCCTTTGCCGTCTGCCGCGTCGGGCAGGCGGGTGATGGTTTCGAAGGAGAATGCGCTGCGGTCGCCGGGTTTGCCGGGTTCCGCGCCCAGGGGGTGTTCCACAAGATCAGTCATGCGTTTTACTTTAGGCGAATGGGCGATACAACGGTGCGGCGGGGCGTGGTAGGGGCGCGGCGGAGGCGTTGTGGTGATGCTGTGAGGCGTATGATGGGCGGCTTTTCAATGGGTTGCGTGGTCTGATTCCGCGTTGAGGGGGCGATGATGGGGGAAGGTCCGCGGTGATGCTGGAAGGGTCGGAGGTTTTCGTTTGAGGATTCGAACGTGGTTTCCAACAAACGTTCAGGAAACATCCAGAACGGGTATCTTTACTCTTAGGTAGCAAACGCGTTGGCGATGAGCCTGCTGAAGGTCAGCAGCGGCCAATCGCATCGTCAACCTTCTAAGGAGCGAACATGGCTGAAGAGCAGAACTCCCCGAACATCCAGGATGATCCGCAGGCCACGCAGCATATCGAATCCGCGGCGACTACGCAGGCTGAGAATACGCAGGCTGAGGATGCACAGACCGAGCCGATCGCGCCGGTAGCGGATGCGCCGTCCGCCGACGCTGCACCGACTACGAATTTCGCAACCGCGCCGGCAGGCGATGCCGCAGCGCCGTCCGCATCCGAGCCGCAGGCTCCGCAGACCCAGGCGACTCCGGCCTACGGTCAGTATCGCCCGGCTCCCGAATACGGCGCCTACGGCCCGGTTCCGACTCAACCGACCCAGCCCGTGCAGGCTCAGCCCACGCAGCCGATCCAGCAGCAGAATCCCCAGCCGGCCCAGAACAACGGCAATCCGTTCATCATGCGCACCCCCTTCGGCGCACGGCAGAATCAGAACGGCCAGCCCACGCAGCGTTTCGGCATGTTCGGCGCTCCCGTTCCCCCGCAGAACGGTCAAGGCGGTCAAGGCGACCAGCCGAATATGCCAGGCCAGAACGGCCAGCCCGCAATGCCCGGCAGCAGCAAGAACAGCAAAGGCACCACAACCACCGTGCTCACCGCGGTCATCGCGGCAGCGCTGTCCGCGGCATTGTGCCTCGGCGTCGGCTACGCAGCAATCACCAGCGGCGCGGTGAAGGTCCCCACCACCAGTTCCATGGCGAACATCAACTCCAGCGAATCCGGTTCGGGCTCCGCCACCGCCAAGTCCGGCGAAGCACCCGACTGGCAGGCCGTGGCCAAGCAGGTCTCCGGCTCCGTGGTGGCCATCCAGGCCACGCTGAGCAACGGCGTGGCCAAGGGGTCCGGCGCGATCATCAACACCGATGGAGACATCGTCACCAACAACCACGTGATCTCCGGCGCGCAGAAGATCCTCGTCACGCTAAGCAACGGCCAGATGTACTCCGCCAAGGTCGTGGGCACCGACACCACCACCGATCTTGCGGTCATCAAGCTCGAAAACCCGCCGAGCGACCTGAAGGCCGTGAAATTCGCTGATTCCGACAAGCTCGCCGTAGGCGAGAACGTGATGGCGGTCGGCAACCCGCTGGGCTACGACGACACCGCCACCACCGGTATCGTCTCCGCGCTGAACCGCCCGGTCACCGTGATGGATGATGACAACAACAACATCGTCACCAACGCCGTACAGATCGACGCGGCCGTCAACCCCGGCAACTCCGGCGGCCCGACCTTCAACGCGGCCGGTGAAGTAATCGGCATCAACTCGTCCATCGCCACCGCAGGCTCCTCTGGATCCTCCGACTCCAGCTCTTCCGGCTCCATCGGCATCGGCTTCGCCATTCCGTCGAACCTCGTCAAGCGTGTGGCCGACGAAATCGTCAAGGACGGTTCCGTCAAGCATGTGGCACTCGGCGTCACCGTGAAAACCGATACCGTCGAAGCCGACGGCGTGACCCGCGCCGGCGCTCGCATCACATCCAGCTCCACCGGCAATGCCGTAGTCAAGGGCGGCCCGGCAGACAAGGCCGGCCTGAAGTCCGGCGACACCATCGTGGCGTTCGACGGCCATGCGGTCAACAGTACGGCCTCCCTGCTCGGCTTCGTGCGCGCTACGGCCCTTGGCGACAAGGCGACGCTCACCATCGTGCGTGACGGCAAGACCATGGATGTGGACGTGACGCTCGACCAGCAGGAGGATAAGGTCAACGGTTCCAACCGCACCGAATCGAACAGCCAGCAGGAGCAGAACCAGAACGGCCAGGGCGACCAGAACGGCCAGGGCGACCAGAACGGCCAGGGCGACTCCGGCAACGGTTCCGATGGTTCCGGCAACGGTTCCGACGGCTACAGCAACGGCTTCCCGTTCAGCCTGTGGTAAATCCCACGGGGTGTGCTGCGCCGCAAGCGGCATGAACAGCGCGCCTCGGCAGCAGCAAACCCCATATGGCAGAAGGCCTGCAACCATCAGCAATACGTGCCTTGCGTGACTTCCGGCGAAGTTGCGCAAGGCACTTTGCATTGATATCCTAGAGCGAACATGACTGTGAAACAGCTTGCCCATAACTGAACAACAACTGAATATGACAATCTTTACGCCGTGTATCGGAACGCAAGTCAGGAATGCATATCGCAAGCCGGCAACGCAGCCGATGGGTTAACAAGGCGTGACGCAATTCTGCGTTCGCGCGACCCGTAAGCCATATGCCGAACGTAGACCGATGCAGCGTAAGGAGCAATGATGAAACACGTATCGTCATTCTTTACCAAACTATTCCAGGCATGCAAACTCGTGCCAATGCTCCCCGTCACCGTATTGGCAGCCATTCCCGTGGCATTGCTGTGGAATGCACGGCCATGGAAACATTTCTTCTGGAGCGTGAACCCCTCGATCGGCCAGTGGATTGTGATCGCCATGGTCGTCTACACGGCATTCGACTCGCTCAAAGGCATGATCGAAGATATCCGCAAAGGGTACGTCGGCGTCGACGTGCTGGTGATCGTCGCGATCCTATCGACCATCGCCGTACGCGAATACTGGGCCGGCTGGGCGATCGTGCTCATGGTGTATTCCGGCGAGGCGATCGAGGAATACGCGCAAGACAAAGCCAAAGGCAACCTGACCTCGTTGATGGAGGCCGCTCCGGTCATCGCACACGTGGTCAACCTTCCCGGCATCGGCTCGAACGCCGGGCATATCAACGGTTCCGGCCGGCAGAATACCGGTGACTCAGGGTTCAGGTCGGTAGGCGAAGGCGAGATCCAGCAGATTCAATCCTCCAGCTCCCATTTCGAAACAGTGCCGGTCGACAAGGTGCGTATGGGTGACGTGCTCGTCGTATTGCCGGGCGAAACAGTGCCGGTGGATGGCGAACTGCTGTCCGACTCTGCAACACTCGATTTAAGCAACATCAACGGCGAACCGGTGCCGCGCGAGGTATTCGCCGGCGCTCGCGTGCTTTCCGGCGCAGTCAACGGTTCGTCCACGCTCACCATGCGTGCCACTCAGTTGGCGCGTGATTCGCAGTATCAGCGCATTCTCGGACTTGTCTCCTCTGCGCAAAGCTCGCGTGCCACGGTCGTGCGTGTGGCCGATCTGCTTGCCGTGCCGTTCACCGTGGTAGCGTTCCTGATCGCCGGATTCGCATGGATCTGCTCCGGCGTGCCGATGCGTTTCGCGCAGGTGCTGGTCATCGCCACCCCATGCCCGCTGCTTATCGCCGCTCCTGTCGCCTATATCGCCGGCACCGGGCGTCTTGCCAAATCCGGCATTCTGATCAAAACGCAGGAAGTATTGGAAACGCTGGGGCGTGTGAGCCATATCTTCTTCGACAAGACCGGCACGTTGACCGTGAAGAAACCGCAGGTGGTGCGCGTGGATATGCGCGGCGGTTCGCATACGAACGGCATGACAGGCGACGACGGACTCGACGAGGATGTGATCCTGCTGTCGGCGGGCGTGCTGGAAACGTATTCGGTGCATATTCTCGCCCAGGGCATTGTGAACGCTGGCCAGGATGCGGTTACACGCCTGGCCGAACGTTACGCCGACAGCGGCAGACGCCTGCCCGGCTCCGATTGGGACGGACATGACATCGAGCACCCGGTGGTCAAGGGCGTATCGGAGGATTCCGGCAAGGGACTGAGTGGCATGGTCAACGGTCGCATGATTCGCATAGGGCGGTATGCCTACGTCACCGAAGGCGAACATGGTGTGCCAACGAATCCCGCAGACGTGTTCACCACGCCGCTCGCCGCCGACGAAATGGCCACGTTCGTATCCATCAACGGCAGGCTTGCCGCGCGTATCGTAATGAAGGACATTCCGCGTGCCAATGCGAAGGAATCGTTGGAACGCCTGCGTTCCCTCGGTGTCAGGCGGCTGTCCATGCTGACCGGCGACAAGGCGGCGTCCGCCAACATCATCGCCAAGGAGGTCGGCATCAGCGACGTGCGCGCCGAACTGTTCCCCGAAGACAAGCTCGCCGCAGTAAAGAACGCATCCAAGGAGGAGGCGCCCGAACAGCCGTGGTGGGATCGGCTCATTCAGAAGCTGACCGGCGAATCGATCACCCGGTCCATCACCATGATGGTGGGCGACGGCGTGAACGACGCCCCCGTGCTGGCCTCCGCCGACATCGGCATGGCGATCACCGACGGCACGTCCACGGCCGCATCCGAATCGGCGCAGGTGGTCATCATGAACGACGATATCGCCTGCGTACCGCGTGCGATCGCGATTTCGCGCCGCACCAAGCGCATCATGCTGCAGTCCGTGGTCGTGGGCCTGTCGCTGTCGATCATCGCGATGCTGTGCGCCGCGTTCAACCTGATTCCGGTGGTGGTTGGCGCCTTCCTGCAGGAGGCGATCGATGTGGTGAGCATCCTGTGGGCGCTTACTGCGCTGATCGACAAGGACTGAGCGGAATCAGCGAGCCGTACCGGGTAATACTGAGCCGTACGGAGTAACACGAAGGGCACGTCCATTCACCATGATGGGCGTGCCCTTCGTTCGTATCGCAGTCTGCGGTGCCGGTTACAGCGTGGAGGCCGGCGAAATCTCACCGGCGATGGAGCGCGTCATCCACGTGCCGAAATCAGCCGCATCCACGCCCTGCGAGAGCAGGAACATCACCTTCGCATACGCTGCCTCAAGCGTCATATCGCCCGAACCGATCGCACCGGCACGCGCGATGGCGTCGCTCACCTCGTAATGTCCCAGCAACACCTCCGCCTGCTGGCATTGCGAGGCGATGATCACCGGCACACCGTCGTGCAGCGCATCGGCGATCACATCCGTCAGTCCCGGCTCGTCGCTTGGAATATCGCCTACGCCATATGCGCGCAGAATCGCAGCCTCCGGGCGTGGCGTGAGCATCGCCTCGAGACGTGCGGCGGTAATGCCCGGTGCCATGTCGATCACGGCCACATCATGCCGCGTATACGGCTTGGGATCCTTCCACCCTTCGCCAGCCAGCGTGCCGCCGGCATACCAGTGCCACGGCGTTCCGGTACGGGCCAGCGGGCCGGTCGACGGTGCGGAGAACCCCTCGAACGCCCAACTCGACGACTTGCTCACACGGTTGCCCGCGAACAGGTGATGGCCGAAGAACAGTCCGACACCGTTCATGCGCTCGCTCATCGCGGCGTTCAGCGCGCCGGTCACGTTGGCGGTGGCATCCGATTCGATTTTGCCCAGCGGGTGCTGGGAGCCGGTGAAGATGATCGGCTTGCCGAAATCGGTGAGCGCGTAGGAGAGCGCGGCACTCGAATAGCTCATCGTGTCGGTGCCGTGCAGCACCACGAATGCGTCGGCCTCGTCGCGGTGCGCCTTGAGATCGTCGATCATGGTCTGCCAGTTGCTTGGCGTGGCATTCGACGAATCGATCAGCGGATCAAGCTCGGTGAACGAGAACAGGTCGCTGTCCATATGCGCGTCCTCGAGCAGGCGAAGCAGCCAGCCGCGCATGTCCGCGCCAGGAATCAAGCCGTTGGGCGAATCGATCATGCCGATGGTGCCGCCGGTGTACGTGATGTGAATACGCAAGGTCTACCTCCTCGAAGTCTTGGCGAAATCATGCCGCCGTCCAATCGTCCGATTGCGGCCGAATCATGCGCAATCCGTAATGAATCGTACCGAAACGCGGCGAATCATGCCGAATACCCACGAAACGCAAGTGGACGGCGGGCCGTTACGCCTTCGCCGTCCACTGTACCGCCGATTCGGATACGCGAATCGTACCTGCCGTTTACTTGCCGGCGGTTTCCGTGGTTTCCAGCACGTCAGGCACGTCGTTGCCGTTGTCGTCCAGCATCCCGTCCATCAGATTGCCGTCGATGCGGCCGCGCACGTAGAACCAGCCGGCGACCATGGCTATAACGACCACGGCGAACATGGCCAGTGTCCAACGGCCTGCTGCACTCGTCAGATTCGACAGCACCACCACGGCGAAGAACACCAGGGAAATGTAATTCGTGTACGGGGCGCCCGGCATACGGTATGCGGGTCGGGTCTCCTTGCCGGCCTTGACCTTCCTGAGGAACGCCAGGTGCGTGACCAGAATGGCGGCCCACGTTCCGGCGATGCCGATACCGGCCAGATTCATCACGATCTCAAACGCGTCGGAAGGCAGCACGGCGTTCATCACCACGCCGATCAGGCCCAGAGCGGACGTGATGATAATGCCGCCATACGGCACATGATGCTTGTTCATACGGGCGGCGAACTTCGGGCCGGAACCGGCGATGGCGAGCGAGCGCAGCGTGCGCCCGGTGGAGTACAGGCCGGCGTTCAGGGACGAAAGCGCGGCGGTGAGCACGACCACCTGGATCACGTCGCCGGCGTGCGGAATGCCGATGCCGGAGAAGAAGGTGACGAACGGGGATTCGTTGGAGGAGTAGGCGTTGTATGGCAGGACGAGAGCCATGAGCACCACGGAGCCTACGTAGAACACGAAGATGCGGATGATCATCGAGTTGATGGCCTTGGGCAATACCTTGGCGGCGTCCTTGGCCTCGCCGGCTGCCACGCCGACCATTTCGGTGCCGCCGAAGGCGAACACCACGCCGAGCGTCAATGCGAATACGGTGGGGATGCCTTGCGGGAAGAGACCGCCATGTTCGGTGATATTGGCGATGCCGGCGTGCGATGAGCCGACCGGGGCGCCGGTGACGATGGCCCAGATGGCGATCAGCATGAATGCGATGATGGTGGCCACTTTGATGGCGGCGAACCAGAATTCGGCTTCGCCGAACATTTTCACGCTCAGCATGTTGAGCACGAACACGACGGCCAGTGCGCACAGGGCCAGCAGCCATTGCGGCACATTCTGGAAGGCCTGCCAGTAGTGGAAGTACACGGCCACGGCGGTGATGTCGGCCATCACGGTAACGGACCAGTCCAGGAAGAACAGCCAGCCGGTGATGTACGCGCCTTTTTCGCCCAGGAATTCGCGGGCGTAGGAGACGAATGCGCCGGAGGAGGGGCGGCGGATCGCCAGTTCGCCCAGCGCGCGGACCATGAGGAATGCGAAGATGCCGCATACCGCGTAGGCGATCGCCAGTCCTGCGCCACCTTGCGCCAGTCGGCCGCCCGCTCCGAGGAACAGGCCGGTGCCGATGGAACCGCCGATGGCGATCATCTGAATGTGGCGCGGCTTCAGATCCTTGGAATACCCGGAGTCGCTTTTGTCTTGCTTGACCGCGTTATGCGGTGTTGTGTCGCTCACTATTGTTCTCTTTTCTCTTTTCTCTGTGTTTCGCTGTGCTGCCTTGTGTTGCTTCGGCGTTGTTCCATAGTGCTGTTGTGCGCGGAAGAAGCAGTGGTGTGCCGTCAAACGTTCCATCATGGCAATAGCAGGCTCATTATAAGGATGATGCGCAACCAGTGTGATTACGGTGGAGGATTGAACGCTGTGATGCGCCGGTTCCTGTTGCTGACTGACGTCGCCGAGTGGCGGTTGGGGCACTATGGCAACACGTTTGCGTTTGACATGCCTGCGTATTGTGTGCTTACTGGTATGCAGAGAAGACTTCGGGACAACTATGGTGTGAGGGGCATGACATGGGAGCTGGAGTGACGAGCGGGATTGTGGGGGAGCCTGTGGCAGGCGAATCTCAAAAGTGTGTGGCGGGGCGGTTGCGACCTGTGCCGCGTGTGATGCGTTGCCACTGGCGTATCGCCGTGTTCGTGGCGTATATTGCGGTGGTGGCGTGCGTGATGGCGTTCCATGAGCCGTGGTTCGATGAGGCGCAATCATGGCTTATCGCCCGTGATGCGTCGTTCCGTGACATGCTGCTGGTGCGCCCGCATTACGAGGGGCATCCACCGTTGTGGTGGCTTATGCTGTCCGTTCCCGCCAAGCTTGGCGTGCCCTATGAGATCGGTTTGAAGGGCGTGCAATTGGCGTGCGCCGCGCTGATGGCGGGATTGCTGATATTCCGTTCGCCGTTCCCGCCGGTGGCCGTGGCGTTGCTGCCGTTCACGTATTTCATGTGCTTCCAATATGGTGTCACGTCGCGCCAGTACGCGTTGATGTGCGCCGCGCTGTTCATGGCGGCCGATTGTTGGAAAGACCGTGACCGGCATCCGTGGAGGCTGGTATTCGTCTTGCTGCTGCTGTGCTGCACCAGCAGCTACGGTATTGCGCTGGCCTGCGCGATGGCGATGGTTTGGGTCATACGCGCGGTGCTGCAGGCGAGATCCCTACGCGCATTGGTCGCCGACTTGCATCGTTTTGCCACATGGCTGGCGCTGATGGCCGCCGGTATCGTGCTGACCGCGTGCATTCTGCCATATCCTGACACGTTTGGCGCCACGCCGGGGGCGAACGGCAATTCGGGCATGGCGAAATTCCTGATGTTCTGGCTCGTGCTGCCATCGGAAAGTCTGTTCACCGCATTCGCCGGCGACGTGTCCCTGCATGGTATGCGACTGGGTGTTTTCCCGCTCATAGTGTGTGTGGTGCTGTCGGCGCTGGTGTGGGCCGTGCTGGTTCGTCTTGCGCACAGGCGAGGTGATCTCGATATTGTGCTGGTGCCATACCTGTTGTTCGCCGTATGCGCGGTGCGGTATTTCAGCCTGCACCACCTGGGAATCATCTTCGCACTGTTCGTTGCAGACTGGTGGATCATGCTGCGTGACCGTCCGCTCGACGCCGTCGACATGCCGGAACGGTCGCGCCTTTACATCGCCGGTCTGCTCAAGCGACATGACGGCTTGCAGCGTCGAGCCTCCGCCATGCGCAATACCGTAATCGCCGTGCTGCTGCTGCCGAGCCTATGCTGGAACGTTGCCGCCACAGCCTGCGATATGCGGTACGACTATTCGGGCGCGCGCGCCGTGGCATCGTTCGTCGAGCGCAACAGGCTCGACCATGATCGCTGGGTATCGTTCTGGCGGTATTTCCCCGAAACCACATGGCCGGACGGCAGTCATACTCCCCGGCAGGAAGACACGCATCGCTACAGTTGGGCGATGATCGCAGCCAACCCGTATTTCCCGCACAGATCGCACGGTCTGCTGGACTGCACCTACCGCGGTCGCTCCTACGAGCCGAATCAGGTGCCGTCCGCAGCGCAAATGAACCGGGAAATTGCGGCTTGCGCGGCCAAGGGGGAGCCGGAATTCGTGATCGGCGACACCGATTTTCCGGATTATTATTTTGGCCGGCTCAGGTACCGCACGCGCGATTATCGCAAAATCACCATCGCCACCAAACGCACGCCATGGAAAACGTGGGTCACTCCTGGCGATATCACCGCCTACGTGCGTACGGATATGCTGCGCGGTCTACGGCTCAGATAGGGGAGTGCGGTTGATCCCGCTGTGTATCTCCTGAGTTTCCCCTCATGTCCGCCAGATGTGCCGATATCCGAGTCTCGCCCGTGTTTGGCCACGTCCGGTAACCCGCGGCACCTGCACTCATCGGTCACTCGGAGAATAACGCCCCTATCGCCACCCTCGGCAAACCCACCCCGCAGAACCCCACAAGCGGTCATTCCCCGCCAAAATGACCCTTTTACGTTTCGACGGTTTGCGTTAGGCTAGAGCGCGTGACTGAGACTAACGAACTTCGTATTGCTGTAATCGGCGCCGGCCCCGCAGGCGTCTACTCCTCTGACATCTTCCTCCGCCAACTCAAGAAACTCGGCGACGAACTCGGCCTGGGCACCAAGGCCCGCATCGACCTGTTCGAAAAGCTGCCGGTCCCGTTCGGCCTGGTGCGCTACGGCGTGGCCCCCGATCACCCATCCATCAAATTCATCGCCGATGCGCTCGAAAAAACGCTCGACAACCCCGACATCCACCTGTACTGCGACGTGGAATTTGGCAAGGACGTCACCCTGGACGAATTGCTCGCCCGCTACGACGCCGTGCTGTTCGCCACCGGAGCCGTAGAAGACAAGCCGCTCGGCCTGCCTGGTGCCGACCTTGACGGCGTATACGGTGCCGCCAAATTCGTCGAATGGTACGACGGATACCCCACGGGCGCTCGCGAATGGCCGCTCGACGCCGAAAACGTGGCCGTGATCGGCGGTGGCAACGTGGCCATGGACGTGGCCCGCGAACTCATGCGCAACGCGGACGACCTCAAAGCCAAAACCGACATTCCCGACAACGTGTACGAAGGCATCAAAGCCAACAAGGCCAAGACGCTCCACCTGTTCATCCGCCGCGGCGTGGCCCAAGCCAAGTTCAGCGTGCAGGAACTACGCGAGATGGAAAAGCTGCCGGGCGTGCAGCTCATCATCAACGAGGACGACTTCGATCTGGACGACGAAACCATCGAAGTTGCCGGCCAGAACAAGCTGACCCGTCAAATGGTCGAAGAACTGTTCGCAATTCGCGAGATGGCCGAAGACATGGAAGACGACGGCGACGTCGACTACGAAGGCAACCCCGCCGATCGTAAATACTACGTGCACTTCAACTCCGCACCGACCGAAGTGCTGGGCGAAGACGGCAAAGTCAAGGCAATCCGCGTGGAAAAGACCGAGACCAGCGCCGATGGCAAGATGACCCGCACCGGCGAATTCGTGGATTACCCGGTCGAAGCCGTGTACCATGCCATCGGATACAAGCCGGCCACCGCGCCCGGCATCGCCTACGACGAGAAACACGCCCACCTCGCCAACGCGAACGAAGACGGCCGCATCACCACCGAAGCAGACGGCGGCGAAGTGCGCGAACGCCTGTACGCCACCGGTTGGGCCAAGCGCGGACCGGTCGGCCTGATCGGTTCCACCAAGTCCGATGCGCTCGCCATTGTGACCAACATGCTTGAAGATCTCGCCAAGGCCGCCGAGGGCGGTCGCGTGGCCGAGGATCGCGATCCCAAATCCATCGACAGGCTGCTGGCCGAGCGCGGCGTCAAGCCGATCGACTTTGCCGGTTGGAAGAAGGTCGACGCATACGAGCGTGCCGAGGGAGCGAAGGAAGGGCGCGAGCACAAGAAGGTCATCGAGCCGGATCAGATGCGCGAACTCGCACACGCGTGACGTGCGGCTGCGGCTTGTCGTCTGAGCGGCGACCGAGTTGCCGATAGTGGCACTTCCCAGACCGCGGATGTCCGATTCCCCCGAATCGGTCATCCGCGGTGCTGTATTGATGCCTTACTTGTCCGATTCTGGTGAATATGACATCCGGCGTAGATTTTCGCTGTGTGTGTCCGTTTCTCCCGAATTAGACAAGTAGGGGTACTGCATGAGGGTTCCGGTTGTCCGTTTCTCCCGAATCGGACATCGTGGCGTAGGCTGAGGCCCTAGGCGACGCTGCAAACATCAGCATGCAGCGTGCGCTACAGCTCCTTGCTGGTGCAGTATTCCGCGCTGTGTGCGTTCCGATGGCTCTCCGGGCGTATCCAGTAATCGTTCAGGATGGCGCTTTAGGCTGAAGACATGAATGCCAAAATGCGTGTACATGGCCATTGCAATGGCTTGAAGACAACGCTTCTTTTCGCGTTGATGTGGGCGATTATCATGCTCATCTGGCTGTGCACTGGTGCCAGCCGCAATACCCTCGGTATTTACGTTTTCATTGGTTTGGCGACTACGTTCGGGTCGTACTGGTTTTCCGATAAACTTGCCATCGCTTCTATGGGCGCACATGAGGTCAGTGAGCAGGAAGCGCCTCAGATCTATCAGATTGTGCGCGAGCTTTCCGCTCGGGCGGGCAAGCCGATGCCTCGCATTTATATCGCGCCTACCGAAAGTCCCAACGCGTTTGCCACCGGTCGTAACGAGCGTCATGCGGCGGTGTGCTGTACGCAGGGGATTCTGCGTATTCTCAATGGTCGCGAGTTGCGTGGCGTGCTTGGGCATGAGCTGATGCATGTGTATAACCATGACATTCTTACGTCTGCGATTGCGTCGGCCATGGCGTCTGTGATTTCGTATTTGGGTTATTCGTTGATGTATTTTGGCGGCGGTAGTCGTGATCGTGATGAGTCTTCGGGGCTGATTGGCGCGATTGGTGTGGTTCTTACCGCTGTTCTTGCGCCGATTGGAGCGTCGCTGGTGCAGCTGGCTATTTCGCGTACGCGTGAATATGACGCGGATGAGGATGGCAGTAGGCTGACGGGGGATCCGGAGGCGCTGGCTTCGGCGTTGAATAAGATTTCCATGGGTGTGGATGCTATGCCGATGCAGGCCACTGCGGGGAACCAGTCGGTGGCTGCCATGATGATTGCGAATCCATTCAAGGGCGGTGGTTTTTCCCGTTTGTTTTCTACGCATCCGCCGACTGCTGATCGCATTTCGAGGTTGATGCAGATGTCGCGGGAGATGCATGGTGCTCAGGTTGGTGGCACGGGGTGGCAGACGCAGGTGCCGATGCACTGAGTGCCGGGATGGGTCGTTGGTGCGTCGCGATGGAGAAGGAAACCTCGCGTATGTTTCACAAGTTGTTTCACGGTTGTTTTGCCGTGCGGTTTTGGCGGTGCGCTGGCGCGTTGCCTTGACACGTTGAACCGACATATTGATACATGGTGACGTATGAGTGGCGACCATTCGACGCATATTCCTCAACCTCGAACGGTACGCACCTATGACGTGCGCGTGATATGTGCGATTCATCTTTCGAGCAACCCGCCGTGCCGTGGCTATTTTGATGCTAAACTAACCACTTGTGCGCCAAAAGCGCCACCTCGCGGATGTAGTTCATCGGTAGAACGACAGCTTCCCAAGCTGTAGAGGCGGGTTCGACTCCCGTCATCCGCTCCATGCGAACCCTTTGAAGTCAATAACTTCAAAGGGTTTTCTTCTCCTTTCCCCCAGACGCGTTGCCTGCATCCTTGGTATCTTCCGTTCTGAACTTCCGGTTTTTTTCCCTCTGATTTTCCGTTCCTTTGGTTCCCCTACGTCCCCCTCTCTTTCTCTCTCTTTCTCTCTCTTCTGTATCTCTCCAGGTGTCCGATTCCCCCGAATCAGTCACATGTGGCTCGGATCTATAACCAGGGTTGCCCGATTCTCCAGAAAAGGACATCTTCGGCATAGGAATGATGCCCAATGTGCCCAATTCTCCCGAATCGGTCTTTCGCGGGATTCAGATTTACGTCAACGTGTCTGATTCTCCAGAAAAGGACATGCGGTACTACGGAATATGGTTTGGGATGTCCGTTTCCCCTGAATCGGACAAATATGCTGTTGAAATGGCAGATATTACATTGCTGGTTCGCGTTGCCCCAGTCTATCTGAACTGTTCGGACTGCCTAGGCCGTTATGTGGAAAGCTTTGTGGATGACACGCCGACCTGTGGATAACTGCCCGGAGTGTCGTCCACAGGCTCCGATCGAGTTGGCATCATAGTCGGATCATTTCATATCTTGTGTGCATGGATATGCAAACGAAAACTCAGCAAAGACTGAATGCCCTTCTTCAGTGGTTTTATGCGCGTCGCTGTCTTGCGTCGCCTACCGCTCCGAAGGATCGGCGCGCTCTCCAACGTCGCGTACGCAGCGGCAGCGTCGTCATGCCTTACAAAGGGCATTACATCGGTGCAGAAGAATGGAACAAGCTGTCGTATGCCGAACGCATCATATGGTCGTTGCGCTCCGTGTGCAGGAGATATCAGGGCATAGTGTTGTGTGGTCCTTCGGCGGCGGCAGTGCACGGTTTCACTACAAGTCTGAAGACTCAACGATATGTGCATATTGCGGTGAGCAAACGATCTCAGGCGGGGCGTCATGGCTTTATTTTCGCGCATTATTACAAGGATCCGCCTCCAACATGCGAAATAGACGGCATGCTCGTTACCGATGCGATGCAGACCATGATGGATTGTGGGCGAACTTTGGATTTCGTCAATGCGTTCGAAATATGTTCAATGGGGTTACGCAAGTGCGGGTTCGCCAACAAGGCGTTGCAGGGATTCGTGGGGAGGAAAAGAAGACTCTGGGGCATCATACGTGCACGATTTGTTGCGGAATGCGCGGACCCGCTATGCGAAAACGGTGGTGAAGCGGTGGCCGTGGCAGCAATCATCGAACTTGGTTATAAGCAGCCCCAAACGCAAGTGACGTTTACAAGCCCGTTGGATGGCCGTGAAATTCGCGGTGACTTCTGCTGGGAACGTGACGACGGTTCGCTTGTCGTAGGCGAGTTGGATGGGCGGCGGAAATACACTGATCCGGCTATGACCGATGGTGCTGAAATAAGCGAGGTGATCATGCGGGAGAAGGATCGTGAAAGTGAACTGAATATGCTTCAGATACCGGTTGT
Organism: Bifidobacterium angulatum DSM 20098 = JCM 7096; assembly: GCF_001025155.1. NCBI lineage: Bacteria > Bacillati > Actinomycetota > Actinomycetes > Bifidobacteriales > Bifidobacteriaceae > Bifidobacterium > Bifidobacterium angulatum. Next base: position 1,919,571 of record NZ_AP012322.1, on the reverse strand, counting down.
CCGGTTCCAAATGGAACATGTGCGGAAACGGGAGCCGCTACGGCAACGGTTGGAAGCCTCGCGTATACCCCACGATTCAAATGTTTGGCGCTCGCCGTTTGCCGGTTTTCGGTGCGTTGCCTACTAGTTATTTTCAGAGCGGGGGATTGAACGATATTCGTGTGCGAGACATGACTTGGGATAGTTAGCCCTATGAAACATGAGGTGAATAAGGATCCGGATCGGCCTAATCCATTAAACGGGCATGCGGTTTCATATAAAGGCACGGTTATAGGTTTGTCTGCGATTCTGTTGTGGGGCTTCATGGCGGGGCTGGTACGTATTGTCGCCGATAATTTCGGGGCCACGCTCGATTCCGCGTTGGTCTACACTGTTGGCGGCATGCTGTTGCTTGTCGTGCGCAAGCCGGCTCCGATTAGCGAGTATCCGCGTAAATATCTGCTTGTGGGCGGCGTGATGTTCGTGCTTTATGAAGCCTTTATTTCTCTGGCGATCGGTTTGGCCTCGACGTCGGTGCAATCCTTGGAAGTCAGTTTGGTCAACTATCTGTGGCCCACCTTACTGGTGTTGATGACTGCGGCGTTCTCGCATAAAAAGGGTGCGGTATGGCGTGCATTGCCTGGCGCCGTTATTGCGACGATTGGTGTCAGCTTGGCGGTTGGCGGCGAAGACTTTGACGTCAATGTTGCTTTGCAAAACATTGTCTCGAATCCTTTGCCGTATCTTATGGCGTTCGCTGGTGCATTCATCTGGGCGATTTATGCGACGGTGACGCCGTCAATGTCTAACGGATATGATGGCACAACAGTTTTCTTCTGCTGTGTTGCCGTAACGCTATGGATCATCCATTTCGTTTCTGGGCAAGGGCTGCCGGTGCAAGCCCCATCGGTATGGGGATTCGTGGCAGTATTTACCTGCGCACTGTCGATTGCAGGCGGCTATGCATGCTGGGGGTATGGCATGCTGCACGGCAATATGGAGACGCTTGCATTGGGCTCGTATGCGACGCCGATACTATCCACCGCATCAGGAACGGTGCTGCTTGGCGTTGCACTAGGTGCGCCATTCTGGGTTGGTGTGATACTCGTGGTGGCCGGCTCGTTGATCAATGTGTGGATCGACAAACGTGCCACCAAACACACCGCTTGAGTGTCCGATTCCCCCGAATCGGGCACTCAAAGTGTTCTCCGTTCTGCGTACTTGTCCGATTCTGGAGAATCTGCCATAGCGCCTGTAGCAGCATTGACCTGGCTGACTGTTTCTCCCGAATCGGCCAAGCATACGGTGCAATAACCCGTTAGATTGTCCGTTTCTGCCGAATCGGACAGCTAAGAGAGGCAGGATGTTCGCCGTTTGTCTGTTTCTCCCGAATCGGGCATCTAAGAGAGCCGTAGCATCTTGCGCTTGTCTGATTCTGGGGAATCGGACAACCAGGGTAGTGATCTGGCGAGGAAAGAGGCAGCCTGGCCCTTTGCCGGGTGCTCTGTCGGAGGCGAGTTTCCTCTCGGCTCACATCACCTTGGTGGATTCCAGGTTGCGGCTCACCCAATTGTTCAATCGGATCACCGGCTTGCGCAACACCAATCCCAGCAGCAGCGAAGGAATCAGGAACAAGGCGAGGTACACCATGTCGAGCAGGTATTCGTTGCCGTATGATCCGGCCATGGCGGCGTGCATGGCGTCGATGGCGTGCGGGAACGGTAGGAACGGGTACAGTATTTGGAAGAATTTCGGCAGTGTTTCGATGGGGAATGTGCCGCCCGATCCGGCTACCTGCATCACCAGCAGCACTACGGCTATGGCTTTGCCGATGTCTCCGAACGATACGGTCAGCGTGTATACGATGTTCGAGAACACGAGCGCGGCAAGCCATCCTACGGCGAGGAATTGCAGCGCGTGATTCGCCTGCACGCCTAGGAAGTACATGTCGCCTAGGCATACCAGCGTGCCTTGCAATAGTGCCAGCAGCAGGAAGATCGTGTAGCGTCCAAAATACTCGTGGCGCAGTTGCAATCCCCAGCGTGAGGCGTTTCCCGGGCCGGATGGTCCGGCAATGCGCGGCAGGGTATCACCCAATCCCAGCACATGCGCTTTTTCACGGTCCGAGATCGTTACTTTCAGCATGGCGCAGAGGATGATCGCGCCCACCCAGATGGACAGGATCGTGTAGAACGGTGCCATGGCCGAACCGTAGTTTGCAATCGGGTATACGGCTACGCGATGCAATGCGACGGGTGCGGAAATCAACGTGGATAGTGTGGATGCGTTGGATGTGGTCAACGATTTGAGCTCATTCGAGTTTTCCGCGCCATTGTCGCTTGAATTCATCGCGGTGATTAGCGTATTCAGCGTTGTGGCCGAGGAGTTGAGTTTGGTCGCTATGCCGTCAAGCGTGGAGCGGATGGATGCGATGTTCGTTCCCACGTTGCTTGTTACATCATTCAGACTGTCCGTTGTGCCGCTGAGCTGACTGATCACGTTGCCGGTCTGTGAGATCAGGGTGCTGACCGATGATGCCAATGCGTCGATTTTCGGTTTGACGTTTACGGAGTAGTCGTCGCGCACGGTGCTGATCGACTGTTTGGCGCTGGTGATCTGGCTGCGGATTTCCGCGTGCGATTGTGCTGCCGAGGCTGTGCTCTGCGTGATTTGCTTGGAGGCGTTGTCGAGGCGCTGCGCGAGTTTCTGCGTATCGCCTTGGGCCGCGGTCAGCAAGGTGATTTCACGGTCGATGGCGTCCAGCAGCGGCTGTTTGGCTTTGTCACTGTCGGGTAGTTGCTCCACCGACGTGCGCATATGCTGCAGGCTGGCGAGGTACGTATCGTATACGGATTGGCTTTCGGCGACCTGATCGCTCAGTGTTTTCAACTGTTGTGCGGCTTCGGCGGAGTCCTTGCCCAATGCGTCGAAGGCTTTATCCGCCTTGTTCGCCACCGCGTCGAGTGCGGACGAGGCCTGGTTGAGCGCGGTGTTTACGGAGCTGGTGATGCTCTTGCCGGCCGCGGTTAGCGAGGTGGCGCCTGATTTGCCTTGCTTCAGCGTGTTTTTGGCTTGTTTGCCCGCAACGGTTGTGGATTGGAGCAGCTGGTTTGTGGAGTCTACGATGTCGTTGGCCGAGCCGAGCAGCTGCGAGTATGAGGCTACTTGCTGCGAGGCGCCGGTCAGCGTACTCACCATGGTGTTAAGGTTGCTGTTGAGATTTTCCATGTACTGCGCCATTTGGGGGCTTTTGGAGTAGCGCAGTACGTTCGACGCTAGGTCGAGACCGACCTGGGCGATGGTTTTGGCGAAGGTCTTGTCGATGGTGTTGACCACGGTTGTGGCGCCCTGATCGGTGATATGCGGGGCGATGGGGTTGATTTTCTCGTTCAGATAGTATTTGAGCTGCGCGTGCTTGATGTTGGTGGAGAACAACGTCATCATGTCGGCGCTGAACTGTTTGGGGATGACGATCGCCGCATAATAGTCGCCTGATTTCACGCCGTCGATGGCCTTGTCACGGCCTACGAACTGCCAGTCGAGCTGGTCGTTGGCGCGTAGCGTGCTGATGATGGTCTCGCCCACGTTGATGCGTACCGGTACGAGTTCCGACTTGTAGCCTTTGTCGGTGTTCGCCACGGCGACTTTCAACGCTTTGGTGTTGCCGTAGGGATCCCAACTGGCCGCGATGTTGAACCAGGCGTATAGTGCCGGCACCACCACTAGTCCCATGGAGACGATGACGGCGATCACGTTGCGGGTGGCATGGCATATGTCCCGTTTGAAAATGCCCCAGATCAGTTTCACTGCTCGTCTCCTTTCTCGTGTGCCAGCGCATGCACGGCATGATGCATCGGCTTGTAATGCATGTCCGGCCGGAACAGCAGGTTCTCGTGCAGGATCGCGCTGCGGAATTCGTCTGCGCTCATCGCTTCTTCGCCAAGGAAGTTGGCATACCGTTCACGCAGATATTCCACCACAATGAGGTATACGTCGATCACGATGATCGAAATGATCCAGCCGAGCAGCATGGCGAGTTTCATCCGCGTGATGAACAGCAGTAGCAGGAATGCGAACGGCAGCACGGTGAGCAGCAGGAATCCTCCGCGCACCAACCGCGGGTATAGGCGGAAGAAGTGAAGCGCCCGCTGGGAAATGACTTCAGGGTAGTCTTCGGCGAACTGTTGCGCGGCGGCGGTGAACTTCAGCGGCTCCACAGTGCCTTCGTTGTGCTCGGTGATCATCAGATCGGTATCCGCCAGGCGGTTGTCGAACAGGCGGTTGAGGTTCAACGCCAGCTTGCGCACCACCAGACCGATGAACAATGCCGCAGGCAGGTACCAGAACAGCGAGAGCATGTCGAGCCAGTAGTGGTTGGCGTACATGCCGCCGATAGGCCCGCGCATGGCGTTGATGCCGTAGGTGAAGGGCAGGAACGGTTTCAAACGGCGGAAGAACTCGGGCATCATTTCGATGGGGTAGAGGCCTGCGGCGCCCGGTATCTGGATAATCACCAGAATCACGGCGATGGCTTTGCCGATATGCCGGAACGCCACGGCAAGCGCGTAGATGATGTTCACGTATACGAATGAGGCGAATACGCCGGCGAGAACGAATAGGAACGGGTGTTCGCATTGGATACCCAGCGCGAGATCGCCGATTGTGGCGATGATCGCCTGCAGGAACCCAACGGTGACGAATAGCAGCCAGCGTCCCATGTAGCCTTGGCGAGGCGTGTATTTGCGGATTTTCTCATCGCGGTCGACTTCAAGCTTGTATATCGCGACGAGCACGAACCCGCCGACCCATAACGCCAGGTTCGTGTAGAACGGGGTGACTGCGGAACCGTAGTTTTCCACGGGGTACAGCACTTTTTCATCCAAGTGCACCGGCTCGCCTACGAACGAGCCGATCTCATTGGCGTTCAGGCCGAGCATTTCGGAAAGCTGCTGGAACATGCGCGAACTGCTGAGCGAAGCCACGTCGGTGCGCGTGGTGCTGAGCTGCTTGCTGAGATTGGCAAGCTGGGTTTGCGTGCCGGCGAGGGTGGCGTTCGTCTGGCTGACGGTGCGTGAAAGCTGATCGAGCAATCCGTTGCCCTGTTTCAGTGTGCCCTGCAGCGTGGTGAGTGTTCCGGCCAACGAACCATTGGCTAGGCTCAGCGTATCGAGACCGGTGCTGAGATTCGGCATGACGGCGTCGGTGAGGTTTGCGCGTGCCTTTGCCATTGCCGCGGTGCCGTTGTTCGACAGGCTGGTGATGTCGCTGTTGAGCGCGGTTGCCGTGTTTTTGCCTGAAGTGATGATCGACGTGGTGTCATGGTCGAAGGCGTTGATGCGTTGCTGTTGGAATGTCAGCTGTTTGCGTGCTTCACTGATCTGAGTCGAAAGATCCTTATATGTTTGGCTGTCCGGGTCCAGGCCGCTGGCCTTCAGCGCGTTGTCCATGCCGTCGAGTGCTTCGCCGGCGGTGGAGTTGACGCCGCGCATGCTGCTGGACACTTGGCTGAGCGCGTCCTGCGTGGTGTTCAGACCGTTGAGCATGGTGCCGGTGACGTTGCCGACGGTGACTTGCAGACCGGAAAGCTGTGTGCTGCCGTTGTCGAGCGCGCCGGTCAGCGTGGTTGAAAAACGTTGGGTCTGTGCTCGTGTTTGGGCAAGCAGATCGGATGTGTTCGTGATGGTATCGAGCGCATCGTCGATTTCCGAGGCGAGCGCGGTATTGGTCTGTTTGGCCGAGTCGATGGTCGTGGTGGCTTTGTCGAGCGTGGATCGTGTGCCGCCTAGTTGTTGTTGGACGGTTTCCAACTGGTTGATGGTGTCATTCAGATTGTTGACGACGTCGCTTTGTGCCGTGTGCAGGCTGTCTGTGGTGTTGCCTGCCGCAGCTTTCACCTGTTTCGCCACGGCGTCGGCCACGCTGGACACGAATGTGGCGTTGATTTGCTCGTCGATGGTGGTTGCGCCCGTATCGGTGATTTTCGGGGCGATGGCGTTCATTTTTTCGTTGATATAGTACGTGATTGACGGCTGGTTTTTCTCGCCGGTCACCGTGCCGATCAGACTGGAGCTGAAGTCTTTCGGCAGTACGATCGCAGCATAGTATTTGCCGGCTTTCACGCCGTCGACGGCATGTTGTTTGCTGACGAAACGCCATCCGAGCTGACGGTTCGACTTGAGCTGGGTGACGGTTTGCTGGCCGGCGTTGAGATGACCGACCAGCGTGGAGGTGGTGCCTTCGTCCTCATTGGCTACGGCGACTTGAATATTGCCGGTATTCGCGTAAGGATCCCAGTTGGCCAGGATGTTGCACCATGCGTACAGCGAGGGGATGATGGCCACGCCCATGGTGACGACGAGTGCCACCGGATTCCTGAGGATCCTTTTCACATCACGAAGGAAGATGGCGAAGACTGTGTGCATCACACCTCCTGAACCCGTGTGTCGAGTGCGGCGCTGCGCGGGTGCATCGGTTTCTGCCTGCGCGGCTCCGTTGCTACCTAATCCAACGATCATTCTATGCCGTCCACTGGGACGTGCAAGCAAAGCAGCTGAGCAAATTACGCTATTTGACACATAAAACGGCACGAACCGACGTGTGAAGGGTTGCAGAGCATTTGCTGGTCGCATGGGTTTGCAGTGTGCTTCTATAATGAGCGGAATCAGGCGAATGAGCTGTCGCACAGTACGAGGGGAGAATCTGTTGGCATCACATGGCAGGCGTGTGCAATCGCGCGGAACGCGCAACGTCGTTATTATCCTGGCTTGTGTCGCCGTTGCGATTGGCATGGCAATCGTATGCGGATTGACGTTCTATCAGCAGGCACGGTCCGTCAAAAGCCATGAGAGCCAGGCGGTTGCGGCGCTGTCCGGTATTTCCGGTTCCGAAGTGCTCAAAGACGGGGGCATTTCGTCCACAGCCATCACGCAGGCCCAGGATCACACCGCCAAGGCGAAGAGCATCGCACACGGGCCTTTGTGGAGCATTGCCAGTGTGTTGCCGGGCGTAGGCAATGATGTGAAAACCGTGCGAGGCATGACCGAAGTCTTGGATGATCTGACCCAGCGGTCGCTTCCCACAATCAGCAGCATGTCCCATAAACTCGCCACCGCACAGTTGAACAGCCAGGACGGCGTGCTCAACTTGAAACCGCTTGTATCCATACAATCCGATTTCGCCACAGTGAGCACGCGGATGAAACATCAGCTGGACACATATGATTCCCTGCCCACGCCGAAAATCGGCATGATCGCCAACGCATACCGGCAAGGTAAGGAGCGTCTTGCCTCCATTGTCGGCACTGTCGATCATCTCAATAGCGTCATGCAGATGATGCCTGCGATTCTCGGGCAGAACGGTGCCAGAACCTATCTGATCGCCGTGCAGACTACATCCGAACAGCGTTCCGGCGGTGGTTTGGTGGGCTCCGTTGGCACATTGCAAGCCAACCAGGGGAACGTAAGTGTCGGTGAATTCCGTGCGGATGCTGAACTGATCAACGGTGGCAACGGCAATGCCGAGGAATACGCCGTATTCAACGGCCCTTTGGCGTTCTCGCTGGATGTCAGAGACACCTTCGCCGTTCCGAATCTTAAGCGTAACGCCGAAATGCTCGCGGCCACCTGGCAGCGTTCCCCTTACGCAAGCGAGGTCGATGGTTTCATCGCAATCGACCCCGTATTTATTCAGGAAATGGTGAAGCTCAATGGCAACGTCACCCTGCAGGACGGTACGGTGCTTACTGGAAACAACACGGCACAGTACCTGCTGAACACCATTTACAAAGATGTTCCCGTAGCCCAGCAGGACGCCTATTTCGAGTACATCGCGCAAACGGTGATGGACCAGGCGTTCAGCAACCTGAATGCCACGAAGATGATGGCCATGGCCAACAGCATCGGCGACCTGATCGAACAACGCCACTTCTACGCCTACACCACGCACGCGGACGAGACGAAATACTTCCAGGAATCCGGCATCTCTGGCAAGGAAAGCACCCCGCAGGTCGGCATCTACCTCAACGAGCAGAACCCCTCGAAGCTTGGATGGTATATCGACCGCAAAGCCACAGTGACCAAGAGCGCAACCAACAAGGACGGTTCAAGAAGCTACCACGTGAAGTACACGCTGACCAACACCCTGACCGACAGCGAGATAGCAAGTGCTAACACATACATCCTCGGCGGCGTGCAGAAAGGCGTCGAGAACAAGCCGGTGGCGGAGAGTGGAACTTCAGTGCAGCGTATGCTCTTCTATGCTCCGGCAGGCGGTTCGATCGGCAAAATCTCCTCAAAGGGGGATGTGCGCGACCAGCGTGAGACCACGATGGACGGCAAGCAGCTCACAACCAGCGTTGCCTATCTCGCACCCGGCGAAAGCGTGACCTTCGAATTCGATGTAACCACCTCGCCTAAGGCGACCGCCGAACTGACTATCGACCAGACACCGTCAGGCAAACTGCGCAACGAGGTCGATTACCAATATTGATCGCCGCGTCATCGCGAACATCATGAAGCCAAGCGCCCGGCAGCCGTATCACACAGTTGCCGGGCGCTTTAGCGATGGCGAATGTTGTCACATGACAAGTGGGATAGGGTCGGGCGATAATAGAGGCATGACTATTGCAACACCGGAACGTTACGCACAGATGCTGGACGCTGCCCGTCGTGGCGGGTACGCGTACCCCGCAATCAACGTGACCAGCACACAGACCCTGAACGCCGCCCTGCAGGGTTTCGCCGAAGCGGAATCCGATGGCATCATCCAAGTCTCCGTAGGCGGTGCCGCCTACCTGTCCGGCCAACGCGTGAACGACCGTGTCACCGGTTCGCTTGCCTTCGCGGCCTTCGCCCACGAAGTCGCGGCGAAATACCCCAACATCACCATCGCCCTGCACACCGACCATTGCGCCAAACAATACCTGGACGAATGGGTGCGTCCACTGCTCGATCATGAAGCCGAACAGGTGCGGCACGGTCAGGAGCCGACATTCCAATCGCACATGTGGGACGGTTCCACAGTGCTGCTGGATGAAAACCTCGACATCGCCGAAGAGCTTCTCGACAAATCACAAGCCGCACACACCGTGCTGGAAATCGAAATCGGCGCGGTCGGCGGCGAAGAAGACGGGCACAGCGCCGAAATCAACGACAAGCTCTACTCCACCCCGGCACAGGGCATCGCCGTCGCGCAACGCCTGGGACTCGGCGAACGCGGGCGTTACATGGCCGCCTTCACCTTCGGCAACGTGCACGGCGCATACAAGCCCGGCGTGGTCAAACTGCGCCCGGAACTGCTCGATGAGATCCAGACCACGCTCGCGCTCGCGGTTCAGGCCGGTGAGATACCCGATCCCTCACACACGCTGGATGTCGCTCCGGGCAAGCCGTTCGCCCTGGTGTTCCATGGCGGTTCTGGTTCCACGCCGGAAGAGATTACACAGGCTGTGAGCTATGGCGTGGTGAAGATGAACATCGATACCGACACGCAGTACGCGTTCAGCCGCGCGGTGGCCGGGCACATGTTCTCCCACTATGATGCCGTGCTCAAAATCGACGGTGAGGTGGGCAACAAGAAGATGTACGACCCGCGTTCGTGGGGACGCGAAGCGGAAAGCGCCATGGCCGCACGCGTGGTGGAGGCTTGCAGGCAGCTTGGCAGCGCGGGCAAGGCGTTGAAGTAGTGTGATGCCGCACGCGCTGTATAATGCATGCGGCGCGTGGCGGCACGGCGGGTGTGTCGCGTTGTATAAGACGAAAATGATGGAACTGACTAGTTTCAACGGCCGATCGGTGCATATCCGGCAGATATCCGGTAGAGGGCGCAGGGTAGTCTTTGTAAGGCCTTGGGTAAGGCTTTGAGGCGAAATCGCATACGCGCGGAGGTGCAACAACATGCCTGGAATTGTTTTGATCGGTGCCCAGTGGGGAGACGAAGGCAAGGGTAAGGCGACCGACCTGATCGGCACGAAGGTCGACTATGTTGCCCGCTTCAACGGCGGCAACAATGCGGGCCATACCGTGGTGGTCGGCGACGAATCGTATGCGCTGCACCTGCTGCCCTCTGGCATCATCAGCCCGAACGTGACCCCGGTGATCGGCAACGGTGTGGTTGTCGACCCCGAAGTGCTGTTTGAGGAGATCGACGGTTTGGAAAGCCGCGGCGTGGACTGCTCCCGACTGCTGGTAAGCGAAGCCGCACACGTAATCGCTCCGTACCATCGCACGCTGGACAAGGTGACCGAGCGCTTCCTTGGCAAGCACAAGATCGGTACCACCGGCCGCGGCATCGGCCCGGCATACGCCGATAAGATCAACCGCGTCGGCATCCGCGTGCACGATCTGTTCAACGCCAAGCACCTGCGCGACAAGGTCGAAGCGAGCCTGCACCAGAAGAACCTTATGCTGGTCAAGCTGTACAACCGTCGCGCCGTCGACGTGGATCAGACCACCGACGAACTGCTTGCGCTGGGCGAGCGTCTGAAGCCGTATGTGGCCAACACCTCCCTGGTGCTGAACAAGGCGCTGGACGAGGGCAAGAACGTGCTGTTCGAAGGCGGCCAGGCCACCATGCTGGATGTGGACCACGGCACGTATCCGTTCGTGACCTCCTCCAACCCGACCGCAGGTGGCGCCTGCACCGGTACCGGTGTTGGCCCCACGCGCATCAACCGTGTGATCGGCGTTGCCAAGGCATACATCACCCGCGTGGGCGAAGGCCCGTTCCCGACCGAACTGTTCGATGAATCCGGCGATTGGCTGCGCGAGCAGGGCCACGAGTATGGTGTGACCACCGGCCGCCCGCGTCGTTGCGGCTGGGCCGATACCGTGGTGAACCGCTACGCCGCCCGCGTCAACGGCTTGACCGATATCGTGCTCACCAAACTCGACGTGCTCACCGGTCTGAAGGAAATCCCGATCTGCGTGGCATACGACGTTGACGGCGAGCGTCACGACGAAATGCCGACCGATCAGGCCGCATTCACCGCGGCCAAGCCGATTTACGAAACCATGCCGGGTTGGACTGAGGATATCTCCACCTGCCATAGCTTTGACGAGCTGCCGGCGACCTGCCAGGCGTATGTAAAGCGCTTGGAGGAGCTGAGCGGCTGCCGTATCTCCGCAATCGGCACTGGTCCGCAGCGTGACCACATCATCCAGATCAACTCGCTGATCGACTGATTCCCGAAATCTGCGTGGCTACGATTGGTGCCGGCTGGCTTTGTGCCTTGCCGGCACTTTTCATTATGCGTGCGAAACATAGTGAGCCTACGCGCGCGGCCAAATCCTCCCAGAATGTCCGATTCCCCCGAATTAGTCAAACAGGCTCGGATCTGCATGACGCGGTTGTCCGATTCTGGTGAATCGGTCATGCAAGGAGGGTTGCACGGCGCATGGTTGTCCGATTCCCCCGAATCGGTCACACGATGTGTGCAGCTGGAGCTGCTAATGTCCGATTCGGCCGAATATGCCATGTATGGTCGGAATTAGTGACTGCGTATGTCCGATTCTCCTGAATCGGTCATCCATGAGGGGATCTGCGGCGCGTGGTTGTCCGTTTCTCCCGAATCGGTCAATCAGGCAACCAGGCAATCGGGCAATCAGACACCGGAGGATGCACAATAGCCATAAGGAGGCGGGCAAGCGATGGCAGGGCAGAATGATATGAGCATGGCGCAGCATATTGAGCGGATGATTCCGTTATTCAATCGTATGAAGTGGAAGATGGCGGCGATCGGCATTGGCGTCGGCCTTGTCTCTGGCCTGCTGGTGGTGTTGTACCGTCTCGGCATCGAGAACTGCACCCGGTTCGCGCGTTGGATGTATGCGCAGATTCGTGTGAATCCGTGGCTGATTGTTCCGTGGGCGTTTGCTGCGCTGGCGGTCGGCCTGCTGATTGCCTGGATGATCAGCAGTGAGCCTATGGCGTCGGGCAGTGGCATTCCGCAAACTGATGGTGTGGTGCTTGCCGGGTTGAGGATGCGGTGGCAGACGATTCTGCCGGTCCGTTTTGTCGGTGGCTTGCTGGGTGCCGCGTTTGGTTTGTCGCTGGGCCGTGAGGGGCCGTCGATTCAGATTGGTGCGTCGGGCGCGCAGTTTTTGTCGCATCGGTTGCGTGGCAGGCGTCGTGAGGACGTGCAGGAGCATTATGTGGTGACCGCCGGTGCGGCAGCTGGTCTGTCTGCGGCGTTCAGCGCCCCGCTGTCTGGCATGATGTTCGCCTTGGAAGGCATTCATCGTAGTTTCTCGCCGGTGATTCTCATGGGTGCCACCGCGGCTTCACTCACCGCCGATTTCGTGTCGAAATACTGTTTCGGCTTGCGTCCGGTGCTTGCCTTCGGTTCGATCGCGCAACTGCCGCTCGGTGAATATGTGTGGCTGATTCCGCTGGGATTGCTTGCCGGCTTGGTTGGTTCGCTGATGAACCGTTCCCTGCTCGGTTTCCAAACGTTGTACGGCAAACTGCCGGCGTGGAGTCGTCCGTTGGTCGCTTTGGCGATTGCGTTGCCGGTGGGTATTTGGCTGCCGGATGTGCTTGGCGGTGGCTCGAATCTTATTGGTATGGCTGAGCATGCCACTACCGGGCTTGGCATGTTGTGTGTGCTGTTTGTGGCGAAGCTGCTGTTTACGAGTACGAGTTTTGGTTCTGGTGCGCCTGGCGGTATTTTCATGCCGATTCTTGCCGTGGGTTCGTTGGCTGGCGGTATTTGCGGTGCTGCGGCGCAACGGTTGTGTGGTGTGAGCGGCGGAGCGGTGGCTGTGTTTGCGGTGTGTGTGATGACTGGCGTGCTGGCGGCTTCGGTGAAGACTCCGATCACTTCGATCCTGCTGGCTGTTGAGATGTCTGGCACGTTGACGCATATGTTGCCGGTCGCGGCGGTGGTGTTCATTGCCATGCTGGTTTCGGATGTGCTGCATACCCGGCCGATTTACGATGCGCTGTTGGAACGCTATATGCGTGCGCAGAAGTTGGATGTGCAGGCTCCGAGCGCTATAGGCAATGGTGTGTTGGAGTTGCCGTTGGAGATGGGGTCTCAGGCAGATGGCAGGCGGATTCGTGATGTTGATTGGCCGTCCGGCTGTTTGGTGATCGGGCTTCGTCGTGGGGAGCGTGAGATTGTGCCGCGTGGCGATACGGTGTTGCGTGGTGGTGATTATCTGATTGTGTTGTTCAGTGGTGAGGATGAGCGGACCGTGCGTTTGGCGTTGCATGATTTGTGCGATGTGGATGTGTGATTCCGGTGCATTGTTTGCAGTCTGATTGGCGGGTTTGGCGGTTTGGCGCTTGCCGTGCGGTTTATGTTCCTGCATGCGTGCGTTTGCATGGTGACTGTGTTGCGTTGGATGGGAATGGGCTGGAGTCTGTGCTCTGGCATTGAACCGTGTACACTCGGAACGGAATAAAGGCGAATGCATGGGCTGTGCGGGTTGTCGTATGGTTTTGCGGGCGGCGTGGTTTGAAGGATTCGGCCGGGTCAATGAGGTCGCGGCGGGATCGCGGCGTTTCCCGTTTCGCCGTGAAGTAGAGACGATTGAGACGAAAGCAAGCAGGTCGGATGGAATCACGGAAGAATGATGGGTGTGACGGTGGTGATGCTGTTGACGCCTGGCAGGGTGTGCAGCATCTTGATATGCCGGATTTGGATATACCGAATCTTGGCGAGATCACTTCGACGTTTGAGCCGGTAACCGATGTGGCTCCGCCTCATGCCGATGCTTCCGCATTGGTCGCGTCCCCGATCCCCTCAGTGTCCGATTCTCCCGAATCGGACACACGTGGTGGTACTGGTGGTGCTGGGTTGTCCGATTCTGCCGAATCGGACACTTTGGCTGCCGCGTATGCCGCCTCTGCCGCATCGCGCCAGCAGGCGAAGCCGGCGGCGTTCATCGCCCAGCCCAAGGAACCGGGTTTGTCCACGCAGGAGATGAGCGAGGTGCATGCTCGCTCCTATGCTGCGGCGATTCCGCATCCCACAGGTGCCGCTGCTGCCGAACAGCCGCCGCAGATTCCGCTTGCTCCGGTTAAGCGTGTGCAGGCGCAGTTCAATCCGCTTGCGGATCTGCTGTTGTATCTGGTGGTGTTTGTCGGCGGTTGTATCGGTACCGCTATGCGTTTTGGCCTTGCCGAGGCGTTTCCTTCGCCGCTTGCCCGCCGTGGTGTGCTCAGCGCGTTTCATGTTGCCACGTTCGGTGCCAATATGGTTGCGTGCCTGGTGCTTGCCATGGTCACTATTGGTATGTCGCATGCGTCGTGGCTGACTCGGCGTGTGAAGCAATTGGTGTCGAAGGGTGTGGGCTTGGGTGTGTGTGGCGGCTGTTCCACGCTTTCCACGTTGGGTATTGAGGAGTTGGCTTCGCTGCGTGGTGGCGAGATCGGTGGCACGGTGTTGTATGTGCTAGTCACGTTTGCCTGTGGTGCGTTGTGCTCGGTTCTTGGCGTTAAATTGGGTTTGCTGTTGACTGCTCGCCGGAAGTCTCAGGTGTTGCAGGAGGCGGTGCGGAATGCTATGCGTAATGATGGTGATTCTGGGCCGGTGATTGAGGGCGTGCCGCAGAATGTGGTTGAGCGTTTTGCTTCGGGGGATTCCACTGCTTCGGTGGATGCCGAGGCGCTTATCGCTGCGGAGTCTCCGATTGTGGTTGATAAGCCTGTTGCTGTGCCGAGCGAGTCGTCTGATATGCGTGTTGATGGTGCTATCAGCAGTGTTGGCGAGGGTGTGGCGACTGGGGTTCCTGCTTTTGAGCCTGCGCCTGTTACTGATGAGATTCCGTTGGTGGGTGATTTGGCGACCGGTGAGGTGGTCGAGGTTGCTGCGGCGTTGCCGATGCGTGGTTCTGGTTCTGCTGCCGGTTCTGCTGCTGTTTCCACGGGTGAGATTCCTGTGGTCGCTTCGGCTGATGCGTCGGAATCTCGTGACGGGGGGAGGGCGTGATGGCGACGTTTTTGATGGTTTGCGTGTTCGGCGGCTTGGGTGCGGTGACTCGTTTTATCGTGGACACGTCGGTGCGCCGTTGGTGGAAGAATCGGCTGTTCCCTCTGGCCACGTTCATGATCAATTGTCTTGCCGGTTTTTGCGCGGGCATTGCCGCGGCCGGGTATGTCAACGGCGAGGTGGATTATGCCACGCGCACGCTGTTTGTGGTCGGTTTCCTTGGCGGATTCTCCACGTTTTCCACCTTGATCAACGAGGTGATGGCGTTGCTTCGCGGCAAGCAGTTCGCCATGGCTGGGTTGTATTGCCTGCTGTCGATGGTGGTTCCGGTGTTGTGTACCGTAGCCGGCTGGGGTGTGGCCAGCCTCGCGTACTGAGGCGCGTGTCTGACTGTAGTTTAGACGCCATTGCGGCGTTGTCGGCTCTGCTTTGCTTACCTGACTACTAGGTGCGACCTACTGTTCCGCAGGCCACTGTTCGAACCAGTCGAGTAGCTGGTCAACGCTTGCGTCGCTCCAATCCGCCATGCGCGGGCCGCCGAGCTCGCGGTTGTATGGCTGGTCGAATACGACCACATGCTGGCCGACTTCACGCAGTACGGCGATGTTGGCGGGCGAGTCGTCGATGTGCACGGTGGCTTGGATACTGTCTTTCAGCCCGGCGAAGCAGAGCGACATGTAAGGAATGTTGTTGTCGTCGAGCCATTTGGCGGTGTCGGAGACGACGATGCGATGCTGCCCGGATACGAACAGCCGGTGCGTGACGATGCGGATGTACACGTGTTCGTCGGCCAGTCGTTGCAAGGCGTGTGCGACGCCTGGAATGGGCTGCATGGTCGCGTAGAGGTGCTCCTCTTCGGCTGCCTTGTGGGCTGCGATGTATTCGGATTTGCTGGCGAATGGCCAGCCGTCGTTGTCGGTGAGTGCGTATCGTGTGTTTGCGGGGATGGTCTGCGGATCCATACGGCCGTTGCGTACCAGGTAGTCGCGCATGGCGCCCGCATAGTCGGCGCACACGCCGTCCAGATCCAGGTTGAGTACCCGGTATCCGCTTATGCCGACCTGCTGGTTGGCGTATTGTTCCGGAATCGTTGGCGATGCCCCCATGTCACCCTCCATTTCACTGTTTCACAGTATGTTTCACACCAAGCTGCTGTCTGGTCGTTGGCCGTCCGTCGTTTTGACGAACCGTCGTCCTATGCCTCGTCGCGGTATCGGCTATCTGCAATCGTATCGTGCGTAATGCCGGTCGCAACGTTCCGCACGAATGGCTATACCGGACAGATCATCTACCTGCTATTGCCCTGATCCCGCTGTCATGGCATCGGTGGCGGTTAGTGTCGGCACCACCTGTTCCACAAAGCGGTCGCATTCGTTCCTATGCGTGGATGGGTAGGTGAATCGCACCGCACGGATGGCTCCAGCGGACACCATTTCGCGAATATAGGTGATGGTGCCGTTTTCCTCCCATGTCGCGGTGAACTCGCTGTCGAGTATCTGCTGGTAGGAGACCGAATGGCCGGCCGTGGCCTGCTTGAACGCGGAGATCACCGTTTCATGCAACGCGTTGTTCGACCCCCATGCGGCAATGGTCATGCCGGTCTGACCATCGGTGAACGTGCGCCCGTCACCGTCGGCTGATTCAGCCTGCCATGTGAATCCAGGCGGTATCGTGACCGCATAGCCGAACCGTGCATTGAGGTAACGCCCTTCCGCAGGCGGTTGCGTATCCTGTTGCTGCGCTGTGGCCTTCTTCGATGTCTTGCCCGTTACCGGTGTGGAATTCTGGCTGTTATTCGCAGGTGTCTCGTCTTTAGCGCCTGCGCTGCTCGAAGAGGAGCTACTGGCGTCTAAGCCCGAGACGGTGCCGTTGGCGCTCGCCATCATGCGTACGATGCCGACGCCGCTGAACACTACCACGATGCACGCCAGTATTGCGATTGCGATCGCGGTCACCGGGTGCCTGCGGGATTTGCCGGGATCATGGGCGCCATTCGTAGCTGTGGCTTTCTTCGTGAATTTGCCTGTGGAGCGCTTTGCGGCGGCTGGTTTGGATCCTTTCCCGCCGGCTTTGTCTTTGGCGCTGTTGCGTTTCTTCTTGCCGCGTTTCCCGCTGCCTTTTCTGCTGCCGTGGTCGCCGGAATCGTTGGCATACGAGTCGTTACCGTACTGATCGTAGGGATCGTATGCGGGCTCGTAGGTGCTTTGGCGTTCAAACTCCTGTTCGAACTCCTCCAACGGTGTCGTTGCGCCTTGCTGCGGGTATCCGGAACCGCCGTAGTTTCCCGTCAGCCCCTGCGGCAACGGCAACGTCGCCTGACTGCCGGTCTCCCACCCGCAGACGGCGCAGAATCTGGCGTTGGGAACGAGCGCCTGGCCGCATTGCTCGCAGAACTCTTCGGTCATTGATGTTCCCCTCTCGCGTGCTCGGTTCCCTTGGGTGTGCTGCGTCTCTCTTGGCTTAGGAATTACCTTGCCCTCCAGCTTAGCGAACACCGTGGCTCTGTGATCTGCGGTGTTACCGGGAACCTAGTGGGAAATAGCGGGAAGTAGCGGGGTGCTTTTCTATGTAGTGGCGCTGCTATTACCGACACCATTTGTGTGTTGCCAAAGTTGGGGGGGGGGGGGGGCTTGCTGCGAGAGTCACGAAAAGCGCTATTATTACATTAGTTTGTACGCTTTTACATTAGTTGGAGGTCTAGCGTGGTCTATCGCCAGGAAGAAGTGGTGAATAAGGTTCAGAGGCTACTGGCTGATGTAGAGACTGAGGTGGTGGAGTACAAATCCGCCAAGAACAATTTCGATTTCGATGATTTGGGGAAGTACTTTTCTGCTTTAAGTAACGAGGCCAATCTTCGCCATGCCGATGCTGGTTGGCTTCTCTTCGGTGTGCGCAACGATCGGACGATATGTGGGACCGGATACCGCAAAGAGGCTCATGAGCCAAGCATTGGCTTGCGTAAGCTGAAGCATGAGATGGCGTTGTATACCAATAGCGGCATGACATTCGAAGAGATATATGAACTGACGATAGATCGTCAGCGAGTGGTAGCCTTTCAAGTCCCTCCGGCCTTATTCGCGACGCCTACTACTTGGAAGGGCGTTCCTTATTCTCGTGAGAACGAATCCATCGTGCAGATGCCGGCTTTCAAGTTGACGGCAATATATTCTCAGGCTAGGCCCGACTGGTCTAGTCAGCTTGCGTATGATGCGAATATCGATGATCTTGATTCGGATGCTGTGGCCTTTGCTTGCGAAGAATATTCAAAGAAGTACGCGTCTAGACGACAGGCAATTGAGGGATTTTCGTCTGAAGAGATTCTGACAAAGATTGGGTTGTTGATCCATGGCCATGTGACCAATGCCGCCCTGGTGTTGCTAGGTAAGCCTGAATCCGCAGTTTTCCTTGGCGGAACCGAGCCACGCATCACTTGGACGCTGTATAACTCGGCAAATGATGTAGTTTCATATGAGCACTTCGAGCCCCCATTTATATTGCAGGTGGACAAGGTGCTTGGCAAGGTGCGTAACGAGAAGTACAGATTTTTCACAGATCCTAATACGCTGTTCCCCGAGGTGACGCAACGCTATAGTCCGGAGATTATCCGAGAGTTGCTGCACAATGCCATTGCACATCAGGATTATCGTTTATCGGGGAAAATCAACCTTCTGGAATACGAAGATCGACTTGTGTTTATGAATGAGGGATCGTTCATTCCTGGGAGCATAGATGCTGCACTGGCCGTTGGCTACAAGCCTCCGTATTACCGGAATTCCTTACTCTCCAAAGCAATGAGCAAAGTCGGTATGATTGATCAGAACGCTATCGGTATCAGGAATGTTTTCGAGATGCAGAAGAAGCGTAGGCTGCCGTTGCCCACATATGATTTGTCAGATCGATCTCGTGTATCAGTCTCGATCTATGGGACTGTAATTGATGAGAAGTATTCTCAGCTGCTTGCGGCTTACCCTAATTTGGATTTACAGAGTGTGGTATGGCTTGACATGATTCAGAAAGGGCTGGTGATAGAGAAGGATCAGGCCGCTTCGCTGAGGTCGCGTGGTTTGGTAGAGGGGCGCTATCCTCGTTTGATTATTTCATCAGATGTGGCGAATGCCATGGGCAAACAGAAAGAGTATGTGCGTAGCAAAGGCTTGGACAACAAAATATGCAAGGAGTTGATTTTGGAGCTACTTCGATCTAGGCCTTCTTCGCGGCTTGAGGTGATTAACGCCATTGACCATGCATTGCCGGGGACACTAAGTGCTAAGCAGAAGGGGGACAGAGTGAGTTATTTGTTGCAGAGCCTTCGGAAGCAAGGAAAAATCTACTCAGAAGGTGCCACTTCGGCAGCTAAATGGCATCTTCAAGAGTAAGCGGTTGCATTCTTAGCTTCTTGATCAACTAATGAATAGACTAATGTATTTTTTGCTGTTTTGGATAATTACATTATTTTATTAAAGGCTTGACATACAGCAGTTTTGAGGGAGATTGCAGGTGTTGATGAGCTAATGTAATTTTCTTAAGTTCAAAAAACACATTAGTTCGTCTGATGTTTGGCGAACTGAAGCAAGAAAGACTGGCTTCTGCAAATGAGGAGCTGATCTTTCTTGCTATATGTACATTGCCGTTATTCATGTTTTCCGGGTTGTGCAGTATTTGCTGTTTTATCGCCAGGGATGGCGGCTGTAGCCGAAACATCTCTTGCCTTGATTATTCGATGGAGCGCTTGTAAGTTTTGCTTTCATGATTTGGAAGCAGAGAGTCGCTAAAGAAGCCATTCCCGGGCATGAAAAAAGGGTTTTCGAATTGCTTCGAAAACCCTGCTGGCGGAGAATACGAGATTCGAACTCGTGAGGCTGTTACACCAACACGCTTTCCAAGCGTGCGCCATAGACCACTAGGCGAATTCTCCATACATTTCCTGCTTACGCACGAAACGCAACTCGAATAGAATACCTCACTTCGCACGAATATGCACGTTACGGCGTGTCTTATTGTGCCGTAGGGAAACCCGGCAGGGACGGGGAAGCACATCCATGCGGCAATTCGGCGAAAGATCCGGTTTGCGCCAGCCCCTGCCTAGAGGTAGTGGGACAATATGCCCTATGACGAATGGGAACGTTTTGAAGAGGAACGCAACGCAATCCACCAAACAGGCCGAGCCGGCCAAGCACGTCGAACAGGCACAGGCGGCAACGATCAGCAAGCTCGCCATGGTCATCACCACCTACAAGCGTCAGAAGCTTCTGGCGACGTTGTTCGATTCGATTCTCGCCCTGGAACAGGCTCCGTGGCGTATTATCGTGGTCGACAACGAGCAGTCCGATGAGACTCGCGGTATGGTCGAGGAGTTTGAGACCAAGGTCAACGACCAGTGGGGCAAGACCGTGGTCGATGGCGATGGCAACCAGTCCCGCGTGGTGTATGCGCCGCAGACCGAGAACCTTGGCGGCGCTGGCGGCTTCTCCGCAGGTGTGAAGAAGGCGTACGAGCTGGGTGCCGAATGGTTCTGGGTGATGGACGACGATGTGGCGGTATTGCCGGATGCCATCGCCAAGCTGGCACCGTGGACGAAGCGTCACGAGGTCATCCAAGGCAGCCGTTTCGATTACGATGGCGGTCCGTTCTACTGGCAGTATGATTTCCGCATCGGCCTGGGTATTCCGAACCCCATCGCACCGGCAGCGTTCGGCCCGGCCGGTTATCGAGTGATGAACACGCTATGCTTCGAAGGCGGCCTGTTCAGCCGTCATGTCGTCAAGCAGATTGGCCTGCCCGACCCACGCTTCTTCATCTATTGGGACGACACCATCTACGGTTACCGTGCCAGCAAGGTCACGCAGCCTATTGTCGTGCCGGACGTGATTCTGCGTCGTACGCGAGAGATCGGCAACTGGGATATCGCCGGCGTGCGCCAGTTGAACTCTACGTCCGACATGAACCGTTACCACATCATGCGTAATCGCGGCTACATGGCCCGCTATTTCATGGTGTACGGCGACTACCGTCCGTTCCTGTTCGCGCTCGGCACCATTGCCACCGCTGCCAAGGAGGTCATCAGACTGGTGGCCGTGGATCGTGAGCACCTGCGCACCGGCATCGTGCAGATCGCCAAGGGCTGGTGGGATTCGCGCAAGTTGTTGCACGACACTGAGTGGCGTCCGATGCCGTCGCCGTTGGACGACTGATCGGTCGAGGCAATCAACTGGTGTAGGGGCTCACCGTAACGCACGGCGAGCCCCTACCGGTTTGTAAAGGACTATATGAGAGCGTCGGATGTGACGTGAATCTGGTGACGGGCGTAAGCCCACGGCATGAAAGTGGAAATGGGTGTGAACTCGGAACAGACGGCAGACAATCAGTTTGAAGAGCTTGATCTCAGTGCTTTAGGCGCTCCGAAAGGCAACAGGCAGGCCGACGGCGCGGGTGATGCGAATACCGATGTGGGGGAGAAACGGCCTGGGCGCCTGGCGGTCCCGATATGCATGGTATTGGGCGTGCTGACGGCATGCATGGTCGTGGTTGCTTGGTTCCCCAAGGGGAGCGCGGCATGGAACTATCCGTTGCACGAAATCGACGCACCAGCCCACTATTACTTCATTCGTAAGATTTTCGATCAAGGCATCGGCGCGGCTACCCACCTGTGGCCGAACGACGCGTTCTACCCGCCCATGTTCCACCTGCTGGCCGCAGGGCTGATCAAACTTGCGGCAGTGTTCGGAGCGACCATCAACGTGTACACCGCCCTGAACGTGGTATGGATTATGGGAGCCGGGCTGATCTGGCCGGCCGGCATGCAGTTGCTGGCATCCTATTGGACCTGCCGGTCGCGTCGCTACCTGAAGCGCACAGGCCGTGCCGGTGACGCTGACCATGCCGGCAATGCGGATTGCGAGCGGAACCACGCCCGGAAAGCAGAACAGCAGCCAAACACAATGCGCAACGTGATCTTCCCCTGCATCATGGCATTCGCAGTGCCGTTGCTTTCCATCGCATCCTCCTGCTACCCATTCCAAAGCCTCGCCACCGGTCCACTGCTCGCATACGGCTTGGCGACAGCCATCCTCCCATTCTGGATCTACGCCACACTGCGCTTCTTCGACGCCATCGCAGGCCGGCATAACACCCCAAAACAACACTGGTCACATAACGGCATCGCCCGTTGGCTCATCACCACCCTGATCGTCGGCATACTATGCCTTATCGCACACCCACGCATCGCGTTCACCTGGCTGCTGTTCATCGTGCCGTTCCTGCTGCTGCGCCTGCCCTGGAAGCTGATCCTCGGCGCGTTCCTGTCCGTGCTGGCGGCCGGCGTGGCGTTCTTCTTCTACATGGTCTCGCACTACCAGTCCACCCGCTACTTCAACCCCGCCGACTGGTTCCACACCTATACGCCAAGCCGTAGCGTGCCGGACGCGCTGCGCATCTTCATCACCGACCAATTACCAGGCGCAACAGGCATTTTCGCCGCGGTAGTGGTGATCGCCGCATTCATCATCACACTGCTCGTCGCCATCGTGCCGCGAGTTGTGCGAGCCAAGCCGCTTACAGGCAAGCACTTGAGGGCGGACTACTCGTATGCGACCTACAAGCAACTCCGCAAAGACGCCATTTCCATGGCGATGATGGTGCTGCTCTTCGGGCTCGTGCTCGTCTGCTCCGCATCACTCACCGGTTGGTTCCCGAACATCGTGGCGGCAGTATGGTACCGCACCGAAGTCCGACCACTCACCATGATCCCGTTGGCTCTCGTCACACTGATCGTATTCGCGGCAAGCGCCATCAACGAGCTTTCCGCGCGGCACGCGGATGCGATCATCGCGCTGGTACTGGTGGTGGCGCTCGCCGTCGTGCCCCAGTTCACGAACGTGACGCGCACGCAGGTTGCCGATGCGGTGTACGCGAACATGCAGCTTACCGACGAACAGCCAGTCGAACAGCTTACGCAATCCAAATACGAGATCCTGGAAGACGTGGCACGCGAAGTGGGTAACAAGGCCGTGGTGGTTTCCGATCCGTTGAACGGATCGATGTACGGCATGTCGATATTCGGTACGAACATGCTGTACCCGATCTACAATCCGGCCGCTGAAAAGAACGGCGCGATCTTTGGTGCCGTGGAACGCGCCTTCGACTCGGGAGACGCCCAGTCAGTGCTCGGCACGGTATGCCCGATTGGAACCGATGCCCCGGAATACTTCCTGGCGATGGGCGAACAGGCACCAAGCCTGCAGATGTTCACCTTCAAGGAACAATACGACCCGTTCCACAAGGAAGACCTGATCGCCAAATACGTGAAGGACGGCACGCTGAAAAAGGTGCGCGACTACTCGAATAAAGGCGATTTCGCCAAGGGGTGGGCGCTGTACCGGTTTGAGTGCGGAAACTGAGATTGGATAACACTGAATCGGTATCGAACCGGTACTGAATCGGTACTGAATCGGTACTGACCTGGCAGCGATCGGCACAGACAAGCGCGGGCGGGGCGTCTACGGAAACGAGCCGCTCCGCCCGCATGTACTACGCGGAACCGCAGGTTTACGGAATCGCGATAATGAACGGGCTGGCCGGCAGCTGCTGCTTGTTATACAGCATGCTGGAACAATTCGGATCGCCACTGAACAGGTAACGCACCTGGGTGATTCGGTCAACATCATCCGACGACACCACCAACTGGTTCCCCCGAATCGTGGCCGTAGCCGGGCTGAACTTGCCAGATGCGTCCGCCGCTTCGAAGCCTTCCAGCTTCTCATCCGTAGACGAAGCCACCTTGGTGGCGCTCGCGTTCAGGCTGTAATCGGGTTTCATGGCCTGCAGGCCTTGCGCGGTGCCGTTCTTGAAGGAGATGGTGATGTTGCCTTTTTCGTCGCGTTCGGCGGAGGCGACGACCGGACCGGAAGGAACCGTGGTCTTCTTGCGCATGGCCTGCCACTGGTCGGCCATACGTTTGGCGAGAATCTCCTTGCCCAACGGGTGGATGGTTTCGGACGTGCCCTTGTCCGTGTCGATGGACACCGTCATACCTACGTTCCCGGTGCTGTTCAAGTTCGGGTTGTCCAAGGCGGAGAGCTGGGCTTGGCGCACGATCTGCGTGTACTGGTAGCCGGGCCAACGGGCGAGCTGCACGTAGAGGAACGGCAGGGACGCGTCGTCGAACACCTTGCGGTATTGGTTGATCAGTGCGGTGAACTGCGATTCGTAGGCCAATGCTGTGGCATTGTTGGCGGCATCGTTGCAGCCTTGGTACCACAGCACGCCGGCGACGTGGAAGCCCTGCAATGGGGCGATATGGTTCTTGTAGATGTCGCCGCCCTTGATATGTCGGCTGATGGCCGTGCCACCCCATGCGGTCTGGATGATGCCAATGGGGATGTTCGGGCTGGTGGTGCGCAGTTCCTGGGCGAAGAATTGCGCAAGGTAGCTGAGACGCTTGGAATTCTGCGTGGTGGCTTCCGACCAGGACGATTTATTCTCGTCCGCAACGGGGAATTGTACGGATTGCGCGTCATGCTGTGCCACGATGAAATGCACGTTTGGATCGTCGATGGTTTCGGGAAGATCCTTGTATTTGAACACTCCCTGCGGGCTGGCGTTCGGGTCGAGCTTAAGGTTCTTGGTGTTGTAATACTGGGTGTAGTTCACTTCCATATTGGATTGCCCGGCTGCCACGAACACATCACCCACATATACGTGGGCGAGGGTTTTGAGCAGTTTGCCGTCGTACCGCACTTCCAGCTTGTACGGGTGCTGGTTGGCAGGGACCTTGGGGATTTGAATGGTGAACTTCGCTTCGTGGCTGCTGGTCACCTGCCCGGAATACCGCTTGTCGTCCATGGAGAGGGATGCGCTGAGCTTGCTCCAGTCGATATTCGCATATGTGATGTTTTTCAGTTCACCGGTGACGGTGATCGGCTTACCGCGTTGGAATACCATGCCGTTCGAATAGTATGCGGGGAGCTTCACCGTGGCGGGAGTGCTCTGCTGTGCGGCGATTGCGGTTCCAGCGGCCTGAGCTGCAGGCGCATGTGCGACTACGCATAGGGGAAGAACCAAAGCCAAAGTGAGAAAAGCGCAGCAAACTGCACTGCGTTGTGTGCGAAACGATTTCATCGATACCCTTTTTCCATCCATATCATGCGAATGTATTTGTACCATAGCCGGGCAACGTGTGAAACGGCTGAAGGCGGCGGGTGGCGGTTCATGCTCGCTGTGAGAGGAATATGCGAGAGGAAAGCTGGCAGGTGCGGGGAAGGGCATGGTGCCGGTTAGGCTGGGAACGCTGTTGTGATGGATCGTTATGGGAGATGAGAAAAGCTGCAATGAGTGCGATGAGAACTGTGCTGTGTGCGATTGCCGCAACTGGATTGGCATTGGGTGGTGCGTTGCCTGCGGATGCCGCGCAACTGCATGATGTGAACATGGACGCCGTCACACAGGTGCGTTCCATCAGTGGCACAGATGGTGCCGAAAACACCATGCCGGGCAATCCTGAAGCGGAGCTGCCGGATACAATCGCGCAGAGCATCCCCGATGATGCGGAAGTCGTGTCCGAAGACCATGCGTTGACTGCGGATGGCACGTTGAAGGATCTTGCCACCGGTAAGATGATTACCGATCCGAACCTGGTGGGCACGCAGAGTAGTCAGCCGGACCCGTTGGCGAAAACCGACGGTGCGTCGTTCATCCCCGTTGAGGTGGACGCGGTCAGAACCAAGATCGAGAATGCCTCCAAGGCTCAAAGCGATGCCAGCCTATCCGCCGAAACAGCTCGGAGCAAAGCGACGGTACGGTTGGCATCGTTGCCGAATAATGAGTATGGCGCGTATTGGGGAACGTACAACGGTACACCGGCGTTCTTCGAATCCAACGGCAATCTGTTCGTGCAGCAGGCCAAGGGTGTGATCGACGTGTCGGAATGGCAGGGCGATATCGACTGGGCCAAGGCGAAGAGCGCCGGGGTCGAAGGTGCGATTATCCGCATCAGCTACGGTTGGGGCAACGGGTATGACAAGAAGGCGCTGCGCAACATCAGCGAATGCAAGCGGTTGGGCATTCCGTTTGGTATCTACATGTATTCGTACGCCGAGAATTCCGGCAATGCCGCTTCCGAAGGCGCCGACGTGGCATCGTTGCTGCGCAAGGCCGGCGTGAACCTGAATGACCTGCAATACCCGGTGTATTACGACCTGGAAGCGTGGAGCTGGACAGGCCACGCGCACCCGACCAGCCCGGCCGTGTACGACGGCATCGTGAACGCCTGGTTCAGCCAGCTGCGTAACGCGGGCTATAGCAATCTTGCGGTGTACTCCTACACCAGTTACCTCAACAATGAGCTCAACAGCAGCAACATCCACGCAAAAACCCGGTGGGTGGCACAATACAGCTCTCGCATGGGTTACACGGCATGGTCCAGCAACGATCGTGGCTGGCAGTATTCCTCGTCCGTGCGTGTCAACGGCATCAGCGGCAGCGTGGACGTAAATGCGTTTGGGGGCAAGACCTATGTGCAGACCGGCAAGTGGGTTTGGAAGGATAATCACCAATATTGGCAGGAAGCCGATGGGGCATATGCTCGCAATAAGGAGATATATGACGCTTCAACGGATGCGTGGTATTGGATCGATGCCGATGGCTCCATGGTGCAAAACAAGGATGTGTATTTGCGGTCGAATGGTGGCAAGTGGGTCAGGTATGACGAAAATGGAAAAATGGTCAAGGGCGAAGATTACCGATATGGCGGATGGTATAACTTCGATTCCGTTACTGGCGCAATGAGCAAGGGTCTTACGTATGTGAATTCCAGTGGCGGCAAGTGGGTCTACTACGATGAAGTCACCGGAAAGATGGTTTATGGAGAGAAGTATCTGAATGCCGATGAAACCTCTGCCGGCTGGTACTACTTTGATCCTGTGACGGGTAAGCGAGTGACAGGCGACGTGTACTTGAAATCGAATGGTGGCAAGTGGGTCAGGTATGACGAAAATGGAAAAATGGTAAAGGGGCTTCAATATCGAGACAAGTCCTGGTACTACTTTGATTCCACTACGGGGGCGATGGCTCACGGACGGACTTGGGTCCCGCAATGGAATGCCTGGCACTACTTTGATGCTGTGACAGGCAGGGGATGATTCATATAAAGTGAGGCGTTCTACACAGATGTGCAGAACGCCTCTCCTAATTATGCAAGGAATTAGCAGTCGTAGTACGGGTGGGCGTAGCCGCGGACGCCGTTGTAGGCATTACGCTCGGCAATGCTGCCATCGGAAGCATCCACGATACGAACTCGTCCGTTGGTAACCGAGGCGACGATTCCGGCATGGCTGGCGCTCAGTCCCTTTGCCCAGCCGCCAAATTGCCAGAATACAACATCGCCAGGCTGAGGCGAAAGATTGATCCTGCCACGGCTGGCATACCAGTCGTAATTATTATGAGGCCATCCGCTTTTTGCGCCATCGCAGAGGAAGATGTCCAAGCCTGCAGTGTGGAAGGAATACCAAACGAAAGACATGCAGGGACCGTAAGGGCAAATCAGTCCGCCATTGGCAGCGAGCGTACCGGGGCAATCAGGGTGTTTGCCGATTTGGGAACGCGCTGAGTTAAGCAGACGATTGACGATCTGTTGCTTGGAATACTTCGCACCGGTATAGGGATCGAAGAAGTAGTGCTTTCCGTTGATAATCAAACCACCGTGAACCATGCGGCTGGAAGTCGGATCGTAATAGACCCTCTTGTTCTTAAGGTTAGTCCATCCCTTGGCAAGAGCTCCAGTCGTGGTGTTCATGTAGTACCAGCCGTCGTTGATGCAATGCTCTCCGTATTGCATCTTGCCGGTGTACTTGTCGTAGTAAACCCATTTGTTGGCTTGACGAAGGTACACAAAATCGTGAGCCATGGCTCCGGTTTGCGGGTCGAAGTAATACCAGCCGGTATGACTCTCGTCGTAATGAATGTAGCGTTCCCCGTATTGCATCTTGCCCGTTGTCAGGTCGTAATAGACCCACTTGCCGCCGTTGGAGGAGATGCGGGTTATTCCCTTTGCCATTGCACCGGTGTTGGTGTCGAAGTAGTACCAACTGCCATATCGGTAATCTTCGCCCTTGACCATTCGTCGCTGCTTGTCGAAGCGCACCCACTTTCCATGGGAACGATCCGTGTTGCTGTTCGGAACGTATACATCCTTGTCGCAGGCAATGGAGCCATCGGCTTCCGCCCAGTACCAGGCATCGGAGCCCTTGTCGTAGAAGAACTTGGAATGAACTATTTGCCCATTCTCATACCAGTGGCTTTTGTCTTGGTCCCATCCGTTCTGAGGCGTTGTCGACGGAGAATCATTGGATTCGTCGTCGGTTGTCGATTCAGCCTTGGGTGTGGCGCTTGCCGCCGGGCTTACGTTCTCCTTGTTGTCTGCGTTGTTCGCTTCGGGCGCAGTGCCATCGTCCGTATTGTCGTTGTCAGACGTCTCGCTCTGAACATCGGTGTCTTCGGCGGCGCTGTTTTGCTCGCCAACAAGGCTGCTTGTGGGCTGGTCCGCGGCTGTATTGTCCGCAGCCAGTGCGATTGCTGGATATGATATGCCTTGTAAAACGGTAGCAATAACAAAACCGGCAGCGACTAAGGTTTTTCTTCTCATACCCCCCTATCTAAGGTATAGAGGTGATTATTGTGAGCAGTGTTGACAAATAAACAGAGGGCGTCATACCTCCCGCGTTTCGCCAGTGGAAAAGGCGTGGGCATGCGCAGAAAGTGCGAAGTGCATGGTTTCCCAGAGTTCGGAAGGGGCGCCGTCTTTATCGGGTTGCTGGTGTGGCATACACTGTTGCATATGACGAGTGATGTGAAGAACGGACAAAGCGCTTGGACGAGGCGTGAGCCGGTAATGGCATTTGTGATCCCCTGCTATAACGAGGAGGCGGCTCTGCATGTGACTGCGGATGTGCTGAGGGAGAAGATGCGCCAGCTCGAGAGTTCGCATGCCGTTGCCCAGGGCAGTTTCATCCTTTTCGTTGATGACGGGTCTTCCGATAAAACGTGGGATGTAATCGAAGCCTTGCATGAAGACAATCCTGCTCTGTTCCACGGTGTGAAACTAGCCCACAACAGAGGGCATCAGAATGCTCTGTTTGCCGGTCTGATGCAGGCATACAGGCTGGAGGTCGATGCCGTGGTTTCCATGGATGCCGATTTGCAGGATGATCCCGATGCCGTTGATGATATGGTTCGTGAATATCTTCAGGGCGCTGAGATCGTTTATGGTGTACGAGATAACCGTGACACCGATACTGCCTTCAAACGTGGCACTGCTCATGCGTTCTATTCCCTGATGAAGTGGCTTGGAACGGAAACCGTACCGGATCATGCCGATTACCGACTGATGAGCCGTGCCGCATTGTCGGCTCTGTCACAGTACAAGGAATCGAACCTGTTCCTCAGAGGTCTGGTCCCCTCGCTTGGGTTCAAAACGGCAAAAGTGTATTACAAGCGTGGAACTCGAGTGGCCGGAGAATCCAAGTATCCGTTGAAGAAGATGGTTTCCTTTGCGATTGAAGGCGTGACCTCCTTCTCGACAAAGCCGTTGACTATGATCACCGGTTTGGGCTTGTTCTCCGTGTTCGTCGGAATCGTAATGCTGGTGTATACCCTCATTTCCGTGTTCTCTGGCCACGCTGTCGCCGGATGGGGGTCGATGATGTGTTCCTTGTGGATTCTGGGCGGCTTCATTTTGCTGGCTCTCGGTGTTACCGGCGAATATATCGCGAAGATCTACCTCGAAGTCAAAGCTCGGCCTCGCTATATTATTGAACAAACACTCTGAGAAGATGAATTCCTCCATTTGGGGAAGATGGGAATGTTGCTGAGTGAATAAACAAAATGTTGTGTCCGGAGGGCGCCTGCTTTTCAAACGTGTACTCCCGAAGTGGCTTGTTGCGCTTGCTCTGGGGCTTCAGATCGCTGTTGTGGCGATGCTGCTTGTGCTGTCAATTTTCTTCACTGTCACGTTCAAGAGGGTCGGTTCGCAACTTGGAAAGATCACGGAGCAGGTTGATTATCACTCTGGCATACCTTCAGCGGTATTCATTGTCGGTACAATCATGCTGTTCGTCGCAATTGTGTTACTCTCGATCGGGATTTCAAAACTGCCGCGTAGATGGGTTTTTGTCACGCTTTTGGCATATGCGATGATAATCCAAACTGTGTGGATCGTTTCGCTGAGTTTGGTGACGTACACATATCCGGATTCACAGAATTTGATGGATGCTGCCAATGCCTTGTTGAGAGGGGATATCGGTCAGTTCAGCGCGGATTATTGCTCGGTGGGCAGTGTGCAGAAGGAATGTATCGGACGAGACATCCCAAGCGCTTATGCGTACTTCTCCTTCTATCCGTTCCAGAGTGGTCCGATGCTGTGGTATCTGCTGGTATTTGCTTTGTTCGGTTCGGGCAATATTCTCGCCTTCCAGATTGCCAGTGCCGTGGCGGTCACCGCTATGGTCGCGGTCCTATGGCGTTTGAGCGGCATGCTTGGGTTGGATAAGAAGGGATATGGTGCATTCACCGTTCTGATTGCAACATGTGTTCCTCTTATGATGTTTGCGGCTTTCGTATACCCTAATGCCGTTGGGTTTTTCATTACAATCTGCGGTGTTTGGATCATCGCGGAGGGGTTTCGTCTGCAAAAGGTCTGGTCTAGTGCGCTCGCTATTGCCGGGGGATTTCTTGTCTGCGGCATCGGCATCATCTTCAAATCGACATATCAGATAGTGGTTCTTGCCGCACTTCTCGCTGCCGTCTTCGCAGTCTGGCATAACCGTCGTATCTGGCAGCTACTGGTGTCTCTGCTTTCTGCAGTGATTACGTTTGTTATTTCCAAACTTCCCGTCGCGCTGGTTCAGTCTTGGACCGGGCAGAATTTCGGCAAGGGTATGCCGATGCTTTCTTGGATTGCCATTGGCCTGAGTCAGTCGGGGAATATGCCGCCCGGTTGGTGGAACAGGTTCGCTTTGGATGCCTTCGAACGTACAGGCAATGATTATGCTCTTCAATCGCAGATTTCCAAAGAGTTTATCCAAGGACGGTTATCGGAGTTCTCGCATAATCCCGGCGAAGGAATGCGCTTCTTCATCGGCAAGCTTGCGTCGGAATGGGCTGAACCGTCGTTCATGACGTCGCTGTATTCGGAGTTGGGTGAATCCTCAAGGCACTTTGCCGGGCTGAGCTCTTTCCTTCTTATCGGCGACGGTTCAGACATTCTGCTCCGGTACGAGAATGTCGCTCAAACCGTTATGTATTTGCTGGCGTGCATTGGTTTGATCGCTCTTCTCCGTTCGCTAATCAAAGAAAAGACAGTCGGAAACGATGCGGCTCAGGTTTTTGCACGGGTGCTGCTTTGCGCCTCGTTCATTGGCGGCTTTCTGTGCTATCTCCTTTGGGAGGCAAAGAGCATCTATACGTTCCCGTTCTTCCTGCTGCTGATTCCAATGGCAGCATACGGTATTCAGAAGATTGTGGATTTTGCCGGTAGCTTGAAACGCAAATATGCTGCTAAGGGGCAGTTATGAGAAGAAGCTTGGATGTCCGGCTGAAGCAGCTGATGCTGCTGGGGTTCTGTGCGGTTTCAGCTTTGTTGCTTAGCGCTTGCTTCGGCACGTCTTATGCCTTCGGTGAAGAAAATCCCAATGATTGGGGATCCTTCTCTGAAGCGTATAGTGAATCACATTCGATCAATGGTTGGGACACAAAAAAGGAACATTATTACGAAAAAGGCCAACAGGTCCGTTCCAAGGAAATATACGATGCCAAGGATAGGAATTGGTATTGGATTGACGAGAATGGTTTTGTGGCCCGCAACAAAGACGTATACCTTCAGTCCAATGGTGGCAAATGGGTACGCTATGACGCTGCCGGCCATATGGTCAAGGGTGAGGATTACCGCTACGGTGCTTGGTATTACTTCGATACTGCTACCGGTGCGATGGCGAAGGGCATAACCCACATTCCTTCTAATGACGGTAAATGGGTTTACTACGACCTGACCACGGGAAAGATGCTGTACGGGGAACGCTATGTGAACTACGACAAGAGCCACACCGGCTGGTATCACTTCGACGAGCACACTGGTACCATGTCCCATGGCTTTTATTTCAACTCGCCACAGCATAAATGGGTATATTACGACCATGCCTCCGGTCAGATGCAGTACGGGGAACAACTGATTAACGGGCATTGGTACGACTTCGACGAATCGACAGGTGCCATGCAGTATGGCTTTGTATGCCTGTCGAAAGACCAGAAGTGGGTCTTCTACGATCGTCAGATGGGCTGGATGCTGTATGGGGAACAGCCTATTGACGGAGCGTGGTATCTGTTGGATGTGCATACCGGTGCAGTGCAGTACGGTTGGCAGAGACTAGGTGGGAAAACGGTGTGTTACAGCTGGCCGAGCGGCAAGATACTGTATGGCAAGCAGAACGTGAATAACGCCACCTACTATTTTGACAACCGCACCGGTGCTCTCGATACGCGGCGGTCGGCTGCCATACCTAGTGATTACGTCGGATCCGCTGCAGGAGCGTTTGGTAACAAAATCAAATCTGGGCGGTATCGTTCCGTTCGCGTTCTTGGAGACAGTATCGCCGCTGGAGTGGGAGCGGCGAACACGTACCCATGTACGTCTCGCGAGTTGTTTCGGCTTGAGGGAGTCACCTATTATGAGCCGTCCCATCAGACGGATATGGCTACTAACAGCCTAAGGCATTATCTGGAATCGCGTGGCGTATCCATGACCAATGCCAGTGCGCCGGGCAAAGGTTCCTATTCGGGCTATAACTCTATCGGCGATGCGACTCTCGGACATGAGGACGCCGCTATCGTGCTGCTTGGAGCGAATGACCGATTGAGGCTTTCGAATAGCGACGATTTCAAGCGTGAAGCGGAAAGCTATCTGAATCGCATTGCCGCACGGTACGGGGCTGACAACGTATATGTGCTTGCCAACATCGATACGTTATCCGATCCCAGATCTCTCACCATGGGACAGGAGAATACGGTATTGCAGGATCTTTGCCGCCGGCACGGTTGGCGCTTCGCTTCGATGTATTCGGCATTCCGTATCGTAGGACGTCCGACGGGAATGCCACAGCAGGCGTTGTATAAGGACGGCATCCATCCGAATCGTATGGGGCAGGTTGTGATGTGGCGTGCATTGCAGCAATTGCTCGGCCTGTAATGTCCTATAAAACGTCTGGCAAGCGGTAGAGAGAACGAGCCAACAAGAGACTTGAGAGAGTATGCAGCGTATTAGATTTTTCGATATTGCCAAGGGCATAGCCATTTTGGCTGTGATACTGGGACACAGTGCCATTGAGACAAACCTGTTCGTACCACACCGCACGGCCCAGATTGTTCTGTCTATCTGCTTTTCGTTCCATATGCCCCTTTTCTTCATCCTTTCCGGATATTTCATGCATCCGGAAAGACGATTCCGTTGGATGAAGGAAGCGAAACAGTTGCTATTCACCTACGTGGTAACAGCATTGTGCGTGCTTGTCGGCGTGACTTGCATGGCGACGCTTGACCATGAGAGCAGGGCGATTGCCTTGCGGCAATGGGGCATGGCCGCGATATATGGAAGCGGCGATATCTCGAATCTTACACTCTGGCGGGTGGATTTGAGAATCGGCGCGATCTGGTTTCTGCTTGCGCTGTTTTGGGCTCGTCTGTTGTTGCATTGCCTCGCAAGGCTCCCCTACACCCCTGTCTGGGTGTCGCTGTGTTTTGCTGTCGGCTATGTTTCCGCACAGTACGTACTGCTGCCGTGGAGCATCCAAGCGGGAATGTGCGCGGCCGCGTTCCTCTACTTGGGGTATCTTGCCAAGAAATGCGATGTACTTGGCGTTGTGAAACGTTTCCCCTTCGCGTGGGCTATTGCGTTTATTATTTGGGTGGTCGACATCATGTTTTTCGGTGGCATGAGCATGGCCGTCAATAATTATGGTTCGCGCCCCGTTCTGGCTGTAATCGGCAGCATTGCGGGAACATTGTGCGTTGTCGGTATTTCGCAATTGATTGATCGAGTTCCGGCGCTGGGAAGCGTGTTGAGCAGAATCGGGCAGGCAAGTCTTGCCATTCTGTGTGTGCATCTGATTGAAGATGATGTGTTGCCATGGCAAATGTACCTTGGAACATTGCGAATGCTGTTCCCACAGATTCCGCTGGTTCTACTGAGCTTCATCGTTCGGTTGCCGATTGATCTCATCGGTGCTGCATTGCTGTATCACGTTCCGGTAATCAATGAGTGGTTCTATCCGCAGTTAGCAAAACGGAAATTTGAAGCAAGCTCTGGCATAAAGCATTAGCTTCAGTTAGTCCAAATGCCAATATGGGTGTGGGCCCTGTTCGGGAAGACATCTTCCCGAACAGGGCCCACACCCATATACTGAGGTAATTCGTCAGCGGGTAACTAGCGTGTCCAGCCTGTGCAGGAATGCTGCCATATCCTGTCGATATACGGGCGTCATGCCGCGGAATGTGCCGTCAGGGTAGCCTTGTGCAATGCCCGAGCCGCCCAGCCAGCGGATATCAGAAGCGTGAGGCGTCGCATCAGTCACGTCGCTGAAGTTCTGACTTGCCGCGCCGCTTCCCTTACCTGCCAGGAGTGTGAGCCTGTGCAGGAATGCTGCCATATCCTGTCGGTACACGCTCACCATGCCGCGGAATGTGCCGTCTGGGTACCCTGTAGAGATACCAGCGTGTGCCAGCCAGAGAATATCCTTCGCATGTGGAGTGTTGCGATTCACATCACTGAATCGATTCCAGTCTTTTTCAGTCGGCTTCCATGTTGCGGCATCGGTGATATTATCTCGTGCTGCGAGGCGACGCAGGAACGCTGCCATGTCTTGGCGTTTGACCGTATCCATGCCTCGGAACGTGTACGAACCGTCTTGTTCCTTCCATCCTGTGCTGATGCCAGCCTCGGCAATCCATGCGATATCTGCGGAATGCGGGGTGGATGAGGTGACATCACGGAACGTGATTACTGCCCAACGTGCATACAGCGTCACGTCGCCGGTCACGGCCTTGTCGAAGTCATACCTTGTGCCACCGTTTTTAGCGGTGTACCAGCCCTGGAACGTATAGCCCGTGCGGGTCGGATCCGCTGGCCTGTTGATTCGTGAACCGTACTGTACCTTCTGCGAAGCCACAGCGGAACCGCCGTTCGAGTCAAACGTTGCGGTATATGTGTTAGCAGTCCAGTGTGCGTACACGGTCGCGTTCGAGGCGCCCATCGCAGTACTCATATACACCTGGGAGCCGCCGCTCTTGGCGGTGTACCAGCCTTCGAATGTATAACCGGTGCGTGTGGCGGTCGGCATGGTTCCGTATGGGCTGCCATAGGCAACCGTTCTGGATGTTTCTGTCGGTTTGCCGCCGTTGCCGTCGAAGGTGAGCGTGTACGAGTTCACGGTCCAGTGGGCGTAGAGGGTGATGTCGCCGGTCACGGCCTGACCGAAGTCGTACTTCGAGCCTCCGTTCCTGGCCGTGTACCAGCCCTGGAATGTGTGTCCTGTACGGGTTGGGGCTGCGGGGCTGACGACCTTGGAACCGTACTGCACCTTCTGCGCATCCACGGCGGAACCTCCAGCCGAATCAAACGCCACGATGTAGGACTTGATAGCCCAGTGTGCATAGACAGTGGTGTCAGAGGCGCCCATGGTTGTTGCCGGAGAGACTTGGCTGCCGCCGTTCTTGGCTGTGTACCAGCCTTGGAACGTGTAGCCTGTTCGTGTGGCTGTAGGCAGTGTGCTGTACTGGCTGCCGTACTGCACTGTTCGGGATGTTTCTGTCGGCCTGCCGCCGTTGCCATCGAAGGTGAGCGTGTACGAGTTCACCGTCCAGTAGGCATACACGGTGGTGTTTGCGGCTCCCATGGTAGTGGTCGGAGTAACCTTTGTGCCGCCGTTTTTAGCGGTATACCAGCCGGCGAATGTGTATCCTGTGCGGGTTGGAGTCGGCAGTGTGCCGTATTGGTTCCCGTATTGCACTGTTCTGGTTGTTTCGGCGGGGTTCCCTCCGTTGCCGTCGAAGGTGAGCGTGTACGTGTTCACGGTCCAGTGGGCGTAGAGGGTGATGTCGCCGGTCACGGCCTGACCGAAGTCGTACTTCGAGCCGCCGTTTTTAGCGGTATACCATCCCTGGAACGTATAGCCCGTGCGGGTCGGGGTGGCCGGCTGCGTTGCAGTTGCTCCGACACGAACATTTTGAGACTGAACACTCGAGCCGCCATTCGAATCGAACGTCACAACATGGGATTGTGTCGCGTCATGCGCTGCGGATTGGCCGTTTGATGTATTGATGGTGTAGAACGTCGGGGCTTCCTCGGACGAAGACCACCAGTTGTCGGATCCGCCCGTGGTGTACCAAACGACATTGTCGCCCGCAACGATCGGCTGACAATCCGAAAGGGCGCCATTCATGTTGTAGACAGGGCTGACTGTATTCCCCTGGCCGTCAATAAACACATATTGAACGGGGCCATGCGTAGAGTCATTGGTAGCCGTTGTACTCCATAGCGCCAGGAACCGGTTTTCGTTGATCTTGACCAGAGCTGGATCCGTGGCGGTCGTGTTCCCGTCGAATTCGTAATTCGTCAGATATTTGATGGAGGCCTGCGATCCGTCAGTTGGCGCTACGCCGATCCATATGTTCTTGGCGCCGGAACTGCCGCCTGAATAGGCTTTGTTCTGATCGGTGATGGTGCCTGCTGCAATCAGGGAGGCACCATTATTTGCGGTTTCAAAGCCATTCAAGGTTGAGCCAGTGTAGTTATTGCCGGTTTGGCCTTTGAAGTTGATGAAATAATAAGCTTGTTTGCTTCCGCCTGGAGTGATGTCCTTGGCAACAATTGCACGGGGGTATGCATCACCATGGTCCGCGGAATAGATCTTCGACCCCGTTGAGACAATGAATTGGTTGAAGGAATGAGAGACATAACCCATAGGAGAGCTGTCGAAATTCCACACGTTTGTTTCCGAATCGATTTTGGACAGATCGGACTCGCGAATGCGGAATGTCATATTCGCCTGATGATGGTATCCATCGGATGTCTTATACATCTCATGGCATGTTCGGATCCACAGCTCGCCGTTCATCTCGGTCATGCGCAGCGAGCCTCCACTAAATGGGTCGTATGTATTGATGCCGGAATATTCCACATTGCCGAGATAATTCCAGTTCTTTGAATACTTTGTGACGCGCATGACGACGATGCTGTCACTATCGTTGTCGTTGGATTGCCCGGTGACCACGAAATTGAACTGCGAACCGGCGAAATATCCTCCCCAAATCACCTGAGTGGCACCAGTCGGCGTGTAAGTGGATGCTGTGATCTTTGCAGCGTCGAGAAAACGGTAGGAATCGCTGTAATGCTCGACATATAGCGCGTCAGATACCCATTCCACCCGTTCATAGCGGCCATCGGATAATTCCGTGAGATCGCTTTTTACGGTGCTCGCCCAGTTCCATGAGTATTCATTGGCCCATTTGTTGGTGGACAGCACCTGATTTTGCTGTGTTGCCGCCATTGCATTTGCCGGAACAAACAGCGAAGCAACAAAACACAGAGCGGCAAGAATTCCTATACCGCATCTTAGGTTTCTTTTTGTCTTCATAGTCATCTCCTCAGCAGAGGCAACAATTCAACATTTTCGTATGAGCATTGCAGATGCAAGTCGCTCAAATAAATGTCTCTTATTCCAAAGGGGGAATAAGTCTGTTGCTTCTGGTGATTTTACGTCGTAATGGCAAGATAGATAAAACGGTAATTTCTGATTCTGGTTATTGAACACTCTATGCAACGGTTTGCAAAATGACTATTGCAAGGGCGTTCCATTTTGAGCTGGCGCATTAGTAAAGGTTAGTCGAATCCGCTAAAATATCCCTTACGTTCGACTGAGATGTCGGATGAAGACGTTTGCAAACTGCTTAAGATACTGGCGACTGGGAAGAGCGCCATCGGAATCGCGGTTTGTGTTGAAACGTCTGGTTGTTTGTATAAGGAGGAAGAGGAATATGAAGTTTCCCCAGCATAGGCGCATTGGTTTGCGCCAGCCACGCGTTTTCTCGGCTGCTACGGCCGTGATATGCACTGTGGCCATGATTGCGGCCACATTCGTCGTCGCGCCATTCGCCATGGCCGATCAGGACGGCGGCATGCGCATCGAAATCGACGATTCCAAGTCGGTCGGCAACTGGAATATCTCTCAAAAAGGCCAGGTTGTCGATCTTGCCGTCGGGCAAAAAGTGCAGCTCAGCGTGTGGAACTATCAAGGCAGCGGCCAGCCGGTCAAATTCAATACCGTTCAGTGGTATATCAACGGCCAGCCGATTACCATGACCGAATACGATGATGCTTCAGGTCAATGGAAAACGGTCCAGCGTGATGCCGATGAATTCCATGCTGCAATCGGCCTTACCGACGATAACGGCGGCTTGACCGCTCTGCGTGAGGGTGAAGCCACACTTACCGCAAGGGGAGGCAAAAGCGGTGGGCCGATCGAGACCGCAACCGCGCAATTCAGAGTGCACAAGACCAAGTTCAAGCTTGTGCGCACTCTGGACTCCCAGGAAGTCACCGCTTCCGACACCACTCAGCTCACCGCCGGTGAGGATATGAAGCTGAAGTACTACCCCACATTCGATGGCGATGGTACAACGGCACAGAACAAGAAGTACAGCTACGAGTTCTCCACATCAATGTGGAACAACCCAAGCTCCTACCAGGAGAAGGACGGCAACAACAAGACCTATACCATCCGTGCAGACGGTTGGCGATCCTCCGGCTCCGCATTTGATTTCAATGGTCAGGAAAACCCCATGACCAATGAGGTGACGGTACGTGCTCTGATTAAAGGGCAGTCCACGATTTCCATCGGCGCGCTGTTCGTGTTCCGGCACAATGTCGCAACCACCAACCCGACTAGCGGGAAGACAACCTTCACACAGCAGACCGACGAGCTGGGCAATGTCTCCGCCGCCACAGTAGTGAACGCCTCCACACCGAACGTCTCCGTGCAATACGGTTCAAGCACCAGTCCCATCGAGGTACGCAGTGGCAGCACTCTTAACTTGGGTGTGGGTGAAATCATACAGTTCAGCTATGCGATCGCCCCGCTGCATACGGCATATGCCACGCAGCATTCCGCGCATTGGGATTCCAACAACAGATCGGTGGCGACCATCGATTCCGACAGTTCCCGTAAACTTACCGCCATCAATGCAGGCACTAGCTCCATCACCGTATCCATCGGTGGCGTACTATTCCCCTTCACCGCATCGGTGAGCGAGCCTAAACTGACATTGAGCTACCAGGGCAAACTGGCCAAACCGGTGGATGCCACAAACGGTACTGTTATGCTCACGGCCGGCGAATCCGCTGAGCTGACTCTCGGCTACGCACCACGACATGACTACACGTCGTTGAATTCCGTCTCGTGGACTTCCTCCAACACCAGCGTGGCAACCGTGAACGCTACCTCGTCGGTGAGCACTACCGGAGCAACGCCCAAGACCACCATCACAGCCAAGGCCCCGGGCACTGTGACCGTGACCGGCAATCTTGCCGGTCGCACCGTCACAACCACCGTCAAGGTGGTCGACGCCACGCTCGCCATCGTGCGCGACACCCATCAAGACACGGCTGACCGCAGTGATGATACGCAGGTTTCCGCTACCGGCAAGACAGTAGAAGTGACTCCAGGAGAAAACTTCAAGCTGTACACCAAGATCACTCCGGCACACGATTATGCGAGCTTCCCCAGTAGCGCGACACGCACCACCTGGGCTGAAGATGCACACGGTAGCGTCATCAAACTGAGCACAAGCGGAGACACTGCCATGATCTATGGCCTGAGTTCCCTGAACCAAACGAGCTCCAAGGCAACGATTACCGCTCGAGCCGGTGGCAAGGAAGTCACGACCACCATTGCCGTGGTCAAGCCCCAGCTTAAACTGACCGCAACCGAACGCGATGCGCAAAATCAGGACATCGTGAAGGATATGACCGGCACAGAATTCCAGCTTGACCGCAACAAGTCCAAGAGGCTTACCACAGTGGTGTCCCCGCTGCACAAGGATTACGCCAAGATGGACATGAGCAAGGTCTCGTGGACTTCCGATACGCCGTCCATCGCCGCGGTGTCGAGAGCCAGCGGAGAGTTCGCCGACGTGCAAGGCAAAGGTGAAGGTTCTACAAAGGTCAACGCATCCCTCGACAATGTGACCGCCAGCGCGACGGTGAAGGTTGTTATTCCAATCAGATCCGTTCAGACCCCCGCAACCGTCACAACCTATGCCGGCAAAGCTCCGAACCTGCCGCAAACCGTGCATGTTACATGGGACAACGGCAAGGAAACGGATGAGACCGTCAACTGGGACAGGATCCAAGCCGATCAGTATGCCAAAGCTGGTAGTTTCACCGTTAATGGCACTGTAAAAGGCTATTCCGGAACCGTTCGCGTGACAGTACGAGTACTGGGTATGAGAAGCTTCGATCCGGTCAACGTAGCCACCAAAACCGGCACCGCTCCAGTGCTCCCAGCCACTGTTAAAGTGACATGGACCGATGGAACGCAGACGACGGAGAAAGTGGCCTGGGATTCCGTAGCACTCAGCCAATACCGGAACCCCGGAACGTTCAAGGTTAACGGCAAACTCAACGGCTCCGATATCCAGGTGTATGCCACGGTGACCGTAAGTGCGTATGTCCTGACTTTTGATGCGAACGGTGGCTATGTCTCTACCGCATCACGTGGCGTGGCCTATGGCGATAGGTATGGCGATCTGCCGACCGCAAACCGTTCGGGGTATTCATTCCTTGGATGGTATACCGAAAGGTCTGGCGGCGAACAGGTGACGAAAAATAACGTGATGGGGGCGGCCGATGTGACCGTATACGCCCATTGGAAGGTGACCATCACATTCCGCGATGTGTCTTCGTCTACGCCTCATTCGGCGGACATTGCATGGGCCGCTGAGTCGGGCATTAGCACCGGTTGGCTTGAGTCGGACGGTTCGCGTACGTTCCGTGGCATGGATACGGTCAAGCGCCAGGATATGGCCGCGTTTCTGCGCCGTGAGGCGGTTCGCATGGGTGTTGCGGATGCGGTTTCCTGGAAGCCGACAGCTACCGATTGGGCAAGATTCCGTGATGTGAATCGTAATACTCCGCACGCAGAGGATATTCTCTGGCTGGCGCACGCTGGCATCTCCACAGGTTATCCGGATGACACCTATCGGGGTATGGAACCTGTGTATCGTCAGGATATGGCTGCGTTCCTACA
Organism: Bifidobacterium angulatum DSM 20098 = JCM 7096; assembly: GCF_001025155.1. Lineage (NCBI taxonomy): Bacteria > Bacillati > Actinomycetota > Actinomycetes > Bifidobacteriales > Bifidobacteriaceae > Bifidobacterium > Bifidobacterium angulatum. Next base: position 1,878,321 of record NZ_AP012322.1, on the reverse strand, counting down.
CCGACTTGCGTCTAAGGCTGGCAGAGGTGTCGGCGTACAGTCTCGCGGCTTTGCCGATGTGACAGATTCAACCCCGCATGCCTCCGATATTCGTTGGTTGGGCGGCTCCGGCGTTTCCACGGGTTACCCTGATGGCACTTATTGTGGCATGGTGAGTGTGTATCGTCAGGATATGGCTGCGTTCCTGCATAGGCTCGATGCGCTGAACTGATGATTTATGCGGACAGGTCCCGTCGAAGGAAGTGTTCTTCGACGGGACCTTTCTGTGTGTGGGGGGATGCGTCTTTCGGAATCGGTACCGTTGTAACAGACCTTTTGGGGACGAATTAATTGGAATGGATATAGCTGTGATGGAGATGAAAATGAAGCGCAGGCTACCGTTGCCGTATAGGATTGGCATTGCCGCAGCATCTGCTGCTCTGACGTTGGCAATGTGCTTATCTCCACATGCTGCGCGTGCTAAAGAATATCCGAACGAACTGCTATTCGGCGTTTTTACCCAGTCAAGGCTGAACTCGACGGATATGTTGTATGCAAGTCGAGATGGTGTGCATATGGAGCTAGTCGGCTCAGCATTTCGCGACAGTACCCCGGAATATGATTCTTTGGATGAGTCGGGGCGCGAAAGTGTTGATGGTCAATTTACGTTAGTGAATCCTTCGATTCTCTGGCATGACGGCCGCTTCTGGCTTTTGGGAAACCACCATAACTGTGATGCGAAGAGCAACGTATGCTTGGTTGTTTCGAGTAGCGATGATTTACGAACATGGTCTAAGCAGACGGTTGTACGTGTTCCTGTGGAGGATGAAGCCCCGCCGAGCAATGGTGAGGATTTTGATGCCGTCGCAGCCGATTGGGCTGAGGACCCTGTAACCCATACTGTCTATGCCGTCGTCTCTTTGGGGAATTATGGCGCATTCCACGGAAGGAACTCAGATGATATGCGACCATATCTCATTCCTTTCACTACGCTAACAGACGGTGGTATAGACGTCCAAAGTGCGAAGCGAATCCATTTGCCATACAAGGACGATCATGATCGAATCGATGGAAGCCTTTATTTTGAAAATGGGAAAGCTTTCTTTTCTGTTAAACGCGATGGCGTTAATAATGAATTATGGAGCATCGGCAATCTCGAACAAGGCAACGATGCGTCGAAATGGGCGCGAGTTGGATCGGATTTGGCACTATACCATGAAGCTCCGAGCCTGACATATTTCCACGGCCGGTATAGGTATTATTTTGACCGTTTGAGCGTGCATCCGTCCGGTCGGTCGGCAAAGAAAATAACCGGTACGTACGTTATGTCGTCCAAATCATTGTCGGAGGGGTGGAGCGATTTACAACAGCTTATCGCATATGACTCTGAAGGCACAGTCCTGTCGAAGTATGAACAGGGAGCGGCGAATACGGCCGATGGACCTCGGCATGGCACGGTGATTACACTTCGCGATCCGCGGGCCATTCGTATTGTGATGGACGCGCGAAATTCATGTTCGTGGACGGAGCCCATGCTGGAAGATACCGGATTCATCGATGTATATGCTCGATCGAGAATGCTCGGTGATTTCGATACGGTGGCTACGCCTCATGACGATGACATTGTATGGCTTGTGGATAAGCGTATTTCCACCGGCTATAGTGACGGCTCTTTCCGCCCTGGAACAAAGATTAAGCGGCAGGATATGGCTGCGTTTTTACGTCGCTTGGCGGTGCGGCAGGGTATAAGCGATGCTTCCTCTTGGAAACCCCGGGAAAAGGATTGGACGATTTTCTCTGATGTTGATCGACGTACTCCGCATGCCGAAGACATACTGTGGGCTGCCCATGCAGGTATCAGTACGGGGTGGCGAGAGTCCAATGGAGAACGTACATTCCGTGGCTCAACCGCGGTAAAACGTCAGGATATGGCTGCATTTCTGCATCGCTTGGCGTCCAAAAGCGCAGGCAATACCGGCGAGACTGTGTCGAAAAGTAATTTTACGGATGTGACGGCCACGACCCCGCATGCTGAAGACATATATTGGCTCGGTAAAACTGGCATTAGTCAGGGGTACAAGAATTCCGACGGCAGCTATCGTTTTGGATGTTCCACTGCGGTGTATCGTCAGGACATGGCGGCATTCCTTCGCCGATTAAGCGATATGCTTTCTTCTTGATGCGGTGCTAAACCCGTCCGCATCGATATGTTTTGACGAGGTAAGACACTCGATGGTGCCGAGATTGGCTTATTCCTGCCTCATGACTTTACCGGGCTTTCTTTCATGGGGTATATAAAAGGGGATAATGGTAGGCTTGGCTAGTCAGAGGATTTCTAGTTAGAAGGTGCCGTCTATGCTCGTTGACTTGAGTCGCCCAGTATGGAAGCCGTCTCTTGCTTCGTGTGCGATTTTGCCGCTTTTTGTAAAATCACCTTCGTACTCCGGGGTAGGCGAGGAATCGCTAACTCTTGGCCCGCATAGCTTTGCAGATTTTATGACATATTTCGGGGCTTTTTCGCTCAAAAAATGGCGTCTTTATACGGGAATCGAAGATCTTACTCCTGTGCTGGTAGTCGAATCCAGCGCTCCAGTGCATATCACCCTGACTGAGATGATCTACCGTCGTCTTGAGAAACGCGTTATCCATGAAGTTACGGTCGATCCTCTACGGACCCAGGACGGATGGTATTGTTATGCGATTCCCTACCCCGAGGGGCTGGATGCTCAGTTGGTCGCCTTTACGGTAACGACAGGTGATGTTCCCGCTACATTGCGAAATATCTCGTATTGCGCCGATGCGCCAAAGCGCCGCGACGTTCGTATTGAAGTCGTGACGACCACTTATCGCAAGGAACAGCAGGTCACGAATAATATCAATATGATTCGCGAAGAACTGCTGGAAAAGGGGGAGTGGGGAAAGCACTTTCACCTGACAGTGGTAGACAATGGACGCACACTGCCTGATTCGGTAGATGCCGGAAGCCCATCCATAACGGTTATCCCCAATGGGAATGTGGGCGGTGCCGGCGGTTTCGCCGCAGGAATGCTCCATGCTGCGGAATCTGGCTGGGCGACGCATGTTCTGCTGATGGATGACGACGTTACAGTATGCCCGGAAGCATTCAAACGGTCATTGCGGCTATTGGAATGTGCCAGTGATGAATATGCAAAGGCGACAATCGCTGGTGCCATGCTGTCTACCGCGAATTTTGAGATGCAGCAGGAAGACATTGGCATGATAACGCCTGAACGTAATCTCAGGCCATTTAAGCCACGGTTCATCATGGATCGCGAATACGATATTACGTTCAACGAGGAGCTTATACCCGCGTCTCATACAGAAGGGTTGTATTCCGCGTGGTGGTATTCGTGCTTCCCTGTAGAGCGCGTTACGGAGTACGGTCTGCCGATTCCGTTGTTCTACCGCAGGGATGACGTGGAGTACGCAACGCGTATTCAGGAGAAAGAGCCTCTGAAATTCATCACAATGAATGGCGTATGCGTTTGGCATGATGCATTTGATCTACGCTGGAACGCTGCTGTGGAGGTTTATCTCGCTACGCGCAACATGCTCATACAGGAAGCCTTCACACCTGATTCTCATTACAGCATGGACGCCATGATCCAACTCATGCGGGATAACCTGATCAAGCATGGCAGACGTTTTGATTATGCCTCCATGGAGCTTATCTGTGATGCAATTGAAGATTATCTTAAGGGGCCGGATTACTACCGTCACCCAGTTGGTGAAAAGCTGTTTCAGCAAGCACGAGTCAAGGCGGAAAAACTGGAACCTTTACAGCAGATTCCTGGTGCGCCTGACGCCATTGACATTGTTGAGCTGGAACAGAACGCCAACGATGAGAATGTTGTAGTTCCTCCAAGAGATACCGATACTGCTGCAGCAAGGCGCGGCGATATCGTCCATCGGATTCTACGTAAGGCGAAAAGGACGATTCGCTCGGGAAAGGTAAGCCCAGCGCCTCGGCAGGAGAATTTTGACCGTAATGAGCTGGCAATCATTCCTAATGATGGGTGGTGCCGGCCATGGCGTATCCTGCAACATGCTGGCAAGGCTCTCGCTGTTGATACAACCGGCCAGCGTGGGGCGATGCGAGTACGCGACGAACAGCGGAATGAGGAGTTGCGGAATCGCTTTGAACATTTGGCGCAGATACTGTCGGAAGATACGGCTGTTCTCGGGGCTTACCGGGAAAGCCGCGAGGAAATGACATCCTTCGAGTTCTGGCGCAGATATCTTGAGGAAGCGAAGCGATGAGAACGATGCTGCAGTCTCTGCATATCCATGCAAGAAAGAATTCAGAACGCGTTCGCCAGGAACAAGCGTCAAAGGCGTTTTACCTTATCGCCGAGCCGGGGTATCCGAACTATGGCGATGAGTTAATAGCTGGAGAATGGCTTACCCTGCTTGGCGAATATTATCCAGAAGTTCCGGTTGTAGTGGATTGCGCTCGGCCCGGGCCTGCTGCTGTGATTCTGAGAGATAGGCATCCGCATGCGATCTTCACGGATACCTTGCGTAGATTGGGTACGGAGAACCCTTTCCCCTATGACGGACCAATCGATGATATAGCTTGTTTCGTGAGCCAAGCGTTGGACGATGACGGTGTTGCGCCGAACTATGCGAGTGGCATCAGATTGCTGCAGCATGGCGTGCAGAGCATTCATATGCTCGGTGGTGGTTATATGCGTGGAGATTGGACCTGTAACTTGTCACGCATGGCCATTGGCCCGTGGGCACATGCTCGGAACATACCTGTAGCTGCAACTGGATTGGGTTTGATGCCTATTGAGGGCGATTCTCTCAGATTTGCCCAGCAGACGGCCAGGTCGTTTGATGTCTTTACCGTGCGAGACATTCCCACACAAGTTGCTCTGCGGGGAGAGCCTGCGGTCGATGTTGTGAAAGTGGCGCCGGATGATTGCTTCGTCAATGGTTTGAAGGATTGCTATGCGTCCCCCGAAGGGTTGCCTGACGTGATGGTGTGCGTGCAATCAGATTTTGTGGAAGAAGAAGCAGCGCTTTTCGAGCAAGTCAGACGTACTCTGGAAGCATGGGGAGTGAACAAGGATGATGCCATAGGCGTGGTGGAATGTAATCCACGAATCGATTACCCGATACTCCCGTACTTGGCGGAGAGTGGCTACTCCAATCTCCGTTTCTTCCCGGTCATTGATCTGTTGGAGAAGGGATTCCCCGCGCGTGCAGGGCAACGGTGGCTATCCACGCGGTACCATCCACATATTCTTGCAGCTGCAAAGGGGTGCTCAGGTTCGTTCATATCGGTGGATTCCGGGTATTACGACGTCAAACATGACGCTGTTATACGGATGGGATCCCACTGGACTAGGAACACGATAGGGGAGGAGGCTCCCTCTCCTGGTCAGGGATTTGTGCAGGGTGATCTGGTCAAGGAATACGCTGATGAGATCAGGCGTAATGTTCACGCTCTATACCCTCGCATCCCCAGCGCTGCCAATCGTTAGCTTCGCTTGAGAAATAAGGCGTGAGTGCCTCGGAGAGATATGGGAGCTGAACGCTTGGGCAGGTGTTTGGCTCGGTTCTGGCCGCGGAAACGCTGCGATTGTGAATGAACTGGTGGTTTAGACGGGATTGTACAGTTGTTCTTGTTACATTGGGAAGTTGACGCTTTGAATAAGGATGAGGTGGTAGGCGGATGCCGACTGTGAAATTTGCAAATATCCTTCTGGAGACGAATCCCCGTTCTGTCGCTTACCCGGCGCTGTACTGCCGCTCTGATCAGCCTGTTGTGTTTGATGAGCAGCTGGGCGAGTGGAAGATGTTTAACGCGGGAACCTTTGACTTCAGCACGTACTTTAACTCTCTGTCTGTGATGAAGCTGCAGAGGTATACGCGTGCGACGAGTTTCACGCTGCATCTTGAACTTAAGGGTGCCGCGTGCGAGGTGCAGCAGACTATGGGTGATGCGTTTGCCCATGATCCTCTACCAGTTGAGGGAGCTTCCAAAGCGTTGGGAGCCTCCGACGATTGGCAGGTTGTCGATCTTCCGCTTACCATCACCGACGATATGGTTATCGTAGGCTTCTTCATCAGAACGGAAGGCGCGGTCGCCATTCGCAACAGTTATTACGAACTTGGCATTGATGGCGAACTGAATGATGTTGAGCTGGTGCTGTCTACCACCACGTTCAAGAAGGAAGCGTTCATCGAACGCAACATCGGTCTAGTCAAGAATCAGATTATTAATTCCGGAGACCCGATCGCCGACCACTTCCATATGTACGTGATTGATAATGGCCGTACTCTTGATGCTGAGAAGCTGAGTGGTAATCGCGTTCAGGTTGTGCCGAACGATAATGTTGGCGGTGCCGGCGGTTTCACTCGCGGCATGATTACTGCCATGGAGCAGAACCCGAAGGCCACGAACATCCTGCTGATGGACGATGATGTTGCGGTCTCTCCGGAGAGCATCAAGCGTACCTATAACCTGCTGCGTATTCTCAAGCCTGAGCACCGTGAAGACATGATTAGCGGCGCGATGCTGAACTACGAGATCGGCGAAGATCAGTGGGAAGACATCGGCAATATGACTCAGCAGGGCACCTTTGCCGGTTGCAAGCCGCCGCTGAGGCTGACTTTGTTCGAGGATCTTGTGTACAACGAGATGTACACGCCGACCAAGTGGCAGAAGAACAACATGTACGCCGCATGGTGGTACTGCTGCATTCCGATTCCTGTAATCGAAAAGAATGGGCTGCCACTTCCTGTATTCGTCCGTTGTGACGATGCCGAGTACGGCATTCGTTGCAAGACAGGATTTATCAGCATGAACAGCCTGTGTGTATGGCATATGTCGTTCTTTGAGCGGTACAACGCGGCCGTGGAACGGTACCAGACCACTCGTAATACGATGGTTGCGCAGGCAACATGCGGCATGGCCCCGAAGGCCGACTTCATGCATGAACTGCACAATAATATCCGGCTTGAACTGAAGAAGTTCGGCTATGCCAACGCTGAATTGTGCCTGGATGCCTTCGAAGATTTCCTTAAAGGCCCGGAATTCATCAAGAAGCCTGGACAGGCGGAGAAGAGCTTCATGGCTGCAAACCGTAATAAGGAGCAGCTTGTTGATTTTGTTACTCTGCAGACGCAGATTGATGCCGATAAGGAACTTGCTGGGTTGCGCATCAAGGACATCGACCGTCAGCTAATTGACGGTGACAAGCCGCGTAGCTTGCCTGAGCGCCTGGAAGACCTCATCACCGACAACAATCAGCGCTACTTCAAGAAGGATGGCGCTGGCTATGCTGTCATCCCGCTGCAAGGATGGCTGTACCCGGCTGGCGCGATCCGCGGTAAGCACAAGCTCGTTGTACTTGACTGGTACAACCGCAAGGGCACCATCCGCACCAAGGATGTCAACCGCTATCAGCAGATCAAGAAGCGTTACGCAAGAGATCTTAAGTACTATAAGGCGAATATCGAACGTCTGCGCAAGGAATATGCTGCTGCGCGCAAGGAACTGACTTCGGTGCAGTATTGGAAGCATTACCTTAAGATGGACTGATCAATAGGTGTCTTATGAGGAGCCGCGGCTTGCCAGGCTCCTCATTTTTTATTTTTTGCGAAGTTGTTCGTTACGCAAAACATTCGAGCGTCTAGTGACTGGATAGTGCTGATTTCCGGTTGCATATCGTGATTGGGATAGTCACTGATAGGATACTGCCTGTGAAACAGTTGGCGAAAAGTTTAGCAAGCAGGTACGGATATGCTTGGACCGTACTGCGGGGTTTAGTAAAAACGGATTTTAAGCTGCGCTATCAGGGCTCTTTCCTAGGTATTGCCTGGTCGGTGCTGAAACCGTTGATGATGTTCTGCGTAATGTACGTGGTATTCGGCAAGTTTCTGCGTATGTCCGATGGCACACCAACATATCCTGTGGTTCTGCTTCTGGGCATCAGCTCGTGGCAGTTCGTAACTGAATCCACTAACGTTGGTCTGCGAGCGGTTGTAGATCGTGGTGATTTGTTGCGGAAGATTCATTTCCCTAATTACATTGTGGTGGTTTCCGCAACGGTTGGTGCTTTGATCAGCTACGCCATCAACTTGGTGGTTGTATTTGTCTTTGCACTTATCGCGCGTGTGCAGTTCACTTGGCGCGTTGTTCTTCTGCCGTTCAGCATAGTCGAGCTATATGCCATTACGTTGGCGGTAACGCTGCTGATGTCAACGATGTATGTCTATTTCCGTGATATTGCGCATATCTGGGAAGTGCTTCAGCAGCTGGTGTTCTACGGCATGCCTATCATTTATCCGCTTACCTTTGTGACTGATCGTGGTGGTTGGATTGCCGATGTGGCCCGCTTGGAATTGCTGAATCCTTTTGCCCAAACCATTCAGGACATTCGCCATAATTTCATTGCGCCGGAGACTCAGCCAACAATCTGGAATCAGTTCGGTAATTGGGGAGTGAAGCTTTTCCCCCTGTTCCTTACTGTTGTCTTGCTTTGGCTTGGCATTTATCTTTTCCGTCGTAACAGCCGTAAATTCGCGGAGGTCATGTAATGTCTGAGAAAAACGAGTCAGTAGAATTCGATTACTCCAAGAACCCGGTCGTCCTTTCGGCAACGCATGTCTCCAAAAGCTTCAAATTGCCGACAGAACAGGCAACCGGTCTGAAGCAGGCTGTTATTAATTGGGCCAAGGGCATCAAGGGCTATAAAAAGCAGACGGTACTTAAAGACGTCAGTTTTGAAGTGCACCAAGGCGAGTTCTTTGGCATCGTGGGTCGCAATGGCGGCGGTAAATCGACGTTGCTGAAGCTGATTTCTCAGATTTATTACCCCGATGAGGGCAGCATTCAGGTTCAGGGCAAATTGGTGCCGTTCATTGAGCTTGGCGTGGGATTCAATCCGGAACTGACCGGTAGGGAAAACGTCTACCTAAACGGAGCTTTGCTGGGCTTTACCAGGGAACAAGTCGATGCGATGTACGACGATATTGTCGAATTCGCCGAGCTTGACGAGTTCATGGATCAGAAGCTCAAGAACTACTCCTCGGGCATGCAGGTTCGTCTTGCCTTTTCCGTGGCGATCAAGGCCCAGGGAGACATCCTGGTATTGGATGAGGTTCTGGCCGTTGGTGATGAGGCTTTCCAACGGAAGTGCAACGACTATTTCACGGAAATCAAGAAGGACCCGACAAAGACCGTGATCCTGGTCACGCATGATATGAGTGCTGTCAAGCGGTATTGCACTCGTGCCATGTTTATCCAGGATGGTGTGGTTGCCGCGATTGGCGATCGTGAAACAGTCGCAGAGAAATACACTCTTGCTAATCTTGAAGCGGAAGAGAAGAAGCAGGCGAAGCGCAAGAAGATTATCGCCGAGAACGAGAATGAGTACCCCAATGGCTTGAATGCTCGTTGCCCGTTGCTGCGGACATATGGGGTTTCTCCTCTAATTTTGAAGAGTTCTGACACGTTCAAGTTCGCCGTTGAATATCAGTACGATGAGCCGGGCGACTTCTACTTGGCCATTGCTATGCATGATGTCCGGCGCGGAGGTATTACCTACGATACCGGCGCAAAGACCATCAAGATGGAAAAGCATGGGCATCAGACGGTGTATTTCGAGATGCCTTTGAACCTCTTCAATGACGGTGAGTTCCGTCTGATTACATCATTGCGTACTCCTACGCCAGGTGATGACAGCATGACGGATGCGGTGGCGGTGGCATTGGACGAGAATGCCTGCACCTTCGTGATTCGCGACGCACGTAATCGAAACTACGCCTTGCTTAGCGATAGGGCAATGACGATTACGCAGATCGATAAGCCGGAAGGGGAAAAATAGGGTGGCTTACCTAAACCACAAGGCGTAAGTTTCAACAGTGCCGGGCATCATGCATGATACCCGGCATTTTTTGCAGGATACAGGCTGATTAAAAGCCATTATGACATGCGTACAACGTCACACTACTATCCAACCTAAGTTGTACCCTTTTACAAAGGCATGACTTGGCATAGAGTGGCAAGTCACTGCTCCTTATGAGCATGTAGGGGGGTCTTTATGTGCTCAGGAAAAGAAAAGAAGTGTAGGAGAAAGAGTATGAGACGGAAGTATTTTGCGTCCATAGTGGCTGTTGCCATGCTTGCCGCAGGTGTTCCTTGTGCGCAGGCAGAAGAGCTGGATGCGAACACTGCCCAGACGACCGATAGCCAGATTGTTCAGAACGAAACTCAAAATAACGGCTCTTCCAACGAAGCAGCCGAAAGCGCGCTGAACGCTTCGGCAGATAATCAGATTGCCGGTCGAACGGTTGAAAACATTGATAAGGGATGGACCTTCTCCAAGAACGATGCAAGCATGGAAGGATGGACCTTTCCCACCGGCGCATCTGAGGGGACTATCGATCTGCCACATTCATGGGATTACGCGCACCCTACGATGTCGTATATCCCTCAGAACAATCGGAAAACCGTTACGTACAGCAAGCAACTGGATGTTGCCAAGTACCACGGAAAGAACCTATTCATCAAGTTCTATGGCTCGAACAAGAACACTACGGTGAAGGTCGATGGTCAGGAAGTGGGCACCCATGTCGGTGGTTACTCTGCTTTTATCTTCGATCTGACCAAGTATGTACAGGACAAGGACTCCGTTGCTCTCACCGTTGACGTGACCAATGTCGATACGGTTTCCATCCCGATTAACGTCGATTACACGCAGTTCTCGGGCATCTACCGTGATGTTGAGCTCATTGCGTTGCCCAACCAGTACATTTCCACCGAGAACAAGGGCAGCTCTGGCGTCTTTGTGGATTACAAGCTTAACGGCAACAATGCGTCCGTAAACACGCGAGTAGACGTTACCAACAAGGCCACGGAAGCTGCAAACCTTGTCCTGAAAACGACTATTTCGGATAATGCCGGAAATGTTGTGAGTGAACAGAGCTCTGATATCCAAGTTAGTGCTGGAACTGAATCCGCAGAGCAGAAGCTGGACCAGCAGCTCACCAACGTTCACCGTTGGAACGGACGGACTGACCCCTACCTGTATACGATGAACGTCTCCCTGCAGGATGCCGCCGGTCATGTGTTGGACACAGAGAGCACGAAGATTGGTTTCCGTACGTTCAAGGTTTCCAACGGTAAGGCATACCTGAACGGTAAACAGATCGAAATCCATGGCGTGGGCTACCACCAGGACCGTGAAGGTGTGGGCAATGCCGTTTCCCGTGATCAGATGGCTCAGGATATCGACACCATGCTTGATATGGGCGTGAACGCCGTTCGTACGTCGCATTATCCGCACGATCCTGCCTTCTACGAGATGGCCGATGAAAAGGGTCTGCTGGTATATTGCGAGATTCCGTACTACCTGATTTATTCGAAGGCGGATTCCTACAAGAACTCGATTACGAACCAGCTCACAGAGATGATCCGTCAGGGGTACAACTATCCTTCGATCGTTATGTGGGGTGTACAGAACGAGGTTCGTTATAGCGAGCAGTTCGCAAGTTATGGACCTGATTTCAAAGTAACCGAAGACGAGCTTGTTGCATTTAACTCTGCGCTTGTTGATCTGGCTCATCAGGAAGATCCCAATCGCTTGATCGTGCAGGCAAACATCGATGGTGCCGATGCGGTCAACACCTCCGCAAAGTGGAGTTCCAAGATTGATCTTACTGGCATGAACCTTTATGTCGGCTTCAAGAGTCCAGTGCGGAATGCAGATGCTGCTGGGCACAAGAAGCTCGTGGAATCGCTGACCAATAAGATGAACAACTATCAGCAGGTTCTTGGTGCCGATTCCATGATGCTTTCCGAATATGGTGCCGGTGCCAATATCGACCAGCATACGGAAGTGGACGGTTCTTTCTCTTGGAATGGTGCTTCGGATGCCAATGGCGATAAGCACTATGAGGAATATCAGTCCTACCTGCTGGAAGCGTACTGGGATTATATTCAGCACAGCACGAATGTCGCTGCAAGCTTCGTCTGGAACATGTTCGACTTCTCGTCGTACCGCAATGCCGGTGGCAAGGAACGCCTCAACACCAAGGGTCTGCTGTGCTATGACCATGTGACGAAGAAGGATGCCTACTACTTCTTCAAGGCGAACTGGAACAAGAGCGACAAGTTCGTGTACCTCACCAGCAAGCGATTCACCCAGAGGAACAAGCCCACTCAGCAAATCAAGGCTTACTCGAACTGCGATAATGCCGAGCTGTTCCTTAACGGCAAATCCCTGGGCGCTGGCACGAAGCAGCAGGATGGTGTTTTCGTCTGGGACAATGTGAAGCTTGCAGGCCAGGTCGAAAACTCAATCAAGGTTGTTGCTCATGATGGTTCTAAGACCTATGAGGATGCCGTTGATGGTGTGACCTATGGCATGCAGTTCGAGGATGTGAACGCGAATACGCCGCATGTTGAGGATATTCAGTGGCTTGCCGACAATGGCGTTACCGAGGGTTGGGTTGACAGCACTGGCAAGCGCACATTCCGAGGTATGGATACGGTGAAGCGTCAGGATATGGCCGCCTTCCTGTATCGTCTTGCCGGTTCTCCGGATTACACGCCAAGCGCATCCGACAAGAGCCGTTTCACGGACGTTACCGAAGACACCCCGCATGCCAAGGAAATCTGGTGGCTTGGTACCAACGGTATTGCCGAAGGTTGGGATGATGGTTCCTTCCGTGGTATGGATACGGTGAAGCGTCAGGATATGGCCGCCTTCCTGAAGAGGCTGGCCACCAAGAACCTTGGTGTTAAGGATTCTTCCTACAACAGGAACCCATTTGCTGACGTGAATAAGCGCACTCCGCACTACAAGGAAATCCTTTGGATGGCCGGAACCGGAATCAGTGAAGGCTGGACCGAGGCAAATGGTACGAAGACCTATCGTGGTATGTCGGATGTTGTCCGCCAGGATATGGCTGCGTTCTTGCATCGCCTCGGAAACTATGCGAATACCGGGAGCGTGGAGAGCTGAGGCTGTTCATATGTCAAGTCGCGATTGATCTGTCAAAGCTATTGATGCCGAACAGTGGTCTGTAGCCGGGAGCCGCACCCCGATCGGTGGTCTGAGAAAGTCGGACTGCAATCGTGGTGCGGCTCTTACCTATGCGTAATCAGGAGCTGTGGATCGGTACGTGTTGCACGAACACGGTGCGGTTCAGTTGCTTGCGTTTTATAGGGCGGTTACCTATCGTTGAAAATGAGCTAGCTCTTCAAGGAGAGAAGGGAAGATGAAAAGAAGATTACAGAGTTGTGTTGCGCTGTTGGGCGCTTTGTCTATGGCAGCTTCACTCGGGGTCCAGGTGGCATCCGCTGCCGAAACGGACTACCCGGATATGGAGGTCGGCGTTTTCTGGAACAGTGATTCAGACCGCTCCGATACGGTGTATATGTCGTATAACGGCGCTGATTTCCAGCAGATCAGTACGGCGTATAAGGCTGACGGCAATGGCAGTGCGCATGTCTCGGGGAAGCCGAACTACGTCAATGCTATTCATGATCCGAGTATCACGTATAAGGACGGCACGTTCTGGATTCTTGGCGGCTATGTGCAGAAGCAGCAGAACTTGGGATGGCGTTTCACCCCGATGATGGGATATTCCAAGGATCTGGTGAACTGGAGCTACCCTAACAGCGGCAGTCCAACGAACCTTGCTCCTTCGGTAATGCCTTATACCAATGGTCTTAAGGACGGCCAGTACGATTCCGCAGGAACCGACGGGTTCGTTGACAGCCACGGCGATATGTGGATCGTGACCACTCTTGGATACTATGGCGACTTCCATGGAAATGCTCAGCATGACTATATGTACCCCTACATCGTCAAGGTGTCAGGGTTGCAGCCTGGAGCGGATCCCGCAGTCGATCCGGGAGCTCAGCCGAGGCTAAGCTACGGCAGTTTGAATCCGATCAAGCTTCCTGATACGAAGACCAGCAACTGGCTTGACCCGTCATTGTTCGAAAAGGACGGTGTGTACTACCTCAGCATCAAGAAGAATGGTGTCACCAATCAGATTTATTCCATCGGCGATCTGTCTCAGGCTGGGAATCCTAAGGCATGGCGTTTGGTGAACGATAATGTCGTGACCGGTTATGAAGGTCCGTCCCTGACGTATTACAACGGGCAGTACTTCTTCTATACCGATAAGCTCAAGGACTATCCGTATGGTAAGGCTGATGGAACTGCCGGCACTTTCGTTACGCAGTCGTCGAGTTTGGCCAGCGGATGGCATAGTACTCGCCGTATTACCACGACCAACGTTGATGGACGCAGCATTCCTAACCGTCATGGAACAGTGGTAACCGTTACTGATCCGGTGGCGAAGAGAATCGTCTGGAATGCAAGAATTCGTGCAGGCTATGGCGAATATAAGCCTGGAGCAAATGGTTGGGTAACGGAAAGCGGTAAGCATTACTGGTATGACAATGGCGTGAAAGCTGTCTCCAAAGAGGTATACGATCCTGCAAGTGATGCGTGGTACTGGTTTGATAAAGACGGTTCCCTTGCTGTGAACAAGGACGTGTATATCCCTGCGGGCAGCAAATGGGTCAGGTATGACAAGAACGGTCATATGATCAAGGGCGAGGATTACCGATATGGCGCCTGGTACTACTTCGATCAAACGACCGGCGCAATGACCAAGGGCATGAAACACGTTTCCTCCAACGGCGGGAAATGGGTGTATTACGACTGGGCGACCGGCAAGATGGCGCACGGCGAGCAGTACGTGAACTACGACGCTCAGCATACCGGCTGGTACCTGTTCGACCAGCACACCGGTGCCATGTTCCACGGCGACACCTATGTCCGCTCCAACGGCGGCAAATGGGTTAGGTATGATTTCTCCACCGGAAAAATGGTCAAGGGACTAGATCGTCACGATAACTCGTGGTACTACTTCGACAAGACCACCGGCGCTATGCAGAAGGGGCGGGTCTGGGTTCCTGAATGGAATAACTGGCACTGGTTTGATTCGACCACTGGCCGCGGCTGAGTTTTGCAGCGTGAGATAGACTGGTTTTGGTGCGATTGCTGGTTGTGATTGCATCAAAACCAGTTTTCCATAGTAGGGGAGGCTGTTTTGCCGCGGCATTATTCTGGGAAGCGTCAACGTGACCTGAAACATGTGGAGCCTCATGCCTCTGGTTATATTTCCTTGCTGTACTGGATCGGCACAATCACAACAGGGTGCATTCTTATTTTCTGTGGCAAACAGCATTGTTTTAACGATGCAATGGCGCATTGGGCCAGAATCCTGCAAATCAGAGCGGGGAATATAATTCCGGTATTTTCTGATGAATACCATGATTGGGTGGTTTACCGTGACCACGGGAAGATAATAACCTTCAACAACACTGCGGTGAATGCTCCCTTTGTCTATTTCCCCAGTCTTATTGTGCGCGGGAATTTTCGCGTATCGAGTGTGGCAACATTGATCTGCTCGGCCACTATTATTGCCGTGGCAATATGGGTAGCCAAATCTTATGTCAATATCATTCTGGCTATAGCGATTCTTCCTACCACATTTTTTTCAATGATATTCCCGACAGCTGATGCCGTCACCAACAGCTATTGTCTGCTGTTCATTGCGGTTGTTCTGTGTTTGTATCAACGGGATGACATGTTGCAATACTGGCATATTGCTCTGCTCTGCATGATGGGAGCTCTGCTCGGACAAGTCAAGATTACCTGTTTCATCATCGCATTATTCGTATTGTTCTTGATTCCTAAGGCTCACGGATGCGTAAAAAAGATCACCTTGGCGCTTCCTGCTCTCACTGCTTTTGTCTCCATGTGGCTTTGGCGGGCGAAGACCTCGCAAATAGCGGTTGCCCCGAATCGTGTTCCATTGGAGAAGACGCACGAGCTTGAGGGGCAGCTACTGCAATCTCCCTGGAAAATATTTCTGCTTATCGGCCGGTCGTTGTTCAAGCCTATGGATTTTGATACTGAGAAGATTAATGGGCAATTGGTGAATTCAAGAAGAAATCTTCAGTTCTTTACAGGAACGGAAGAAATTCAGTTGCCTTTAATCGTTATGGCTCCAGTGCTTATCGCTATTATGATGCTTCTGATTGTGCATATGAGCTATAAAAATATAAATAAATTGCAGGTTGGATTAATAGTATTAATTATAGTTCTGTATTACGTATTATCGTGTGTGGCAATGTCAATCACATGGGTTGGAAATGTAGATGTATATGCTTCGGGATTGCAGAACAGGTATTTCATACCGGTATTGCCGCTTGCTGCGCTGTTGTTCCCCAACTTTATTAGGGATGAAAATATCAATCGCAGAGTATTAGCTATTTCTGTGGCGGCTTTAACGGCATTTTCATATATCGCTATAGCGATTACGTATGTGATTCAATGGAAATGATTCTTGGAAGAAAGCGGAGGTATCTCCGGATTCTTCCAAGAATCATACGGAATCATACGGTGGTTGTTATCTACTTGGCATACCAATGCGGGGTGTTGTTCCCGTTGCGGCATTCGCAGACGATAAGTGTACCGTCGCCATCGATACGCTGCTGGCCCTTTTCGCTCTTCTTGCAGAATCGACCACGGATGTTTTCTCCTCCGGTATTTCCCGGATTGTTATTGCCTGAATCCTTGCTAACATAGCGGCCAGAGACGGAATCAAAGGTCGCATATGAGTTCCATTCGGGCACCCACACGCGTCCATGCGCCATGGCGCCAGTGGTCTGGTCGAAGTAATAGTAGGCTCCATCCTGATAATGCAAGCCCTTGATCATCTTTCCTGTTACTCGGTCATAGCGAACCCATTTGCCGCCATTGGATCGGATATAGGTATCGCCGTGGAACATGGCACCGGTGTACTGATCGAACAGGTACCAGCCGGTATGCTGCGCGTCATAGTTCACATACTGCTCGCCGTGCGCCATCTTGCCGGTCGTCCAGTCGTAATACACCCATTTGCCGCCATTGGATCCGATATACTTCATACCTTTGGCCATAGCGCCGGTTGTCTGGTCAAAATAATACCAGCCGCCATATCGGCAATCCTCGCCCTTGATCATATGGCCATTGGAATCGTACCTAACCCATTTACCACCATTGGAACGCTGATAAACATCTTTGTTGCGTGCCATTGTTCCATCTGCGTCGAGCCAGTACCAGGCATTACTGCTCGGATCGTAGATTTCCTTTGAACGTGCCATGGTACCGGAATCGAACCAATAATGCTCACCATCCTGAACAACCCAGCCAGTGTATTCGGGATATGGCGGTGAGACGATCTCTTCCGCATTGGCTGAGGCAATGGGTAAGGCAAGCATCGAAAGAGTTGCGGTTATGGCTGCGATGCTTCGAATGATTTTCTTTCTGAGAATCATGATCATCATCTCCTTTGTACTGATGTACGTACGCGCTTCTGATTTTAGGATGGGAATGTCATATAAAAAACCGGTGTCGCACGGTTATTCGGATTCGAGCAAATCCTGTGCACTGACTATGCAGACGGATTGTCCAAAGTGCGAGGCAGCCACTACGATGAGTGGATGAACGCACATGGTGATAGGAGAGGATGCATGAATCAGAAGGCTTCTATGAAGAATGCCGGGGCAAACAACACCTGGGAAACGGTTATGCGTGTTGTGTACCCGGTCAAGGACGCTGAGCAAACTCTCCCGCTGTATGCGCTTGATTGGACTCGTCCGCATGTTGCGGAGACCACGCTGGACTCCCGTATTGACATGCGCCGTTTGGAATTCGGCTCCATGAATCAGTCCACATTGCAACGCTTGCTTCGCAATGCCGGGTCGTCTGCAGGAGTGTCCTGCGATTCGTTTGAAATTGCGGGGCGTACCTCTATAACCCTGAAAAATCGTGGTCACATGTCTGGATGTGCATTCTTCAACGCATTCCCCACTGCATATTGGCGCCGTTGGACCAGTGTAAAAACGGTGCGATTCGAAGCGACAGTTCAGGGAAACTCCAAAATCAGCGTATTCCGTTCCACAGGTCGTGGACTGATTTATCCGGTTTCGACGAAGACGACAACGGCTTCGGAGTCTGAAACTCGTGTATGCATAGACGTGCCGATGACAGGTCTTATGGATGGTGGTTACTTCTGGTTCGATGCGGAATCGCTTGATGGTTCCGTGACCATTGCTGATGCTACATGGTCTGTACCCCGTGAGGCGCGTACCGCTAAGCATGAGACAACCCTGTCTATCGCCATCACGACCTTTAATCGCGCCTCATATTGTATGGATCAATTGCGTACTATCGCCGGTGCTTCGGCATTGCGCGAACGTTTGGATACAGTGTATTGCACGGATCAAGGCAGCGACTTAGTTAAGGATCAGAAGGACTTTGATGAGGTTGCCGCTAATCTAGGCGAACAGCTTACATACATTCAGCAAGCGAACTTGGGTGGTTCTGGAGGATTCTCCCGAGGCATGTATGAAACGGCTAAGGCCGGTGATAGTGATTTTGTGCTGCTGCTGGACGATGATGCCATCAGCGAACCGGAATCGATTCTGCGTGCAATCCAATTCTCTGATTACACGGTGCGACCAGTTCTTGTCGGCGGCGGCATGTTCCATTTGGATAATCGCACCATGTTGTATACGCAAGGTGAGCGGATCAATGCGCAACGAATGTGGATGTACCCGTCCAAGAGCATGGGATACAACCATGATTTCTCTGTGGAACCGCTCCGTGACTCTCCGGATCGTCATCAGCGCATCGATGAAGACTTCAACGGGTGGTGGATGTGTCTGATTCCGATTGCGGTTGTGAAGAAAATCGGTCTCTCCATGCCGGTGTTCATCAAATTCGATGACATTGAATATGGTCTTCGTGCCAAGAAAGCAGGATTTCCCACAGTCTGCCTGCCAGGCGTGGCCGTATGGCACCAAGCATGGCATGACAAGGATCCAGCACGTTCGTGGGAGGAATACTTTACTGAGCGTAACCGTTGGCTCGCGGCATTGTTGACGTATCCGGATAGGCCACCTCGCATGTTGGTGGAGACCTTGTATGGTGATGCCAGTCTCGGGCTTCGGTTTGTGTACTCCGCCATGGCATTGCATCATATGGCGCTAAGGGATATTCTTCGAGGCCCACAGTACCTTGTAGATTGCTTGCCGACGAAACTTGGCGAAGTGCGTGAACTGCGAGCAAAATATCCCGATGCTCAGTCCAAGGAGAGTTTTGAGGAGTTCCCTGAGCCAGCTGGTGAGGTTGAACCGCCAAAGAACCATCCATCGACTATGAAAAGCCGGTACAAGGCGGCTGTCGGCCTTATCGCGAAGAGCTTTATCAAGAAGGCCAATCCCGATAAAGCCACTCGTCCGGATGCGGCCATCCCCGCACGCGATGCTGCCTGGACTTGGCTTGCCTTTGACCATGTCAATTCAGCATTGGTGACCACGCCAGACGGTAATGGGGTGGCATGGCTAAAGCGAGACAACAAACGTTTCCGTAAGAGCATGATGGAAGGATATCGGCTTACACGCAAGATTCTGAAGAATTGGAAGCGATTGTCTGCCCAATACCAGTCTTATGGGATTACCTCCATGGAGACATGGGCAAGAATCTTTGGAGATGAATAACTCGGAGTATGGATCGGCTGCGTTCATTCGTGGTATGCGAGTATCATGAACGCGAAACGCACATTGGCAGTGTGCATTTGCAATTGAACTGACTGTTTTGGAAGGTTGTTTTTATGACTGGTGCGGTGGAATATCCGGATCTGGTGGTTGTGGGTGCGGGCCTGTTCGGCCTGACCGTGGCGCAGCAGGCCGTGGAGCACGCGGGCGCGAGGGTCGAGATCATCGACGTGCGCGACCACATCGGCGGCAACGCGTACAGCTACATGGACGAGGAGACCGGCGCGGAGATCCACAAGTACGGCGCGCACCTGTTCCACACGTCCAACAGGCGCGTGTGGGACTACGTGAACCGTTTCACGTCGTTCACCGGCTACGTGCACCGCGTGTACGCCACGCACGACGGGGAGGTGTACCCCCTGCCGATCAACCTGGGCACGATCAACCAGTTCTTCCACGCGAGCTACACGCCGGCCGAGGCCAGGGCCCTGATCGCCGGGCAGGCCGGCGAGCTGGCGGGCACGGACCCGCGGAACCTCAACGACAAGGGCATCTCGCTGATCGGCCGTCCGCTGTACGAGGCGTTCATCAAGAACTACACGGGCAAGCAGTGGCAGACCGACCCGAAGGACCTGCCCGCGGGCATCATCAGCCGCCTGCCGGTGCGCTTCAACTACGACAACCGCTACTTCAAGGACACGTGGGAGGGCCTGCCCGCGGACGGGTACACCGCGTGGATGGAGCGCATGATCGACGACCCGCGCATCCACGTGACCCTGGGGGCCGACTTCTTCGACGGGTCCCAGCCGTTCAACAGGAAGGACCTGGCCGCGGCGGGCGTGCCGGTCGTGTACACGGGCCCGGTGGACCGCTACTTCGACTACTCCCTGGGCGAGCTCAAGTGGAGGACCGTGGACTTCAGGGAGGTGCGCTACGACGAGGGCGACCACTTCGGCTGCCCGGTGATGAACTTCTCCGACGCGGACGTGCCGTACACGCGCGCGATCGAGTTCAAGAACTTCAACCCGGAGCGCCGGGACTCGCAGAACCCGGACAGGACGGTGGTGTGGGAGGAGTACAGCCGTTTCGCGGAGCGCGGGGACGAGCCGTACTACCCGATCAACACGGAGGCCGACAGGGAGCTGTACGCGCGCTACGAGGCGCTGGCGGAGGCGGAGCCGCTCACGGTGTTCGGCGGGCGTCTGGGCACGTACAAGTACTACGACATGCACCAGGTGATCGACACGGCGTTGACCGCGTACGAGGAGCGGGTCGCCCCAATGCTCAAGAAGTAGGTTTACCCTACGTAAAGAAATAGGCTGTACAGCATGCTGCACAGCCTATTTCTGTATGAAATACATTAAGGAACCTTGGTGAAGCCCGTGCTCTTAAGGTAGTTCTTTCCGATGGTCTGATCGTATTGAACCAGCTTGTAGTCCTCAAGGAGTTGTTGTGCCTTGCGGCTTACTTTGGTGGCCTTGATCCTATTGCCATTCTGATCCAAATATGTTGCTTTGCCTTGGCCGATGCCGCCGTTGGAACCGATAACGCGACTCATAGCCGGAATCTGCTGCTTCAAGTCGGTCAGCATGGCAAGATACGGCGAAACCTTGGCATTCATATGCTCAGCGGCCAAAGGCATGAAATAGTTTGAAGAAGTGTAGGCGGTTGTGCTGGGATCGACTTTGGCCCCGTGCGAAACGGAAGCGGAATTCGACCAAATGAAGTAATCCGTTTCATGCAAGACGGTCTTATTGTTCTTATTCTCATCCGCAGTGGCATAAATACCTGGCAAGTGATCGCCGTAGAAGATCACCGTAATGGGCTTATCCATCTGGTCAAGCTGATTAAGGAAATCCGCTGTTTCCTGGTCGGTCCAGTTGATGCCCTTGGTATAGGCGTCGATATTGTATTTTTTGCTCTCAGACAGCCCCTCAGATATGTCGGCATCAACAAACTCGTTATTGTCGTAGAAATCGCCATACGGCATATGGTTCTGCATGGTTACCAGCTGCAGGAACTGAGAATCGTTGGAATCCTTCTGCTTATCCAGCAAATCGACAACGCTCTGATAGGCTTCGCTGTCGCTCACGTAAGGGGACCGGTCAATGCGATCGGTGTGCTTCAGTGGAATCTTGCTATCAAGCGTGTATAGATACGAGAAGCCAAACTTCTTGTAATTGATATTGCGCAGATACATGCTTTGCATGAACGGATGCACTGCAGTGGAACCCTTTGTTCCGTATTTCTGCGTCCAGATCTGATTGAACGAGTACGGGTCGGACTGGTTCGGCACCAACTGCTGATAGGGGACAATCAAGGAATCATTGAAGTTTGCGAGGTTCAGACCGGTCAATGCCTGATATTCAATATTTGCTGTGCCGCCACCATAGCCAGGAGAAAGCATAAGACCGGAAGTCGTGCTGTTCTTGATGTTCCGGATATTCGGTATCGGATCAGTTGTGAGGGTTATCCCCGGTACACGAGTGGGGTCGGAGAAGGTCTCGGAGAGAATCATAATCACCGTATTATCGGTGAGCTTATTCTGACGGGTCTGATTGATAGATTCCGCTTCTTTGGCATATTTCTGGGCGAGAGCCTCCATGGTCTTGCGGTTGTAATCGTTCGGCTTATCCATGGCCTTGATCTTTGACAGGCTCAGGAACGTAGTGGCAGGACCATTGGCCTGAGCGTCGCCCAAGGCATTCCAGAGTTGAGGCGTATAACCATTGTCTTCGGCCCACTCATACGTTTTCGAGCCGGGAGTTCCAAGACCGATGACATAAGAAGTCAGGAACGCGACGCTGAGTACTGCGGCAAGGATGCGTGATGCGGTTCCTACAATGTTCTTGACATTTGCGATTGGGCGGCGCCAAGAGCAATGGATGAAACGCCTGCGCTTGTCCAATACGAAAAGAACGAGCACAATAATCGCGAACCACACCACAAATTTGATGGCACCATCGACAAACCCTTGGCTCGACTCCGGCACGAACGACATGATGCTACCGGTATCGCCTCCGGAAATAAACGTCAAATCCGCTGGAATAATCGGTTCGTTACGGAGCTGCACTTTGATGCTGTTTGCTACGCCAAATGCGGTTATCACAACACCGAAAACGAGAGTGGCAATCCAGAACCTATTGGTTACGAAAACCAGCGCGAGATAAATCAGAGCCAAACCAACAAAACTGACAAGGCAGACGTTTTTCTGCTCAACCCACATCTGGCTGATGAATCTGGTGACCTGCCCGGCCACGCTTTGAAGAGCTTTAGCGGTGTCGTCAACCACTTCGTCTTTGCCGTAGGAGGGTTCGGAATACATGCCCCATTGCAGGAAAATGACCTCAGCGGAAGTGAGTATGAAGAACACGATGGCGTAGAACGCATAGGAGAACCTCATGCGTTTGTTCCACAAAGAATCGGGACTCCGAAAGAAATCAATGATGAAGCGTATTGCTTTGAGATTAGTGAACGCGTGCCATGCTGTGCGTACGGGAGTTGTGATGCTGCGCCATGCCGTACGTGCAGGAGCTGCGGCAGTGCGAATGCGCGATGCGAAGCCTCCGTTTTGTCTGTTGTCCGGATCGTTTCCGGAATCCTGACTGGTCTGATTGTCTTGTTCGGATACAGCGTCCTGTTCTTTGGCATGTTCTTGTTCGTCTATAGAGTCCTGCGTTGCACGGGTCTCCTGTTCCTGAGCTACTTCCTGCTCGGTCTTGGCCTCTTGTTCTTCGGCATGTTCTTGCTTATTCATAGTGTCTTGTTCCATAGCGGCATCCTGCGCTGCTGTTGCTGCCTGCTTTGCGTCAGCGTCTTCTCCGCTTTTTCCGGTTTCGGCAGGGGTCTGTGCGTTCTGCTCACTCTCATCGTTGGGCGAAGGGATAGGAGTAGAGGGGGTGCTGCTGTTAGAGGATTCGGATTCCGCAGTTGTGTCCATGTCCTCGGGTTCATTCTCAGGACTCAGCGCTTGCGAATCGTCAAACATCATTGGCATCCCTCATGTCATGCCCCGTTGCTTTCGGGCTCGTACTCCGTTAATCGACTACGCAATAGTAGTCGTGCCGGTTGGACGAACGCATGTCTGAACAAACGCTTAATGACTGCTGAGGGGGGCTTGAGCGCAGTATACAGACCATGCGGCCAAGGTAATGCCGTCAGTGATCTCTCCGTTTGCGATCATGCGCTGCACTGTTGTGGCAGGTACCCAACGCAAGCTGGCAAGTTCCCAATCGGAATTTTCAACGTGTTCGGTATAGCTGCGGGGAACCGTGATTCTCGCAACGGCGATGTCATCGCGTAATACGCCGGTATCGGCGTGAATATGCTGCAGAATCGTTACTTGACTGGAGGAAACATGCATTCCAGTTTCTTCGGCAAGCTCGCGGATAGCAGTACGAATGGGGCCTCAGTCTCCTTTGCCATTCCACGTGGGAACTCCCACGCCCACTGCTGCGTGGCGACTCGCCAATGGCGGGCAAACAGAAAAACGGAGTTACCGTGTTCGTCTGGCTGTTCCACGATGCAAACAGCGCCGGGTCTGCCGTTCTTTACGGATGCCACATGGAACCGTAGATGCTCACCTGTTTCACGAACAATTGCCGTGCTCTTCATCACTGAGAAATCAGCACCGCCATGCTCGTGGAACACCTCGCGCTCCGATTCGATGACGAGAGGCGGCAGGGCATCCTCGACCGGTACAACAGGTTGCCGAACATGCTGGCTGTGTTCCTGTGCTGCATCCATCTGTCAATCTCCTATAAAGTTACGTTCGGCGTTATTTTGCGCAGCATCAAGCGTAGCGATAGTACACTCGAACAAGCATTCCTCGAATGTGTCGGCACGGCCGGAAATGGTGATCGAAGGGCCATCCTTGTACGACTTGTCTAGTAATGCGTTTACTGTGCTCGGGCCTAAAGCCAAAAAGAACACTCCGTCACATACTTCAACATCGGTGAACATGATCTGCTGGCAGTACAGGTATGCGGTGCGGAGTATTCCCGCGAAATATGTGGCGAATTGCGTGTGCTCGTTCAGCAGATTCTCACAGACGCGACGCTCATGGTCCTTGTGCCAAAGATTCTCAAACACAGTCGATTGCGCTAATGGGGAATTCTGCTCATCTTGGAACGCTTCGGCGAGTAATTTCCGCCATGCCCGTTTCTGCTCGGTGGAATCGAAGTTGGTGACCATGATGGCACGCGGTCGCAGTGTGGGAAGTCTCTGGATGACGGCTGGATGTTGTGCTCACAATCATTGATTGTAGCGACGGTTTTGTGCGAGCGATGCCTGTTCTCCCCCCTCACTGGCCCTGGCGCCTGTAGCGTTCCTCGGTCGCGGCCTTGGCGGGCTCCCACCAGGCGCGGTTGGCGGTGTACCATTCGATCGTCTGCCTCAGGCCGGACTCGAAGTCGGTGTGTGTGGGCTTCCAGCCGAGCTCGGTCTGCAGCTTGGTGGAGTCGATGGCGTAGCGGCGGTCGTGTCCCGGGCGGTCCTTCACCCAGTCGAACGCGTCCTCGGCTCGGCCCATCATTTTCAGGATCATGCGCAATACGTCGATGTTGTTCCGCTCGCCGTCCGCGCCGATCAGGTACGTCTCGCCGATCCGGCCCTTCGTCAGGATGGTCCACACGCCGCTGGAATGGTCCTCGGTGTGGATCCAGTCGCGCACGTTCTCGCCCCTGCCGTAGAGCTTCGGGCGCTGCCCGTCCAGGATGTTCGTGATCTGGCGCGGGATGAACTTCTCCACGTGCTGGTACGGGCCGTAGTTGTTCGAGCAGTTCGAGATCGTGGCGCGGATCCCGTACGTGCGGGTCCACGCGCGCACGAGCATGTCGCTCGCGGCTTTCGTGGAGCTGTACGGCGAGCTCGGATGGTACGGGGTGTGCTCGGTGAACCTGGCCGGGTCGTCCAGCGCGAGGTCGCCGTACACCTCGTCCGTGCTCACGTGGTGGTAGCGGATCCCGTGCTCGCGCACGGCCTCCAGCAGGCGGAACGTGCCCTCCACGTTGGTCCTGAGGAACGGCTCCGGGTCCGCGATGGAGTTGTCGTTGTGGCTCTCGGACGCGTAGTGCACGATCGCGTCGTGGCCCGGCACAATGCGCTCCAGCAGGTCCGCGTCGCAGATGTCGCCCACCACGAGTTCCACGCGGTCCTCGGGCAGGCCCGCGATGTTCTCCGGGTTGCCCGCGTACGTGAGCTTGTCCAGCACGGTCACGTGCACGTCCGGGTGGTTGTTCACCACGTAGTGCACGAAGTTCGAACCGATGAAGCCGCAGCCACCGGTCACGATGATGTTATGGGGAGTAAACAGTTCTTCGGTCATAGTGCATGAACCATATGAGTGCTTTGACGTCGGCATTGCTTATGATGCCTGTGCCAATCGCAGTAAACTGATGGTCAGTGCTTACCTTGGACTTTGCGCACGGCAACTTTCATAAGCTCGCGCTGCTTCGAACCAATAGGTGCTAGCACATCCACATATTTGCGGATTGGGCTGTCCTCGGCAATGGCGCGCTCGTGGTGCTGTGGAGGCTCGATGCCGGCAAGCAATGCCATCATCTGCAAGGAGAACGGCGTCTTGCTCGCATAGTTCCAATACAACGGCCCGAAATCGCACCACGGGTTCTTCCACGGCTTGTCGTAATCGGCATAGTGCACAATCTTCGGAGATTTACGCGAATCCATGTATTCCTGGAACATACTTGCCGGAGCGAAATCGAATACGCCGTGTACTCGCCCGCCGCAGTCGTGCATCACATTCCAGGCATAAGGCAGATAGGTGACCGATCCTTCGCATTCCATATTGAGAATGTCCTGGTCGTTATAGATGAAGCCCGGCTGTTGTGCGATTTCCAGCCATTCATGCACGGAATGGATCTCACGCATCTTTTCCAGATTCATCGCCAACACACCGGCCTGGAAATACCCGTAGGGCTTCGTCATATGCAATTGATGCTTCGCATATTCCGCGCGTTCACCGTTCTTCATATTCAGATTGCCGATGAAATCAATATCCGGCACGGCGCCGATCGCATTGTTACCCAGATCAGTGTCATACAATTCCGAGATATCGCCGTTCACCACCATGTCGCAGTCTAAATACAGCACCTTCTTGTAGAAGGGGAGAGCCTCCTGAATGATGAAGCGGTAGTAGGTTTCGATGCTGATATGCGCGTTGTTGGTGGTGAGATTGAACCCGTCGATGGCACGGCTTACGTCGTAGAAGCGCACGGTGGCATTCTCGAATTGCGCGAGGAAATCGGTGATGTTCTGCTTGTTCTCCGCCGAGATGTTTCGTTCCAACACAATCACGTCATAGTGGCGTTCGCACGATGCGTTCTTCAACATCGAATAGATGGTGGTGGTGAGCATCGGCACATAGTTGTCGTCGGCGGCGAACAGCACCGGCACGGTGAAACGAGGATTCGTATCCAACGGTTCCAATGGGGAGAACGGTTCCGGATTGGTGAAATGCACGCACTGCAGGCGTTTGATCTTCCAGTTCGCGCCGGTGCGCTGCTTGTGCGCGAGGAAGATGTTGAGCAGACGCTCGGAAAGATGACCAGGGGTGCGCAGGGTCTGCACATCGGCGGCGGAATGATCCCAATGCGCGGTGAACTCGCTGAGAATGGGGAACAGCCAGGAGCAGTATTCCTGGAATATCGCCTTTTTCATAATGAACATGTTGCAGAAGGCCGCACGGGTGCCGTTGAGTACGGCGTCGGCATCTTCACGATAATCGGGGTGCATCGCGCATAGCACATCGTACATGTGACGCAGATCCTTGAGCTGCAGATGCGGATCTGCGTCCCAATGGTCTTTGAGATTAGTGAAACCGTCGAATTCGCGCACATTGTTCAACGGCGTGGTGATGACATCCCAGCCTTCCACCGCCTGCGCGATGGCAGCATCGTCAAGACCGTATTCGGCAATGGATTCGGCGTTGATGGCGGTGTCGATAATCTCGCCGTAGCTGTTCTGCTTGTGCTCGGTGGTGGTGAAGTCGAAATAGCGGAGGTAATGGCAGAAGCCGTAATAATCGGCGTCGGCGTTCTTCCAAGCCCAATACTGTGCAGTGAGCTCGCAATACATGGGGTTCTTTTCGGAGATATTGTCTCCGGTGTTGTCATGCAACGTGTTCTCGAACAGCGGTTTGCCTGCGGCCTCCGCATTCGCGGCTCCGACCTGAATGGGCAGAATACTAGCGCAATCGGGGAAGACGGCCGGCTTATGCGCCGAAACGAAGATTTTGATGCGCGATAGCTGCGCCGACTGTGCTGGCTGCAATGGCTTGTGCGTAGGCAATGGGTGCTCCCGTCCTTGCGAGGTTGACGTAACAACAGACTGCCCACCAGCCTAGCGCGAGTAGTGGCTGTTCAGGCATATGGCGTTGCTCTCTGAAAAATTTTCGCACATGATAACCCGGGTTGCTGCATTGCCTGCATATTTTCGGCGCCCCCAGCCGCCGCCTGTCGCTACACTGATAACCATGCATTCGTTCCGAAAATCCCGGAGAAGGTCACAGCAACAGTCCCGAAACATGTTTCACGGGATGTTTCACGCTGCCATTCGCCGTGCCAGTGCCGTTGCCACCCGCCGTGCAATCGCCGCACTCGCCAGCATCGCCGCCATCGCGGGCCTTGCGGCATGCGGGCAGTCCGCCGACACCCGCACGCACATCTCCGTATGGAGCTGGGAACCAAGCATGGAAACGGTCGTGCAACGATTCGAATCCGAAAACCCGGACATTGCGGTCGACCTGACCAGCATCTCCGGGTACGACAACCTGAACACCGCCATCCAGGACGGTTACAACATGCCGGACGTGGCGCAGATCGAATACCACGCCCTGCGTCAATACGCGGTATCAAGCCAGCTACTCGACCTGACCGGCAGGGTAGGCTCCGACTTCGGCAGCTTCTACACGCCCGGCACCTGGGCGTCCGTGCACCTGGCCGACAATGTATACGGCCTGCCCATGGATTCCGGCCCCATGGCCTTCTTCTACAACAAAACCGTGTTCAATGACGCCGGCGTGGACGCCACCAAAATCAGAACATGGGACGACTATTACAAGGCCGCCAAAAAGATCAAAGCCACCGGCGCCTACATCACCGCCGACTCCGGCGACGCCAGCTTCTATGACGCCATGATCTGGCTCGCGGGCGGCAAGCCATTCGCCACCAGCCAAGACGGCAAGAACGTAACCGTCAACCTCACCGGAGACAAAGGCGTAAGGAAATTCACCGCGTTCTGGCAGAAAATGATCAACGAAGACCTCATCGACACCCGAAACGTCACATGGTCGGACGGCTGGAAACGCGGGCTCGGTAGGGGCACGATCGCGTCCGTGTTCTCCGGAGCGTGGATGACCTCGCTGCTGCAATCCGATGTTCCCGGCAGCGCAGGCCTGTGGCGCGTAGCGCAGATGCCGACCGCTGACGGCAAACAAGTGACTGCGGAAAACGGCGGTTCCGCGATATGCGTGCTGCAATCCACACGCAAACCGGACGCAGCATACCGTTTCGCCGAATTCGTGGCGCATAACGCCGAAGGCATCAGCGCCCGCGTGGACGGCGGCGCATTCCCCGCCGACCTGCCCACATTGACCAGCCCCGAATTCCTCAGCCGTACCACCATCAAAGACTCGCGTGGACTCGACATCCCCTATTTCGGCGGGCAACAGTTCAACCGCGTACTGGCTCAAGCCGCGAAAAACGTGACGACCGGCTACCAATACCTGCCGTTCGAAGTGTATGCGCGTAGCGATTTCAGCGCGACCGTGGGCACAGCATACCGGTGGGCGAACTCGTGGCAGTCTTATGTGAAACGGCAGAAAGCCGTGAAGGAAGGGCTGCTTGACGATGACGGCAAGCCCCTGAAGCCATTCGATAAGCCGACCGATAAAGTCACGTTGAAACAGGGCATAGCCCTGTGGGAGAAAGACATCAAGGAATACGGTACGAATCAGGGCTTTACCGTGCAGTGAACCGGCAAGCGACGCTCGCTGCATAGCGCCTGCTGCGCCACAGTGCGCTCACCGCACGTTGCGCTTGTAAATCAGCGCCATGCCCTTGAAAATCAGATCCGGATCGTACACGTCGATCACATCGGTATCATCCTTGAAAATCCGACCCAAGCCACCGGTCGTAACCACCTTGAACGGTTCGCCGATCTCCTCACGGAACTGTTGCACGGTACGCTCGATGCCGCCAAGGAACGTGTAATACAGGCCGGCCTGCATGGCGGAACGTGTGTTCGTGGCAAGAATCGACTTCGGGCGCACGATCTCCACCTCAGGCAGCTGCGCGGTCTGCCCCCACAGCGCTTCCGCACCGGCACGAATACCCGTGGTGATATAGCCGGCACGGATCGTGCCCTTGCCGTCGACGTAATTGAACGTGGTCGCCGTGCCGAAATCGGCCACCAGCACCGGGCCCCCATACGTGTAGTACGCGCCGACGCAATCGGTCAGGCAATCGGCGCCCATGGTCTTGGGATCATCCATATGGATGTTGATGCCGGTTTTGATGCCCGGGCCCACGACCATCGGCTCGAAACCAAGGAACTTGATGATCGAGGCGCGGAAGGAATGCATGACCTTCGGCACTACCGAGCAGACGATCACATCCTCCACATCACGCCGCGTATACCCGCTGATCTGCAGGAACTGCGAGATCATCACCGTATATTCGTCCGACGTGTGCAAGGCCTTGGTGGTGATGCGGTAGGAGCCGACGATGCGCTCGCCCTCCAGAAAGCCGATGACGATGTTGGTGTTTCCGATATCTACGGCCATCAGCATGGCAGTGTTCTCCCTTGGTTCGGTTGCCGCGCGGCTGTACGCCACGTTGCGTTGTTCACTACTGAGAGTGTACGCCTCTTCCGGAGTACGGTGGCGATAGTGCGGTGGCGATTCAGGCGGTTGCGCGCAGCGAGGCAAGACGGAGCAGCAACTGGCGGGCCAGATCGGTTTTGCCCATTTTCCGCCACTTTTCGACATTCGGCTGTTGCGGCGCCTGATCGGTTGAGGTATCGCCGCAGGCGGGGGTGAGCACGGTCACCACATTCGTGTCCGTGCCGAAACCGGCGCCGGCGTCGCGCAGATTGTTCGCCACCAGCATGTCGCAATGCTTGTCGGCAAGCTTTTTTGCAGCGTTCTCGATAAGGTTCTGCGTTTCCATGGCGAACCCGCACAGCACTTGCGATCCGTCGGTGCGCTTGTGGGCGCCGACCCAGGCAAGAATATCCGGGTTGGCTACCAGTTCGATCTGGATGCTGGAACGTCCGGCCTTCTTGATTTTCTCGCCGGCCACCTCGCTGACGCGGAAATCGCCGACCGCCGCGGTCATCACGATAATATCGGCAGTTTCGTAAGCTTGCTGCACCGCCTCGAACATCTGCCGTGCGGTGGTCACATGAATGGTTGTGATATTCGGTTCGGCAGGCTCGGGCAGACTGACCGGGCCGCTGATCAACGTGACGGTTGCGCCCAGGGCCGCCGCCTCATGCGCGAAGCCGTATCCCATCTTGCCGGTGGAATGATTGGTCAGGAAACGCACCGGATCCAGCGGCTCCTGGGTCGGTCCGGCCGTGACCAGCACATGCAGACCGTGGAGAGGCCGGGAATGGTTGCCCGTGCTGTTTGCGTTGTCTACAGTGTCGCCTGTGTTGTCTGCGGTGTTTGCGTTGCTGGCGGGGGAGTTCTGGCCTGGCACCTGCGTGGTTTCGCCCAGCAGCTCGTCTACCGCCTGCTCGATCACGGCTGGTTCCTCCATACGCCCTTTGCCGGTATCGCCGCACGCCAGATTGCCGGACCCAGGCTCCACAATCGTCCAGCCAAGCTCCTTGCATATGCGCAGATTGCGTTGGGTTGCCGGATTCTCGAACATGTGCACATTCATAGCCGGGCAGAGCACCTTGACACTGCCGGAATAGGCGAGAATCGTGGAGGTGAGCGTATCGTCCGCCAGCCCCGCGGCGATGCGGGCGATGATGTCGGCGCTGGCCGGCGCGATGACCAACGCGTCCGCCCAGGCGGCATCCGCGATGTGGTTGATGGAGGCGGGAACGGTGGGGTTGCTGGTCACATCGCCTTGGATGGCGGCGGCTGTGACGTTCGGGAACATGGCGGTCCGCGTCTGTGTGTGCGTTAGCGAGGCGAAGGTGAGTGGGGTGACGAACTGTTCCGCCGCCACTGTCTCAATCACACGCACCTTGTGACCTGCTTTGGTCCAGTCGGATGCCAGATGGCATGCCTTGAACGCTGCGATCGATCCCGTGACTCCCAGAAGAATATGCGCCATGCCCGCCAGTATACAAACCGTCGCAAACGAGTGGGACCCAAGTTCATCTGGCTCATCTCATCTGGATTGTCGTCTGCCCTGGTTCGGATTCGACCGTCTTGAGGTATGCGACGGCGGGCATGGCTTCGGGCGCCGGTTCGCCAGATGCTTGGCGAAAGGCTTACCGGTTTTGCTGAAATGCGCTGACGTAATGTGTACCGTTGTGTACGAATGTGTACCGGTACGTTGGCGCATGGGAGAAGAAGGGATCAACGTGTCATGCGCCCCTCGTAGTACAGGGTTTCACGCAGATTGCCGTCGATCACGCCCGCGAAATGCTGCTCGTGCTTGGCCACTGCGGGTGAGCCCAAGTCGCTGGCGTTCTGGTATGCGGCCTGATGATATCTCAGCCAATGGCTGAGCTCCTGCCCTTCCGAGGCGTTCGGCACCTGTGCGGCGGCATATGGGTTCGGCGAAGGAATGATCACGCCATCCTCCACCATTTGCGGTGCGCTGGGCGTTACCGTGCCGCGAACGGTCAGCCAGTGTTCCGTCTGCGGATTTTGCGCGCCGTCCAACGCGGCCACCAGCTCGTCGTTCATTTCGATGCTGGTCACCCATGTCTTTTCGGGAATCGGATGATTCGCCACCGGGGAGCCTGCCGTCACCACATGCCGGATGTTGAACTCGTCGGCCCGGTCGGCGGCGATCTGCGCCGCCACGATGCCTCCCTGCGAGTGTCCGATCAGCGCTACGGAATCATCGGGCTGAATACCCGCCTTGCGCATCGCCTCCACCACCATGCGCGCGCTGTCCGCCTGTTTCCGCTGCTCGGCATCGTCGCTCATCAGCTCGATGTTCTGCTCCCATCCGAATGGTGAATCGGCATGCCCATCCGTGCCGGGAATAGTTACCAGCCAGGCGTTCGTGCCATCCTCGCGTTCGTAGCGTTGTACGGCGATGGTGGCGTATTGCAGTCCTGACCCCAGCTTGTATTTGTCTTCGCCGAGCCTGCGCAGATGCTCCAACGATTCCGCCACGGAGGTGCTCGGGCCGACCATGTCCACGGTTGAACGCACGCGGCGAACGGTCAGGGTATTGCCCTGCGCAAGATCTTTT
This sequence comes from Bifidobacterium angulatum DSM 20098 = JCM 7096, assembly GCF_001025155.1. Taxonomy (NCBI): domain Bacteria; kingdom Bacillati; phylum Actinomycetota; class Actinomycetes; order Bifidobacteriales; family Bifidobacteriaceae; genus Bifidobacterium; species Bifidobacterium angulatum. Next base: position 1,845,330 of record NZ_AP012322.1, on the reverse strand, counting down.
GCAGGGGCGGAATACTTGCTGATCTTCCCCGCCGACTGGTTCACCTCATCCGTGGAGAACAGGCCCTCGATGAGCGACGAGCCGGCGATCAGCGAGCCGATTCCGGAAAGATAGGCCTCTTGAAACGGCGCAGTCACCCAGGATGCCGCCGATGGTTTCGGCTTGCCATCATTGATCCAGCTTGCGCCCAGTCCGCCAAGAATCAATCCGAACATGCCCAGCGATACCCAGCCGGGAGCCGCCTTGGTCACGGCTTGGCCGGTTTCGTTGAACGCCTGACGGGCTTTCCAATCGGCTTCGCTGTACAGACTGTGCGCGCGAACCAGCAGATCGGCCATGCTGCGCAGCTTCGAACCGTCGGCATCGCAATGCCTGGCATTTTCGGTGCACAGCGAGATAAGACGTTCGTAAGGGAGCGTGCCGTGTGCGGCCGTGGGCGCTACGCCTACTCTGGTGCCGCCCATGCTGCTTGCGCCGGCGAGCGCCATCGTGGAGGTGGGGGAGGCTGGAGTGGAGGAGGCGGCGATGCAGCTGGTAATGGTGTTTGATAATGGTGTGGCTATGGGAACTGTGATGTTGCCTGATAATACTGGGCAGAGTGGCACGCTGGTGCGGTCGCGGGCGAGGTCCATTGCTGCTTGCCGCCAGGCGATGCCGTGCGCGATGAGTTTGCCGCCGGCATCGTCCAGTGCTGTGGCCACGCGGCGGTAGTCCTCTTGTGTGGCTGGTGCTAGTTGGTGCCCGCCGTATATGTATGACGTGACCTGCCATCCCATCATGCGCCTCCTTGCGGTGTGGAGACGTGTGCGATGTGCGCGATTTGGGCGGTGGAGCGTGCTTCGTCATCGTGTGTGCTCAGCGAATTGCGTATGGTGAGCAGGCGGTCTCGATAATGGTCGGCTGCTTTGCCTGTCCAATCGATGCTGTGTGCCGTGGCTAGGGTTTCGCGTATCGATCCGTGGATGGACGCGCTGCTGGCGGCGAGTGTGATGATGCGCTCGTGCCCTTGTGCTGCGATGTTGAGGCATGGGCAGGTGGTGGCTGCCGTTGCCTGTGTGGTGGCGAGGAGCGATGTTGTGTGGTGGCCGGAAAGTGATGTGATGCTCATGCGTTCATTGAACGGGAGGCGTTGGTGTGTTGTCCAGCTGGATGGGGGTGTGTGGTCGGAGCCTTCGGGTTTCGTCACAGGTTCGTCACAAGGTGCTGGTCGTGTGCCGTTGTGTTCAGTCAGCTGTGGCGTTTTTCTGCGGTACTGGTGACACATGCTGTGACTGGAGTGACAGAATATGTCACTCCAGTCACAGCATATGTCGCAAACCCCGCAGTAACTGTCATTAACACTGCATTGGTTGTCGCAAACCCCGCGGTACCCGCATGAGCCGCGACTCGGTGCCACTGTTCGCTGCCTCGCCGCGCCACCGGTCACCAGGGTTTGGCGGTCTGCTGTTTCTTGTTGCCTTTGTCGGTCTGCGTGTTTGTTGAGGGGTTGGTGTCGGTGGATTGCTGGTTCGCTTTGAGCAGTTCCTCCACCTGCTTTTTCTGTTCGTCGGTCAGGCCGCTGGTGTCGTTGGCTGTGGAATCCTTGGTGCCGTTGCCGCCCTCGACGCCGTTGGTGTCGGAACCGGAGTTTGCGGAGTTGCCGCCTTGCTGAGCGGCGAGCTCCTGCTTGATGCGTTGGGTGAGTTTGAATGAGACTGCCGCGTTGGCGCTGATCGCCTCGCGTAGTTGCGGTAGCAGCGCGAGGTTGAGTCGTGCGGCGTCTTCGAATTGGGCATCGGTCTGCTGCTGGCTGGCGTTCAGGGCGTCGAGGTCGGCATCGCTGCGTGCGGCCTGCTTGAGGTTGCTGTTGAGCGAGGCTGTCGCCTGGTTGAATCGCGCGGAGGCCGATATGTTCAGGCCGGTGAGTACGGCGAATGCGAGCGCTATGACGGCGATTGCGATCATTACGATGCGTATGGCGAGCGATGCGCGCGCTTGGACTGTGGGCGCATGTGATTCGAGGGATACTGCCGATCCGACTATGGCGTTGCTGGTGCCGGTGGTGTTGTTGGCGCTGGTGGTGCCGGCCTGTGTGTGGGCTGTGGTGTTGCGTCTCATAGCAGTCTCCTCGACATTGCGATGGTTGAGCCCATTTCCCAGGCGATGAGTATGAGCGCTATGGCGGCCAGCGGCCATACTACGGGGTTGGTTCGGGTGCGTTGTTTGGCGGTTGCGCCCACGCTCCACTTCTTTGATGCTTCGGCGGATCGGCCGTTCGCCATGGTGTTTTGTGCGGATGTGGTCACCATGCTGCCGCCCAGCTCGTCGGCCAGGTTCTTCAGTGTGGTTTCGTCCATTTTCGAGATTCCCGGCTGGCCGGTGTCGGGGTCGGTGACCCACTGTTGTGCGTTGGAATTCTTGGATTCAGCGGAACCGGATTCAGAGGATTCGGAGGATTCGGAGGATTTGTCGGATTCGGATGAGTCGGATGATGCGCCATCCTTGATCAGTGGGATCCTGCCGCCTGCTGTGGAGCCTACGCCCACCACGATCGCGTCGTTGATGTAGTGGCGCAGCGTGGAGAAGGTGCGCCTGGATTGCGCCGAGGTCTGCTCGCCGTCCGTGATCAGGTACAGTACGATCGCGTCGTCGGGGTGCGTGGTGCGTATGTCGTTGAGCGTGGTGATGAGCTGGTCGAGCGGCGCGTCCAGCGAGGATCCGGACGATACGCCGGTCGCTTCGGGGGCGAGCGTGGTCGCCCAATTGCGGATCGCCGCCGCGTCTGGCGTGAGCGGAACGTCGAGCGTGCCGGATGCGCCGAAGCGTACTGCGGCGAAGCTGGAATCCGCATATGCCTTCGTCACGTCGTCCACGGCCTGCTTGGCCGCATTCAGGCGCGTGGTCAGCTCGTCCGAACCGTATGTTGCGTCCTTGACGGCCATCGAACCGGTCACGTCCACGGCCATCACCACGTCCGTGTTGTTCACCGCACGGCTGGTGGTCGATACCGTCATGCTCGGCCCCAGCGCCATCGCGCCCACCGTCAGGCAGATCAGCATGCGGCGTACGCATGAGAGCATCGTCTCGTCGCCCGCGTCGCCGAACGTGTGGCGTACGACCTCCACAATCGCCAGCGCCAGCATCACCAGCGCGATGGTGCCGCCGACCGGCCAGCCCAGCAGGGGAGAGAAGGTGAATGTGCTCATCGCTTCAACCTCCAGACGAGCAGCAGCCATATGGTAACGATTACAGCCAATGCCAGCACCCACCATGCCGGATCGTCCACCATCGACGCCTTGGACGAGGCTTGGCTTTCCTTGTTGCGGCGCGTGTTGATGTCGCGCACGAGCTCGTTGACGCTGGTGCCGTTCGACTGGGTGAGGAACGTGCCGTGATGCGCTTCGATGAGCTTGCGCATATCCGTGGTGGTGCTTTCCTTCTCGCTCGCTTCAGGCCCGGAGAACAGACCATCCACGGTGATATTCGCCTTCGACGTCAGGCTGAGCGCCTGATTGAGGGTGTACACGGGCGTGCCGGAGACCACATTGTCGGTGGCGAGCACGATGGATGCCGCGCGGCTGCGTTCGGTGCTGCCTGCCGTGGAAGCCGAACCGTAGGTGAAGCCCGGCAGCATGGCCGCGCAGGAGACCACGCCGTCGCCGATCAGCGAGGTGGCGTCCTTGCGGTTCTGCGTGCCTTCAAGCCAGTCGGAGATGCGCTGGTAGTCCTCGTCGCTCATCTTGTCGATGTCGTCCTGCGACTGCACGCCGCTGAGCGCCTTGCTGGCAAGCTCCAACTGGTGGCTGACCAGCTCGTAGTCATCCGTCAGGGGGAACACGGTGCGCGACGTGGAGTTGAAGATGCTCATGCCGATGCGCTCGCCTTGGAAATGTGAGACGAGATCGCGGTACGTGTCGATGACCTCGCGGTCGTACGGCAGGGTGGAGCCGGAAACGTCGAGGCAGAGCACGATATCGCGGCTGCTGGCACGTTCCTCACCCTGATCGACGGTCGCCGGGCGGGCGATCAGCGCGAAGGTGAGAAGAAGCGCCGCTGCCATCAGCGCCGCGGCAGCACGGTTCAGCAGACGCCATTGGCGTAGCAGCTGCGAAGCGCGTTCGGTGGCCAGATCGTCGTCCATCGAGAACACGCGAACAATGTTCTCGGCACTGTGTTTGCGGGCGAACGCGATGGACAGGACGATAATCGCCAGCGCGACCATCGCCCCGACCAGCGCTGCCCAAGGGCTTTGCCAGGAAAGCTGCATCAGCGTCCCCACCTTTCCACCAGGGTTGAAGCCCAGCCGGCGGCATCGTCGACGCTCACCTCACGAGCGTGCGTGTCCACTGCGGAATCCGCGAATTCCGGCGGGTACAGCGCCGCGATGGTCATGCGCAGCGTATCCAACCCGGTGCGGGTCGAAGGATTGCGGGGCTCACGGCGAATATCGGTAAGCGTATGCGCGTGCAGGTCGCGGCCGGTGTGCGCGGATGCGATGCCACGGCAGATCGCCGCCAGTTCAATGAACGCGGTTTCGCGGTCGATCTGCTCGGCATGGTAGCGGCGTACCACGTCGTCGATGCGCCTGTGCCATGAGGTTTTGACGGTATCGTCCAGATGGGCGCCGCGCGGCTGCGGCTTGTCGCGATTGCGGCGTGGGCGCGACAACAGGACCGCGCCTGCGACAAGCGCTATGGCGAGCACTGCGGCGAGCGCCGCGGCAACAATCAGCGGCGTGGCGATGTCAAGCTGGCCGACCGGCTGCAAATCGTTGGTGTCCACGGCCAGAACGCTTATCGGGGAATGCGGTGCGAGTGCGGAGGCGATCATATGGATGCTCATCGGCTGTCGCCTCCCAGTCCTGTCGCAGGCGCAACCAGATTGCGGGTATCCTTCGCCAGCGCACGCGACACCAATCGTATGAAATCGTTGAACACGGCTTCGCTGGAACCGGCGTGAATCATATGACCCCCCATGTGCGAAAGCTCGCGTTCCAGGGCCGCGGCCATGTATTCGCGGTGCGTGTTCACCTCCGCTGCGGCACGCTTGTCCCGCAGGAAGGCCGGCAGTCGGCGCCCCGACAGCGCGTCGGTGACGGTTGCGCCTGCAGCGGCGGCGAACGGGTTCGCCGTGGCCACGTCGATCAGCGTCAGCGGGTGGGTGCGCGTAATGCGGTGGATCTCCTGAAGATGCTCCTTGGTCAGTGCATGCTCGTCGGTTGCCAGCACGATCAGCGCGTTGCGATCCTTGATGCGCCGTGCATACGTGAGCAGGGCGTCGATATTGCGCGTATGCTCCCACTTGCGTTCCAGCGCACTGTCCAGCGTGCGTTCGAACTGGCAGAAATCACCGTTGAACGGCACGCGCGTAATGCTTGCGGCGTCGCCGAACACCAGTGAGATCTCGTCGGAACGGCGTAGCGACAGCGCGGCGAACATACGCAGCGCATTCGCGGCGATCTGGTATGCCATTTCGCCCGACTCGCATGAGGCCGTCATTTCACGGCCCACGTCAAGCAGCAGCCATACGCGTGACGTGACCAGCCGTTCGCGCCGGATCACCATAGGCCGCCCTTGGCGCGCGCTCGTCTTCCATTCGATCAGTCGCGCCTCGTCGCCCGCCTCGTAGGCACGGACCTCCATCAGCTCGTCCGAGCCGCCCGGCCGCCGTGACGAATGTTCGCCTTCGATAACGCCCAATGCCTTGGCCACAGTCGGCAGATTCAGACGATTGCCCATGGCCTCGATCTTGGCTCTGATCGGGTCGTGCGAAACGGCTGGCAGCGGCTGGGCTTCAGCCATGCCGGCATTCATCGCGCGGATCACGGAACAGGAACCGCCTGCACGATGCGGTCGATCACCTGATCGGCGGTCACGCCGTCGGCCAGCGCTTCGAACGTCAGCACCAGGCGGTGGCGCAGCACGTCGGCCACCACGGACTTCACATCCTCCGGAATCACATATTCGCGGCCCTTGAGCAGCGCGTTCGCCTGGCCGATACGCACCAGCGCGATCGACGCTCTCGGCGAAGCGCCCAAACGCACCAGGGAACCCAAGCCCTGCACCGGGTGCGAGCCTGCGCCGCGTGATGTCGCCGCAATATCGACCGCATACTGCATGATCGCGTCCGACACGTACACGCGCTTGGCGGCCGCACGCAAAAACTCCACGTCACGGATCGACAGGCGGTCGCCCTGCAACTGCAGCGGGTCGAGCATGTCGGAGCCACGGCGGGTGATCAGCGCCAGCATGCGCTTCTCCTCATCGGCGGTGGGGTAGTTCATGATCGCCTTCATCATGAAACGGTCCATCTGCGCCTCGGGCAGCGCGAACGTGCCTTCCTCCTCGATGGGGTTCTGCGTGGCGACCACCATGAACGGCTTGGGCAGGGCGATGCGCTCGCCGCCGATGGTGCTGGCGCCTTCGGCCATGGCTTCAAGCATGGCGGATTGGGTTTTGGCGTTGGAACGGTTGATTTCGTCCAGCAGCACGAAGTTGGCGTGGATCGGGCCGACCTGCGTGGTGAATTTCTGCGTGGCGAAGTCGAAGACCTGCGTGCCCACGATATCGGACGGCATGAGGTCGGGCGTGCATTGGATGCGTTTGAATGTGCCGGACACCGAGGTTGCCAGGGTCTGCGCGGCGGTGGTTTTGGCCAGGCCGGGCACGGATTCGATCAGAATGTGGCCGCCGGCCACCATGGTAAGAATAAGGGATTCGCGCAGATGCTCCTGACCGATCAGGGTCTGCGAGAAGCGTGCGCGGATGCGATCCGCCAGGGCTTTCGCCTGCTTGACGTCGTCTGCGGCCAATGTTGGTGCTGCGGCAGGCGTGGGCATGGTCCGTGCCGGGGCAGGCTGTGCGGGCATCTGCGGTTTCGGAGGGAAAATAGCCATGCGCCCCATGGTAGCCAAGCGCGGTGACGCTTGGCTGTGCGGCGAAAGACGCATGCTGGCTCATGCCGGGCGGTGCATGCCCAAGGCGAGGTATGCCGACGTATGAGGCGTGTGATGGCGTATGGCGTTACGGCAGTTGCCAGTCGATCGGTTCGGCACCCATGCGGGTCAGCGCCTCGTTCGCACGCGAGAACGGCTTCGACCCGAAGAACCCGCGCGATGCGGACAGCGGCGAAGGGTGCGGCGATTTGATGATGAACGCGTTGGTCAGCAGCGGCTCCAGGCTTTGCGCGTTGCGACCCCACAGGATGGCGACCAGCGGCTTGGGATTGCCGTGTTCGTCCACGCGGGCGTTCAACGCGCGGATGGCCGCCTCGGTCACTTCCTCCCAGCCCTTGCCCTGGTGGCTGTTCGGCCGGCCCACGCCCACGGTCAGGCATCTGTTCAGCAGCAGCACGCCACGCCTGGTCCACGGGGTCAGGTCGCCGTTGCTGGGCATCGGCACGCCAAGATCGTCGGTCAGCTCCTTATAGATATTGACCAGGCTGCGCGGCAGCGGGTTCACGTCGGGCGCCACGCAGAAGCTCAGGCCGACCGGGTGGCCGGGTGTGGGGTAGGGGTCCTGGCCTACGATCAGCACGCGGATCGAATCGAAGGGGATGGTGAAGGCGCGCAGAATATTGCGGCTTGCCGGCAGCCAGGGGTGCCCTTCGCGGGTCTCTTCGCGCAGGAACTGGCCTATGCGGTGCACCTGCGGTTCCACGTCGGCCAGGGCGTTCGCCCAGCCGGCCTCCACTAAATCACGCAACGGTTTGATCTCGCTCATACCGCTTACTGTACCTGCACGTGTGCTTGCCCGCCCTCGCATGCTTGCGCCCGCCCCTGCCTGGCTTGGCGGCTCGTGGTGTTCGTCGCAATGTTTTCGTGCGCATACGTCTGCATACGTGCATATACAGTGCATGCTGTGACGCGGCCTGCATGCGTGGGTGGCGGTGCCGTTACACTCGGGGTTGAATTGTGAAACGGAAGGAAAGACGGTTATGACGAGCACAGGTGGAAACGGCATCGAGTCTTACGCGATGGACGAGTTCGACAATCCGCCGAAGGGCCCCGCCGGTGTGCATCGCGGCAGGCGTTCGGCCGCCGCACGCTATACGCCGTTCGTTGTTGTTGTGGTAGTGGCGGCGTTGTGCGGTTTCCTGGCTTGGGGCGTGCTTTCCGGCGAGTTCAACAAGGTGCATTGGCCGTGGTCGCCGGCATCCTCGCAGACCTCCAGCAAGACCTCCACCACCACCGCCAAGAAGAAGGCCGCCGAAAAGAAGGCCGCGGCGAAGAAGGCCGCCGAAAAGAAGCAGCAGGAGGAGGCGGCCAAGAAACAGCAAGAGGAGGAGGCCGCCAAGAAACAGCAGGAAGAGGAGGCCGCCAAGCAGCAGCAGGAGCAGGCCGCCCAGGTGGACCGTTCCCTGTCGGTGCGTGTGATCAACGGCACCGGTATCAGCGGCTATGCCGCCACCAAGCAGAGCGTGCTGAACCAGGCCGGGTATGCGAACGTGGCCGCGGCGAACCCGTCCGGCACGCTGCCTGACGCCACCGTCGTGTGGTATCAGAACGATGCGGACAAGGCCACGGCCGAGGATGTCGCGAACGCGTTGGGCATTTCCAACGTGCAGCAGACCTCCGGTCTTGGCGCTTCGATCGTGGTTATTCTGCTGAACTGACGGAGGCGCATATGCGCTGTGATGGGGCTCGTGGCCGGATTTTCGGCTGCGGGCCCCAATGCGTAGTCGGACTGTAGTCAGGCTGTAGTCGGATTGCAGTCGGGGGGCGGAAGCGGCCGAAGGCTGGCTGGAAGCGGGCCGTGAACATGGCGATGCGATGCCACACGCCGCAATCCCGTGTCTCGCCTAGAGCGCAATCGCGGATTCATGTTGGCACTCTCGCACCTTGAGTGCTAATCTCGCAGTTAGCACTCAAGGTGCGAGAGTGATAACAGGCAGCTGACGGCCGGGTCACGAATCGTGCCATGCAGTGGAAAACTGGAATATTGAGCCATTTGGAGGACAAACACACCATGGCAAAGATCATTGCGTATGACGAGGAAGCTCGTCAGGGAATGCTGCAGGGCCTCGATAAGCTGGCCAACACCGTTAAGGTGACGCTGGGTCCGAAGGGCCGCAACGTCGTGCTCGACAAGACCTACGGCGCTCCGACCATCACCAACGATGGTGTTTCCATCGCCAAGGAAATCGATCTGGATGATCCGTACGAGCGCATCGGCGCCGAGCTGGTCAAGGAAGTCGCCAAGAAGACCGATGACGTTGCAGGCGACGGCACCACCACCGCAACCGTGCTGGCTCAGTCCCTCGTGCACGAAGGCCTGAAGAACGTGGTCGCCGGCTCCAACCCGATTGCGCTGCGCCGCGGCATTGAAAAGGCCGCCGACGCCATCGTCAAGGAACTCGTCGCAGCCGCCAAGGACGTCGAGACCAAGGATCAGATCGCTGCCACCGCAACGATTTCCGCCGCCGATCCCGAGGTTGGCGAGAAGATCGCCGAAGCCCTGGACAAGGTTGGCCAGGACGGCGTCGTGACCGTTGAGGACAACAACCGCTTCGGCCTGGATCTGGACTTCACCGAGGGCATGCGCTTCGACAAGGGCTACATCGCCCCGTACTTCGTCACCAACGCCGAAGATCAGACCGCAGTGCTCGAAGACCCGTACATCCTGCTGACCTCCAGCAAGCTGTCCTCCCAGCAGGACGTGGTCCACATCGCCGAAATGGTGATGAAGACCGGCAAGCCGCTGCTGATCATCGCCGAAGACGTTGACGGCGAAGCGCTGCCGACCCTGATCCTGAACAACATCCGTGGCACCTTCAAGTCCTGCGCCGTCAAGGCCCCGGGCTTTGGCGACCGCCGCAAGGCCATGCTGCAGGATATGGCCATCCTGACCGGCGCTCAGGTCGTGTCCGAGGAGCTGGGCCTCAAGCTCGACTCCGTCGACATGTCCGTGCTGGGCTCCGCCAAGAAGGTCATCGTCTCCAAGGACGAGACCACCATCGTGTCCGGCGCTGGCACCTCCGAGGATGTCGCCGCCCGCGTGGCTCAGATCCGCGCCGAGATCGAGAACACCGATTCCGATTACGACCGCGAGAAGCTGCAGGAACGCCTGGCCAAGCTGGCCGGTGGCGTTGCCGTGATCAAGGTTGGCGCTGCCACCGAGGTCGAGGCCAAGGAACGCAAGCACCGCATCGAAGACGCCGTGCGCAACGCCAAGGCCGCCATTGAGGAAGGCCTGCTGCCTGGTGGCGGTGTGGCTCTGGTTCAGGCTGCCGCCAAGGCCGAGAAGGATGAGGCTGTGACCTCCCTGACCGGCGAAGAGGCAACCGGTGCCGCCATCGTGTTCCGCGCCATCGAAGCTCCGATCAAGCAGATCGCTGAGAACTCCGGTGTGTCCGGCGATGTCGTGTTCAGCAAGGTCCGTGAGCTGCCTGACGGCCAGGGCTTCAACGCCGCAACCGACGAGTACGAAGACCTGATGGCCGCTGGCGTGACCGACCCGGTGAAGGTGACCCGTTCCGCCCTGCAGAACGCCGCCTCCATTGCCGGCCTGTTCCTCACCACCGAAGCCGTTGTGGCCAACAAGCCGGAACCGCCGGCAGCCGCTCCGGCTCAGGGCGCCGACATGGGCTACTGATCCAACCGTTAGGGCATAACACCCAGCATATGGATCGAGGTCAGGCCGCCTGAAGCGGAACTGACATGCTCATAAGCTAACGATGAGCTTACGATTCGGGGCTTCTCCAGTGCATTGCGCACGGAGAAGCCCCGTTTTTTGTTGCCTGTTTTGCCCGCCGTCGCGATTACTGCGGGATTTGTGACGATCCTGCTCCGCATGAGACCCTCACCGTGTCGGACCTGGCGGCGCCTCTGATGCCAGTGCTCGCCAACGTTTGCCCGCCGTCGTGATTACTGCGGGGTTTGTTACGATCGCTGTGACTGGCGTAACGTTTTTTGTCACACCAGTCACAGCAATTGGTATTTCCGCCGCAGAATTTGTCACTAAGCCCGCAGCATTGTGCCCGTATGTCGCGGTTGTCGCAGTTATTACTGCGCGAACAGGCGCGAGGCGGCGGTTTCCGCCTCGGCATACACCGTGGAGGCCTGCGTCAGCGCTCGTTGGATCGATTCGAGCGATGCCTCCATCTGCTGTTGCGCGGTACGCCATTGCGCCGCGACCGCGCTGAATTGCGTCGCCGCCGATCCCCGCCACACGCCTTGCAGGGTGTTGAGATTGGAATACATGCCGGCCACCGCCTGCCTGATCTGGCTCACCGAGGCCTGCACGGCCGCGCTGGAGGATTGGATCTGTTCGGAATCCACTTGGTACTGAGGCATCATTGTCTCCTTATATGTCAATGATATTGGTTTTGTCTGTTCTGGCCTAATCTGGCTTGCATTGTGGAGTTATGGCCGAGTCGGTCGACGTTTAGCCGAACCGGTCGGTATGGTGGAGTGTATGACATTCGAAGCGTTGAATGACGAACAATCAGGTGCTGTGGTCGGAACCTCCCGTATCGGCGTGTCTCAGGCGGCAAAATGGCTTATCTGCTTGGTTATAGCGCTCATGTGCGCATTGTGGATAACGCCGTGCGCCTTCGCCGAGGGCGAGGGGACGCTTACGGAGAACATCACCGACCCGCAGAATCTGCTTGGTTCGAATGTTTCCGCGGTCACCGACAAGATCAAGGAGACCAAGCAGCAGTCCGGCGTCACGGTCCGTCTGCTGTATGTGGAGAGCTTCGGTACCGAGGTGAACCCTACGAAATGGGCGAGCGGCGTGCTTGAATCGTTGAGCCCGAAGCCGAACACGGTGCTGCTGGCGGTGGCTTCCGGCGACGGCAAACTGGTGGTGGTCGCCTCCGGGAATTCGGAGGATTGGCTGCGCAATTCGAAGACCATGGATGCGTTGAGCGAGGCCGCCACCGACAAGCTGGCGAAAAGCGGCGCGCAGGATTGGTCCGGTGCGGCGATTGCCATGATGGATCAGATCATGCTGTTGAAGAAAACCTCCACGTCGGGGTCGCTGTCGAAGATCGCCGTGATCGTGCTGATGTGCGTGGTGGTGGTGCTGATCGTGGGCACGATTGTGTTTGTTGTGCTGCGCAACCGTCGCAGGCGCAAGGAGGCCGAGCTGGATGCGGCGCGTGCCGCGGCGGGCAAGCGCACCAGGGCGAACCGTAGGGGGCATGCGGTGGGTCATGCCGCTGAATCGGCGAGCCGTTCCCGTGGCAGGCGTGGCGAGGAGCATGGCCGGGGCAGGCGCGGCAAGCGGAGTGATGAGAGTGTGGAATCTGCCGACGTGGCTAAGTCTGTGGCTAAGTCTGACGCCGATAAGGACGGTATCGAGGCGGCAAACGTAACGGAGGGTGCGGCGGAGCCTGCAATGGTTTCGGCTGATGCGCCTGCAGACGATTCCGCCAAATTCATGCCGGTAAGCAATCAAGTCGAACAGTCTGAGATGGCTGGGCCAACCGAGTTGACCGGGCCGGCTGAGTCGACTGAGCCGGTTGAGCCGACCGGGCAACCGGTTGCGCAGCGTATGGAATTCCCCGAGGCGACGCCTGAAGCCGGTGCCGCTGAGCGCACTGAGACTCAGCCTGTGGAGACTCCGGCAGGCGACGAGAGCGAGCCGAAGAAGCATTCCGGCTTCCACCTGTTCGGTAAGGGCGGCAAAGGTGACAAGGGCGGCGCGAAGGGCGCTTCCGCCGAGCCGCTGTTCCACGCGGGTGACTCGTTTATGCCGGGTGACGGTTCCGTCGATCAATCCGTATCCGACGACATCGAGTCCATGTTCGCCCGCCCGTTCATTCCGGGAACGCAACGGCCGAGCGACGAGAACAGCGAGAACGACGAGAATAAGGACTAGATCGAGGATTAAGCCGGGAATCAAGTAACTCACAGCAGCAGAAAGCCCTGTGCCACCGCGCAAACGCGGCCCGGCACAGGGCTTTTGATATTGGTCGAAGATCGGTATTGGCCGTGTACGGCTATTGGTTGGGATGTCACAGGTTTGTCCGCCCCGCGGATTCGCCCACGCGTCGTTGCGTGCGGGCAATTGCATCAGATACATGAAAATTCAGAAGACATTCAGGAAACCTACAGACTTGCGGGTCATGCTGGAGGCTATGAGCAAGCCTACTGAAGCATCTATTGTCGTCGTCGACGACGAACCGTCCATCCGCGAACTGCTGGTTGCGTCCCTCCATTTCGCCAATTTCGAAGTCTCTACCGCAGCCTCCGGCTCGGAAGCCATCGAAGTCATCGAAAAGGTCCAGCCCGATCTCATCGTGCTCGACGTCATGCTCCCGGACATTGACGGATTCACCGTCACCCGGCGCATCCGCCAGGAGGGTATCAACGCTCCGGTCCTGTTCCTCACCGCCCGCGACGATACGCAAGACAAGGTGATGGGCCTGACCGTCGGCGGCGATGATTACGTCACCAAGCCATTCAGCCTCGAAGAGGTCGTGGCGCGCATTCGTGCCATTCTGCGCCGCACGCGCGAACAGACCGAAGAGGATCCGATCATTCGCGTGGGCGATCTGGAGATCAACGAGGATTCGCACGACGTAACCCGTTCCGGCCAGACCATCGACCTGAGCCCCACGGAATACAAGCTGCTGCGCTACCTGATGGACAATGCCGGCCGTGTGCTGAGCAAGGCGCAGATCCTCGACCATGTGTGGCAGTACGACTGGGGCGGAGACGCCGCGATCGTGGAAAGCTACATCTCGTACTTGCGCAAGAAGGTCGACGGAATTGAGGTGACTGACGAGAACGGCGACAAGCACAAGGTGACCCCGCTGATTGAAACCAAGCGTGGCATCGGCTACATGATTCGAGAGCCGCGCTCATGACACCCCCTCGGCATGAACCGTTCGAGCGGGATCCAAACGATCCAAGCAGGCTGAACGATGCGAACGAATCGCATGGTGTGAATGAGCAGTATGGCGTGAACGAGCCGCATGATTCGCAGGCCTCCTGCGAAAGCGCGGATACCGAGAACCCGAGTGCTCCCATTGACGGTGGCGCTTCGGATGGTGACGCCACCAATGCGGCATCTACGCCAGCCCAGTCAGCCCAGTCAACTCAGCCAGCCCAGCCGGCCCAGCCGGCCCACAAAAACCGGTTCGCCTGGTTCCGCAATCGCGGTCAGGCCAAAGCCAACCAGGCCAAAGCCACGGCTGCAGCCGGCGCGGAAGCCTTCAAAACCAAGCATCGCACACTCGCCAAACTCTTCTTCTACAAATTCGACCGCTTCTCGCTGAGCACTAAACTAGTGGCCTGCACGCTGGTCGTACTCATCGTCGGCACCGTCGGCATCTCCACGGCCATCCGCCAGCTGGTCAGCAGCTACCTGCTGCAGAAAACCGACAACCAGCTCATCTCGCAACGGTCGCTGATCCTCAGCAACACCACCATGCTGCGCGGCTCGAACAGCCAATCCAGCGGCATGGGCAACAACTACTTCCTGCAAGTGCGCTACGTGGAAAACGGCGAATTCACCGGCAAGGTAAGCACACCACTCGTGCCGTCCGTCGCAGGCCTGTCCGGCAACTCCATCGTGTCCATGCCCAAACTGCCGGCCAACAGCCAGATCACCGACGACATGTTCGGCAAACCGTTCACCACCAGTGCGATGCTGCGCACAGTGACGAACGATGCGAACGGCGGATTCGACCTGAACGGCGTGGACGTCGTGCCGAACGAGGGCGGCAACGCTTCCGGCAGCGGCGATACGGGCGGTGACACGAACAATAAAGCCGAACGATTCGCGGCTGGCGGCAACGTGCTGCAGGCGGCCCGATCGCCGTGGCGCGTAGCCGCATTCAAATGGGTCGAACCTGACGGGAAAAACAACGAAACCGTCAAAGGCGTGGTGTTCATCGGCCTGTCGCTATCCGACCAGATCGACATCATCAACACCCTCACCCAATACTGCGTCACCGTAGGCATCGCCATCGTACTGCTCGGCGGCTCGCTTTCCGCACTCATCATCCGCCGCACGCTACGCCCGCTCAAACGCATCGAAAAAACCGCCGCCCAGATCGCGGTAGGCGACCTCAGCCAGCGCGTGCCCCCCGCACCCGAAAACACGGAAGTCGGTTCACTGTCCACCTCGCTCAACACCATGCTCGCGCGCATCGAACGCAGCTTCCATGAGCAGGAACAGACCACCGAGAAAATGAAACGCTTCGTCTCCGACGCGAGCCACGAGCTGCGCACACCACTCGCCGCAATCCACGGGTATGCGGAGCTATACACCATGCAACGCGATCTGCCAGGCGCCCTGGAACGCGCCGACGAATCCATCGCGCACATCGAACGCTCCAGCCAGCGCATGACCGTACTGGTCGAAGACCTGCTCTCGCTCGCCCGCCTGGACGAAGGCCGCGGCATCGACATGACACAACAGGTATCGCTCACCTCGCTCGTGGCCGACGCAACCGACGACCTGCACGCGCTCGACCCGGAACGCGAAGTCACGCGCGGCACCATAACGCTCAAACCCGCAGATGGCGAACACCCGTGCGACTTCGCAATCGAAGAAGGGCAGATGCAGCCGATCAGCCTGATCGGCGACGCCTCACGCCTACGCCAAGTGGTAACGAACATCATCGGCAACGTGCACCGCTACACGCCATCCGATTCGCCGGTACGCGTATCGATGGGCACCATGCTCGCCTCCATCGACCAGCACACATTGGCCACACTGCCACCTACCGACGCATCGCTACGGCAGTTCCTGGACGCCGCCGAAGTGGGGCAAAGCATGTCCACCGGCACCGCGTATGCCGTCATGCGCTTCGAAGACCACGGGCCGGGAGCTCCTGAGGAAACGCGCTCGCAGCTGTTTGAACGGTTCTATACAGCGGATCCTTCGCGTGCGCGAGCCAAGGGCGGAACCGGTTTGGGTCTTGCCATCGCGTTGTCGGTGGTGCGGGCGCATCAGGGGTTCATCTGTGCCACGGAGACGCCCGGCGGCGGCCTGACCTTCACCATCGTGCTGCCGTTGGCGCATATTGACGACGGTGTTGGCGGTTCGGGTTCGGCTGGCGCGGCGGCTGGCGCTGGCGTTGGTGCGGCTGGTTCTGCTGGCATTAAGTGACCCGCGTATCCAACCAATGACCTCCCTGGCGTGGCTGTTTCCGGTTCCCGTCCGTATCTGGCCACGCTGGGAGCGGCCCTGGCGTGGCCAGATCGGGGTGGGCGCTGTGAGCGGCTGTGGGCGAAGCCATCTGGTATCCATACGGGACTTGCGCTAAAATAAATCGGTTAATGTTTTTTACGACTAAGAAAGCGAGAGTGCGCAATGCCCACCGGTCGAGTTCGTTGGTTTGACGCCGCTAAGGGGTACGGCTTCATCGCCAGTGAGAAAGGCGAGGATGTGTTCCTGCCTGCGGCCGCTTTGCCCGCTGGAACCACCACGTTGCGTAAGAATGCCAAGGTGGAATATGCCGTGATCGCAGGCCGTAGGGGCCCGCAGGCCATGGATGTGAAGCTGATCGCGTCTGGGCCGTCGATGGTCAAGGCCAACCGCCCGAAGCCGGACGACATGGCCGCGATTTGCGAAGACCTTATCAAGATGTTGGATTCTGCAGGCAATACGCTGCGTCGCCACCATTACCCGGCTCCTGCCGAGAGCCGTAAGCTGGCGACGTTGCTGCGTGCAGTGGCCGACAATTTCGACGTACAGGACTGATTGAGGACTGATATATGACCGAAGCTGCAGAAGCTCTTGATCCGCAGATGCCGCATGAGCCGTTTGAGCAGGCGGAACTGCCGGGGCAGCCGGATCCGCGCGATATCGCCCGTGCGGTGGCCATGGATGTGGCCGATGAACCCGAGCAGGTGGGCGATGTTGTCAATGCCATCGAGCTTGGCGACAACGTGACGGATTTCCGCTTGGCTGCGGATGTGCGCGGATACGAGGGATGGCAGTGGTCGGTCACGTTGTATCACGATGCTGAGGTGGGCACGTGGACGGTGAATGAGTCGTCGCTGGTGCCCACGGATGATGCTTTGGTGCCGCCCGCTTGGGTGCCGTGGAAGGATAGGTTGGAGCCTACTGATTTGGCGCCGACTGATTCCATTGGTACCGATCCTGACGATCCGCGTCTTGAGGGCGGGTTCCGTAAGACCGAGCCGGTTGCCGGTGCGACTGCGGGCGAAGACGGTACGTCGGCTGAAACGGCTGAGCAGGCTGAGAAGTCGACTGAAACGGCTGAGCAGGCCGAATCAGCCGAGCCGGTTGCCGAAAAGACGCAGGATTCCGCTGAGAATGCCGAGTCTGCCGATTCCTCCGAGTCTGCCGAATCCACGGAAGCTACGGAATCTACGGAAACCGCTGAAACTCAGGAAACTGCTGTAACTGAGGCGACTGAGGAAACCGCTGAAGCCGCCAAGGCCGAAGCGCAGGCCCAGCAGACCGACGAGATCGTTGAGGAATTCGCGCTGTCCCGCCGCCACGTGCTATCCCCGAAGGGTCGTGCCCAGGTGGCGAAGCGTTGGTATGAGGGCCCGCGCGGCCCGAAGGCGCTGTCCACCAAAACCGCGGACGGCAACCTGTGCTCCACCTGCGGGTTCTTCGTGCCGTTGAAGGGTGAACTGAATCTCATGTTCGGCGTGTGCGCGAATAAGTGGAGCCCGGATGATGGCCGTGTGGTGTCGGTCGATCACGGGTGCGGCGAGCATTCCGAGATCGAGCCGCCGGAGCCGAGCCACTTGTGGGTGCAGTCGAAGCCCGCATATGACGATTTCCATATTGATGTGATTGCGCAGAAGCCGCGTGATGAGCGTGGTGCGGTCGAGGCCATCGAGCAGTTGGATGACGATTCGCAGGATTCGGATGAGGCTACGGAAGAGGATATTCTGGCCAACACCGAGCCGGACACCGGTGATGATGAGCCGAACGAGACCCAGCCTGCCGGCGTGGAGGCTTCCGCCGAGTTGGAGGCTGTGATTGCCGTTGGCGAAGGCGATGGCGATTCGGGCGAGAATGAGGGCGAGGAGTCTGCGGAGGCTGAGGAGTCCGCAGAGACCGCTGAATCTGCTGAGGGTGCTGAGGGCGAGGTATCTGCTGAGCCTACTGGGCCCGTTGAGACTGAAGAAACTGCTGAGACCGGAGAGCCGTGCGACGCCGAGGAATCGGTGAAGCCGGAAGAGCCGGAAGAGTCTGTGGCGTCTGCCGAATCGGGCGAGTCCGGGGATGCCGGCGAATCCGAGGAATCTGCTGAGGCCGCGGAGGCCGTTGACCAATCGACTGAGTCTGCTGAACCGGCTGAAGCGGCTGAAGATGCCGAACCGGCTGAAGCTGCTGAGCCCGCTGAACCAGCCGAAGCTGCTGAGCCTGACGAGCCGGGCGAATCTGACAAGCTGAATAAGTAAATACTGCGAACAAGTAATACTGCGCGTAACGGTGGTTTGTCTCTGCCTACTGGCGTGCGGGGATTGGCGTTGTTTGTGGCATGTGACGTAGTGGGTCGCACTGAATCGTGATGATTCGGTGCGACCTTTTGTATAGGCATAGGCAGGTTGCTGGGCAGGCGTTGCATGAGTGGCGGGCAGGCGTTGCATAGGTATGCGGCTATGCGGCGCGGCTGTAGAGCGTAGATGGTGTGGCCGGGTGTGGGCTGGGGGAGTGTGCTGCAACACGGGGGAGTGCGAACCTGTTGCGGGAGGTGAAGGGTGGTGTGTGACGGGGGGATTGGTGGGGGATGGAGGATAGGTGATGACAACGCTCTCATTTGGTGGTAAAAAAAGTCGCTATAAAAATAGGTGAAACGTCAATAGTTGTTGGATGTGAGTGATGAATATATAGACAAATAGGTGAAATATATCTATTATTTTTCCGGCAAACCCAAGAAAAATAACACTGCTAAACAGCTTTATAAGGCGGTAAAAACCGCGAATTTCCAACGAAAACACATTGTTATGCCGTTGTGTGGCGGGGGTGGGTGCAAGCAATAAACCAGGATGCAGGGTAAACCCGCTCAACTTGCCGGTTGGCCAATTTGCGCAATGCAAACGAACGCTATAATCTTGTATTTAGGTTTGTGAATAACTGAATTTATCGTTCCTCAATGACGTGAAAAGTTCACCGGCGAAGGGGTAAGAACGGGGGGGCGATGATATTCAGTACATAGAGCTATTTGAGGAGCATGAAACGATGAGGCATCAGGTGGAACGGCTGAAGCACGTAGCGCTGAAGCATGGGGTAAAACCGGCCCGTGTGCTCACCGCAACCCTCGTCGCCGTCGGCATGATGGCCACGGCCGCCATCTCCTTCGTCCTGCCCACCACCAGCGCCAACGCAGATGATAGCTATGGTGACGGTAAGGTCTTTGTTCCGTCTTCCATCACCATGGGTGACAGTGGTGCCAGCACGAATGATATCGATACCGGCCTCGCCACGTTCGTCGGGCGTGATTTCTATGTGGGCAAGCCGAAGAGCGGCGATACCCAGTCGTTGAACGAGAATTCCATCGATGGCTCTTGGGCTGCCGAAATGGAAGGCCAGACGTTCATTCGTGGCCGTTATATGCAGCGTGCCCAGAAGGGCTTCTTCACTATCGGTACCGTGGCGTTCGGTGCACAGTACCTTCCTTCGAACGACAGCACCATCATCGCCGTGGAAGGCACGCATTCCGCCTTCGATAGCAATGTGCAGAGCATTGTCCAGGCGTGGAACTCTACTGCCAACGGTATTACGCAGCAGCAGGGTGCCGGCGTTCAACAGACGGATCGCGGTAATAAAGGCAAGACTGATTTCGGCACCAAGCTTGCAGGCCCCATGACGAAGCTGTGGGGTACCTCGTCCTCTGATGGCACCATCAAGAAGCAGTCGATCTACAAGTACGGCTTCAATGGTGTGAAAGATTTGGCGGCATCTTGGGGCCAGGCCGATTTCTCCGACGTCAAGGATGGCCAGGGCAATGCCATCGACAAGTATGGCACCAAAGTATCCACGGATTCCGAAACTCTAAAGAGAATGCCTGCCAATGGCACCGTGACATTTGCGGATGCTCCTGCGCAGAACAATTACGAACGCCGCAAGTACGATTACGACAAGTACGATGCGTTCGCGAAGAACGAATCTGAAAAGAATGCTGGAAAGCCGATATGGAAAAATAATACGTACGGCGAAACCTCATTCTCCACCTATAAGGTGAACATGAATTTCCAGTCGGGTGATGAGCGCCTTGCCGTCTTCAATGGCGACGGAACATCCAGCATGCAGATCTTCGAGATCAATGCCAGCGCTCTCACCAGCGACAAGGGTCTTGACTTCTGGTTCCGCAATATCCCCGACAATGCTTCCGTGCTGGTGAACGTTGTGGACGATACCACCGGAGCAAAGACCCCGATTACCATGCGTACCGGTTGGCGTTTCTGGTGGGGCGGCTCAAATGCGAGCGATCCCATCTCCGCAGGTGCCACCGAAATTTCGAACGGTTATGTGACCGGCGATACGAACAGTGCGCTGTACTCCAAGGTCGCGCAGAAAATCATGTGGAACTTCGCGGACTCCTCCTCCGTTACCGTCAAGGGCGGTAAGGCTTCGAACGTGACGGTTTCACGACTGCATGCGGATAAAGCGGACTGGTGGTACGCACAAACGAAGAGCATCTCCAACTCTTCCGTGGACGATGATCCCTCCGCCGATTTGCTTGGCAGCATCATGGTACCGAACGGTAGCTTCGAATCCCATGTGACCACCAATGGCCGTGTGTACGTGGGCGAAGACTTCTGCATGTACAACCCGACTCAGGCGAAGCATAACGGTTCCTCCATCAACTCCGCATCCATCATCGATATGGATCAGGAACGCCACAACTTCCCGTGGGGCGGTCAGTTCAACGCCCAGGGCGTGCGTATCCAGTGGAATAAGGTTGACGAGAGCGGAAACGCTCTTGCTGGCACCACGTGGGCGGTATACGGCTCCAAGAGCGACGCCATGAACAATAAGAACGTGCTGCTGACCGTTACTGATAATGGTGCCGGCGACGCTGATCCGAGGGCCGGTACCATTCAGCCGATGGTCGATCTCACGGCGAATGCCACCTACTATCTGAAGGAAACCGCGTCGGTCAGCGGTTATACGCTCAACACGAACATCTACCGCATTCTGGCAGGCGATGCCGGTAAGACGTACAGCACCATCGACAAGGTATATGACGCGAATTCGGACATTACCACCGACACCGGCAAGAATTTGCTGAGCAATGGTGCGGTTGTCAACAAGGCTACCGGTTCGTCCCTTGAGTGGTCGAAGGTCGATGCCGACGATACTAATACAAGGCTTGCCGGGTCCACGTGGAACCTGACCAAGTACACCGATGAGAACCGTACGAATGCTGAATCCGGCTGGCCGAAGAGCATTCATGACACCACGGTCGCGGTGACAGGTGTCAGCATTGTCGGTTCGGATGGCACGGTATATGCCAATGGTCAGGATGTGGGCGACAAGGCGGTCAACAACGTATTCACGCTGTCCGCCACCGTCACTCCGAGTGGGGCTCCGTCCGGCGTAGTGTGGACCTCGTCGAACGATTACTACGCCACCGTTGACGCCGGTAGCGGTATTGTGACGCCGAAGTCCAATAGTGGTGATGAGTCCGTCACCATCATGGCATGCTCGACATCGAATACCCAGGTCTGCTCGTCCGTGAAGTTCAAGGTGACCGGTGCCACCGCAGCCAAGGTGACGGTTTCCCCCAGTGCGGCGACGGTGGTTGAAGGTAAGACCACGCAGCTTACTGCGACTGTCAACCCCCAGCAGGATGTGACTTGGTCGTCCAATAATGAGCTGGTCGCCAAGGTTGATCAGAGTGGTCTTGTGAAGGGCGTGGGCGCCGGTACTGCCACCATTACGGCGAGCACCGCGGATGGCGCGTCTGCTTCCGCTGAAATTACCGTGACATCGGCGCAGAAGTACCTCACCCTGTACTTTGATTCGAGTTATCAGGGGACTTGGAGCGCGAGTAATGTGCAGGTTTACTACCGCACGAAGAGCAACGCATGGGTTGCTCAGAGCATGATTCAGATGAGCGGTTCCTGCGGCCAGTATGCGTATGCGCAGATTCCTATGGATAACATCAACGTGAGCAGTCAGTTCGGCTTCCGGCATCTGGACGGTAGTGAGTGGTATGGTCCGGGCAATGCGAATGTGCCGAAGAGTGATGGCAACTTCAAGTTCACCAGTGAAGCCATACTCCCCGAGAACGTGACCATTTCCGCCGGCCCGAACTACAGCGACACCGCGCCGAACGGTTGCGCCGTGTCCGCCAGCACGCGGTCGGCCAAGTCCTCCAAGGCGGTTCGCAAGGCTGCGAAGGTTGCCACGCAGGCGAGTGGAACCAGTCGTGCGGCCAACGCCGCTCAGGATGAGCTGAAGGATGAAGACACCGATCCGGGTGCGTTCCGCATCAGCAATCTTGCGGACGGCTACTACGTTCTGAAAGAAACCGGCGAGCCGAACGGCTTTGATATCGGCGGCGAGTACACGATCACCATCAAGAACGGTCAGGCTACGTGGGATCCCGCCAAGACCGGCAACAAGCTGCCGAACAATCGCAAGACCGGCATGGTCACGTGGAACAAGGTCGATAAGACTGATGGCACCAAGCTGCTGGGCGGTTCCGAATGGAAGCTGACCCGGACGAAGAGCTTCTCCTGGGCGAACGGCAAGGCATCGTACAAGGAAAATAACCAGGAACTCGCAACCATCGAGGATTGCGTGAATGGCGAAAATGGTGTCTCTGACTGCTCCACCCAGTCCGGCCAGTACGTTGACCTGAATGGTGAGAAGGGCAAGTTCAAGCTTCAGGGCTTGGCATGGGGCGAGTATCAGCTTGTCGAAACCAAGGCTCCTGACGGATTCAACCTCGACAGCACGCCGCACACGTTCCGCATTGGCCCCGCCGAAGGCTCCGATGTGACCGGCAAATGGTACACGTCCAGCAGTTTCAAGACGGATAGCACCGGCGTATACAACGCGAATACGGCGTTCACCGTTAATGGTGGATCCATTACCAACACCCCTGGTGTCGTCCTGCCTGGCACGGGCGGCGAAGGATTGAACAAGATGTACGCTGCGGGATTCCTCGCAGTGGCGATTGCCGTGGCCGGTCTGGCCTTGAGCCTCAGGAGGCGGCAATGATGGAAACGTCTAGGAGAAGGGGGACTGGTCCGTAACGTAGCGAACTTGCTGCCCTCTAGGCAATAACTGAATATAAACAACCCAAGTTTTAACAAAACAAGAAAGAAAGGGAGAACAATGAACAAGGTTCTCAAAGGCCTCGTAGCTGTGGCAGCCACCGCAGCCATGGCCATCGCCGGAGTCGCCGGCGCATCCACTGCCATGGCGGAGGATACTACTTCTAGTGGATTTAGCATTACTATTAACAAGACTGAGACCGGCCACACCTATGAGGCTTACCAGGTGTTCACGGGCCGTCTCGACGAGACCACCCTGAGCGATATCGAATGGGGCGAGGACGTTGACGGTGTAGCACTGTCTGCCGCAAAGTATGGCAACAAGGGCGCCAAGGACATCGCCAAGGAACTGAAGAATGCTACAGATGCAGAGGCATTTGCCAACAACGTTGCCGGTGGCAATGGTGCGAAGAGCTACCTGAAGACCGCGACTCATAGCGTTAAGGGCGAAACCGGCCAGAGCAAGGCCATCACTGGTCTGTCCGCAGGCTACTACCTGCTGAAGGACACCATCGACTCCACCGCTGCACAGCCGGCTGCCTACACCAAGTTCATCCTGAAGGTCGTGGGCAACGTTGACGTTACCCCGAAAACCGACACCCCTTCCGTTGAGAAGAAGGTTCAGGAAAACTCCAACAAGTACGTTACTAACGGTGGCTATGGCGCCGGATACAACGATGTGGCCGATTACAACATTGGCGATGCCGTACCGTTCAAGCTGATCGGTACCGTGCCGAACATGGATCGCTACGACACCTACAAGTACACCTTCAACGATACTGCTTCCAACGGTCTGACCCTGCCTTCCAAGAATGGCGTCAAGGTCTACGTCGCTGATGATAAGGCTGGAACCAACAAGGCTGACATCACCTCTTCCGCTGCTATCACTGTTGAAGATCAGAATCTTACTGTTGCTTTCACTGATCTGAAGACCGTTAAGGGTGTGATTGCCGGTAAGTACATCATCGTCGAATACTCCGCAACTCTGAACGGCAACGCCGTAATCGGTCTGCCCGGTAACGAGAACGCTGTCAAGCTGATCTTCTCCAACAACCCGAACCAGTCCGGCCAGGGTGGCAGCAATCCGCAGGGCGAAACCCCCGAAGACAAGGTCATCGTCTTTACCTACCAGCTGAACGGCACCAAGGTTGACGCAACTGACAAGAACAAGACCTTGAAGGATGCCGAGTTCAAGCTGCAGCGTCAGTCTGATAACAAGTGGGCTCAGATCACGGACGGTAAGGTTACCGCTTGGGGTGATGAAGGTAATGCTACCGTTGTGAAGTCTGATGACAACGGTAACTTCTCCGTCGCCGGTCTCGATGACGGCACGTACAATGTCAAGGAAACCAAGGCTCCTGCAGGTTACGATCTGCCGGCCGATCCGTTCGTGGTCACTCTGACTGCACGGACCAAGAACAATCAAGAATGGGATGGCACTCCTGCCAATGCTCTGATTAATCCCACTAACGGCCAGTTCAACGAGACCTTCGTGAACAATGCTGGCTCCAGCCTGCCGTCCACCGGTGGCATGGGCACCACGATCCTGTATGCTGCTGGCGCTGCAATCGTTCTGGTTGCCGCCTTCGGCATCGCCTTCGCTGTCCGTCGTCGCAACGCTCGCTGAGCGTAGCCACGGCCAGCCAAGAAAATAGACGTGGGTCAAGCGCGATGCTTCAATAGTGGTCGTTCAATGGGTGAAGATTTGGGCCTGCTATTGCGGCATCCGCTTGATTCCACCCCACGGCAAAAGCCAAAATAACTTAATACGCACATGACCCGGATCCGGCTACGCACCGGATCCGGCCGTCAGTGCCCAACCGCACCCAACTACACACAACACACGTTGTACCCGCCTATCAAGGCATCACAGCGCACGTTGTGCCCAACCACGTCGCCCAACACAACATATGTTGAGCCGTGTGCCCTGAACTTGTCCTTATGTTACGAATGGCCAGCAAACGCGCCGAACACGGTTGCCAGCTGTCCGCATCCTAAGGACCCTGACCAGGAAAACTAGGGAACTTCCGACGAGGGGAAAGAAATGACAAGCCACAACGAGAGGGCAGAGATGAACAACAGAACGGCAAAGCACCGCATCATCATGGCGTTGTGCTGCATGTTCGCACTCATGCTCGCAACCATCGGCTTGAGCGCGCCCGCCGCCACCGCCGCCACCGCCGCGGAAGGCAGCCTCACCGTCACCTACCAATACCAGGAAGCCGCGCTCAACAACGCCGACATCAACCTGTACCGCCTGGCCGACTGGTCTGCCAAAGGCGGCTACACGCCCACCGACGACTTCGCCAACCACACCGCATACCCGGTGGATTGGGATATCCTCAATGCCGACCAGCAAACCCTGCGCGACTTCGCCAACACCATGGCCGGGTACATCGCAGTAAACAAGCCCGCCGCGGAAAACACGCTCAAAACCGATAGCGCCGGTGTTGCCACCTTCAACCAACTGAAGGACGGCCTCTACCTCGCGGTCGTCGCCCCCTACCAGGGCAACGTGCTCACCTGCCAGACCGCCGCCATGCTCGTCGCCCTGCCGAACGTACACAAGCCCGCCGCCGAACAGCGCACCCTCAGCATCGAACCGAAAGCGGACTGCGCGGTCCCGCCCACCACCACCATCAGCGTGAACAAGGTGTGGAAAGACAAGGATCAGTCCAAGCGCCCCGAAAGCGTGACGATGAACCTGCTGCAAGACGGCAAGATCTACGATTCCATCATGCTCAACACGGCCAACGGCTGGAAATACACGTGGAAGGGCTTGCAAGCCAAGCACGAGTACACCGTGGTCGAAGCGAACGTGCCGGGCAACTACACCGCGCTCGTCGACCGTGAAAACAACGATTACACGGTAACCAACACCACCAAGACCGGATCGGCGAAAACCGGTGCGAGCGTTGCCATCATCGCCGTGATCGTAGTCGTACTGGCCGCTGCAGGCATTGCAATCACCGTCGTGGTACGCAAGAAGAACACCACGAAAAACGCCGCAACACAAACCTCCCCGGACGATAGCGAGTGATGTTCGACTCGAATGAGAAACATACCGGCAAACGCCGTAAAGAACGCCAGATAACGGATAGCGACGCCGAAAGCGTTGCATCCGAAGGCGCCGCGAACCCCGAAACCGACGCAACAGCCCCCGAAACCGACGCGCAGCAATCGGAAACGATGACCCGCGTCGACCGTCGCAAAAAACGCAACAAAGACAACCTCGGCCTGAACCTCCTCATCGGGTTCCTGGTCGTGGTGATGATCGGCGGCCTTGGCCTCATCGCCTACCCATCCGTGGCCGACTGGTGGAATCGTATGCACCAGTCCTACGCGGTGGCCGGTTATGTGGCCAAAACCAACGACATGAGTAAAGCGGAGAAGAAAAAACTCCTCGACGCCGCACACGCCTACAACCTCAAACTCGCCGCCACCAGCGACCGCTGGCACATGACCGACGAACAGAAGCATGAATACAACGAGACGCTCGACGTGACCGGCACCGGCATCATGGGCTACGTGACCATACCGCGCATCAAAGTGAAACTGCCGATCTACCACGGCACCGATGAAGGCGTGCTGCAGGTTGCCACCGGGCACTTGGCGGGCACCTCACTGCCGGTCGGCGGGCCGACCACGCACGCGGTGATCTCCGGCCATACTGGCCTGCCGTCCGCGCGACTATTCACTGGCTTGGATGAGCTGGCAAAAGGCGACACTTTCGCGTTCCATGTGCTCGACGACACGTACACGTACCAGGTCGATCAGATCAAAGTGGTCCTGCCGGACAACCTGAGCGCATTGAACATCCGCACTTCGACGGACTTCGCCACGCTCATAACCTGCACGCCATACGGCGTGAACTCGCATCGACTGCTCGTGCGCGGGCATCGTATTCCGAACCCGACCACGCCGGACAACACGCAATACGATGATCCGACCACCATGGTGTTCACCACGATCATCGTGGCATTGCTGGTGCTCGCGGCCCTGATCGCGCTCGGCACCTGGTTCGTGCGCAGCCGCAGCGCCCGCGAATCCACCGGATCGCACAACTCCGGGCGCGCCTACCGCAAGTCGCGCCCCAAGCATCGTAGTCCTACGCATCGGGGTCCCAAGCATCGTAGTCCCACGCATCGCAGCAAACGCTAGGTGAGTGGAGCGTCCAAGGGGTCGAGGTGGCCTGTCTGAACTGTTTGGATTGTTTGGACTGTCTGGATTGTCTGAACTGTTTGGATTGTTTTGAACTGTCTGGATTGTCTGAACTGTCTGGATTGTCTGAACTGTTTGGATTGTCTGAACTGTTTGGATTGTTTGGACTGTTTGGATTGTTTGGACTGTTTGGATTGTTTGGACTGTTTGGATTGTTTGGACTGTTTGGATTGTCTGGATTGTCTGGACTGTTTGGACTGGGTGGATTGTCTGGACTGTTTGGACTGTTTGGACTGGTGGCTTAGGCGGTTTAGATGGTTTAGGCGGCTTGGAACCGGTTGATCCTGCCTGATCATCGGATTATTCGGTCTCGCTTTGGCCCCTTGCTTAGTTTTCTGCGGGGTTAGTGACAACTACTGCGGGTTGATGCCAACTTCCGTGACGAATGTGACGGAAATTGTCATTTTTATCACGGAAGTTGTCACTAACCCTGCAGTAATTCAATCCGTCCGCCGCTAACCACCCCAATCGGCTGTGAAAGTCCACATTCGTGGTTGACTGGTTTGCTGTTCTGTGATGGCTGGCTGTGAAAGTCCCCATTTGGGGTTGGCAGCTTCCGTAGGTGGTTGGCCGCTTCCGTAGGTGGTTTGGCTGTGAGAGCCCCCATTCGGAGGTGCCGGGAATGGCGGTTTTCCGGGGTTTGCCGTGACGGTTGTGCCGTGGTGCGCGGCTGGGGCAGCACTGTGACTAGTGTTGCAACAACGCGAGGTGATCGTGATAGCAACTGTGATCGGGGTGACGGATTCCGTCACTCCCGTCACAGTCATTGTCATCTAGTCACAGTTTCCGTAATCTCGTCACGGTTGTTGTGATTCCGTCACGGTGTTTGTGATCCCGTCACAGTGTTTGTAATTCCGTCACAGTTGTCGCCGCTTGGCCGCAGTCATTGTCATTCCAGTCACAGTTGCTGTCACTTGGTCACAGTTATCGCCCGCAGCTCCAAGCATCACAGCCGTTCGTTTCCGCTTATTCCGCTTATTCCGCTTATTCCGTCCCCCTATTCCGTACCCTCACCGCGTGTCGACCACAACCCCCGATTCGAGTGGATAATCGCAGCCCAATCCCTCTACGGTAAATCCATGACCATGCGCCTGCACATCAAGCAACAAGTACGCCAAGCCCACCAAGCGCGCCAGTGCTACACACCTCGCTCAAATACCGAACGCGTCACCGTACGCCGAATGGCAGAGAGCTGCGAACTTGTTACCCCTCATCGCGGCATGTATGCGGAACCCGAATATTGGAGCATGCTCAACCACATCAGCAAAGTGCAACACATCGGTAGCACGCTATGCCGCGAAAAGCCTGGAACTATCATCGCTGGCATATCGGCAGCCGCGGTCTGGGGACTCGACCATTCCGCGTATCTTCATAAGAGCGGCGTCATCACCATCGCAAAGCCATACGGCAATCCCAATCGAGCCACGCATTCGCAGCTGCACCGTATCTACCTTCCGGCACGGCACATGAACCACGTCACCATGCACAACAACACGCAGGTCACCGATCCCACGCGCACGCTTTTCGACTGCGGGCGAACGGAAGCGTTCCATGACGCATTCCCCGTATTCGAATCGGCGATTCGGCAAAATTCTGTTGACAGTACTGCGTTTCTGGAGTATTGCAGTCAAGCCTACGTTGGGCGCAACCGGCATTTGCCGGCATTCGTCATGAGCAAGGCGCGAGGATTGAGCGAAAACGGTGGCGAGTCGTTTGCGCTGGCCGTCATCTTTGAGCTTGGTTTCCCTTGGCCGGAGCAGCAAGTGGAATTCACGTGCATAGGGCCGGATGGCGCACGGAAGGTGAGACGCGTGGATTTTGCGTGGTATTTGCCGGACGGGCGGATTGTGGTCGGTGAACTGGACGGTCAGCAAAAGTACGTGGATCCCAGCATGACGGGCGGGCGTTCGATTGCCGCGATTGTTGAGGACGAACGTGAGCGATCGCAGATGTTGTATCGATGCGGTGTCAGCGCCGTTGTTCGTTTTGCTTTCGATGACGTGGTACGGCGCGCGCCGTTGGAACGGAAGCTACGCGAGGCCGGGGTTCCCTGCGGTGCGCCGCCTGTATTGCCGCAGCCACATGGACGCCGATGACAACAAGGTGGCAGGTGGCATGTGGGGCAGGCGGGGCAAGTGGGCAGATGATGTGTGGGGGGGCGGATGCAGGCGGGGCGAACAGGTGCGTATGAGCACCGACGGAAATGCACCTGGACTCGCCGTACCGCATCGTGCCGTCAATTCGCGTTTTGTTCGCGCCGATTCAGTAATCCGACGCGGTGAATCCAGCTATGGGTGCTATACGGCAACCCGGCGAATACGTGGCGAATACGTGGCGAATAAGCGATGTGGTGGTTGCGGCAACGACTGTGACTGGTGTTGCGACAACGCGAGGTGATCGTGACAGCAACTGTGACCGAGGTGACGGATCCCGTCACTCCAGTCACAGTCATTGTCATCTAGTCACAGTTGTCGCCGTTTAGCCGCAGTTTCCGTGATCCCGTCATGGTTTGTGGTGTGACGGTTTGTGGTGTGACGGTTTGTGGTGTGACGGTTGTGACCTGGTTTACCGTGACGGTTGTGACCTGGTTTACCGTGACGGTTGTGACCTGGTTTACCGTGACGGTTGTGCCGTGGTGCGCGGCTGGGGGCAACACTGTGACTGGTGTTGCAACAACGCGAGGTGATCGTGACAACAACTGTGACTGCGGTGACGGATTCCGTCACTCCAGTCACAGTCATTGTCATCTGGTCGCAGTTTCCGTAATTCTGTCACAGTTGTCGCCGCTGAGCCGCAGTTTCCGTAATCCTGTCACGGTTGCTGTAATCCCGTCACAGTTGCTGCCGGCAGCCGGCGCTCAGTGCACCACGGTGATCGGGCACTCGGCGAAATTGATGATCTGACGGCTCACCGACCCCAGGAAATGCGCGTCCATACCGGTCAGGCCACGCGACCCAACCACCACATGGCTCGCATAACGCGACGCCGCGATCAAACCCTTCGACGCCGGAATGTGGAACGCATTCGTCACCACATCCACATCGTCCGGAATATCAGCCTTCGCGATCAGCTCGTTCAACACCTGCTCCGCGAACGCCTGGCCTTCCTCAGTGCTCGGCACCGTGGTCTCATGGCCCGGAACCGCACCCAGGTCACGCAGCTGCCAGCAGAACATCACATGCAACGGCAGCTCATGAACACGCGCATGCCGCACCGCGAAATCCAGCGCCCGCAGCGACGTAGACGACCCATCCACGCCAACCACCACCGGGCGTTGCGCGGGCTTGGCGGGCGAAGCACCCTGCGTGTAATGCACCGTCACATTCGACGGGGTAAGCGAATTCGCAATCTCGTCGGCAACGGTCTCATCCTCACTGCCCGCAATACGCACCACCGTAACCGGTACTTGCGCCGTTTCCGCCAGCGATGCGGACAGCGAACCCATGAACCAGCGGGCCACACGCCCCAACGAACGCCTGCCCACCACAATCTGCTGCGCGTCCTTGCCGATCTGCAACAGTGCGGACGTGCCCGAAGCGCGCACGGAAGTCATCTTCAAGCGTTCCGGATCAAAATCGATGCCGTCGCTGGCCTGCTCGACCCAGGAGCGCAGTTCGTCCGCGATCTCATGGCGTACGTGCGCCCAGGATTCGTCGCTATCCGGCTCGTCGGAATTCGTGT
Organism: Bifidobacterium angulatum DSM 20098 = JCM 7096; assembly: GCF_001025155.1. Lineage (NCBI taxonomy): Bacteria > Bacillati > Actinomycetota > Actinomycetes > Bifidobacteriales > Bifidobacteriaceae > Bifidobacterium > Bifidobacterium angulatum. The sequence continues at coordinate 1,814,273 of NZ_AP012322.1, read as the reverse complement.
CCCACGAGTGCGTCCAGCCGAACACGGCATTGATGCTCTGCCCGGTAAGCGAAGCCTCGCGCATGGCCCACTTCAATGCGGCGAACGATTCATCGGAACCATCCACGCCGACCACAATGTCGGCCAGGGGAGTGGTTGCATTGGTTGCAGTTGCAGTAGTTTCGTCCACCATGGGTTGCCTCCTTCAGCGGCATGGTTCTCAGCGCCATCACCGGCGCACCTGCTTCAAGCATACTGTGTAAACCGCGTATGGTGTTGAGCGCAACAGGTTTGTGGCAGTTTGCGACGGGAACACGGCAGGAATGCGACGGGAATGCGATAGTTGGCGGCATCATACGCCCGCAAAACCGCCCTTGAACCCCCAATCGCACGATTTCACTGAATTTCATCGAATTTCGCCTACGTTCTGAGCGGAAAGTGAGGAATATCACCGTAAACGTCACTGTGAATCGGTAAAGTGGGGCGCAGTGTAACTTGAGGAAGGACAAGCATGTTCGAACGGTTTACAGACCGTGCACGGCGCGTGATTGTGTTGGCGCAGGAAGAGGCACGGTCCCTTCAGCACAACTACATCGGCACCGAACACCTGTTGCTCGGCCTGATTCGCGAAGGTGAAGGCGTGGCCGCCAAGGCGCTCGCTTCCAAGGGCGTGGAGCTTGAGGCCACCCGCAAGCAGGTCATCGAAATGATCGGCAAGGGCAACGCCTCGTCCAACGGCCACATTCCGTTCACTTCGCACGCCAAGCAAGTGTTGGAACTCAGCCTGCGTGAAGCCCTGCAGCTCGGCCACAGCTACATCGGCACGGAGCATATTCTGCTCGGCCTGATTCGCGAAGGTGAAGGCGTCGGCACGCAGGTGCTCATCAAGATGGAAGTGAATCTGGGCGAACTGCGTTCGGCCACCATCGACATGATTCGTGGCAATGCGGGCGGCGACGAAAAGGGCGAACTGGCGAACGCCGGTGGCGTGGCAGACAAGACCAACAAGTCCGGTTCCGCCATTCTCGACCAGTTCGGTCGTAACCTTACCGCCGAAGCCGCCGCAGGCAAGCTGGACCCGGTGATCGGCCGCACGCAGGAGATCGAGCGTGTGATGGTCGTGCTGAGCCGCCGCACCAAGAACAATCCGGTGCTGATCGGCGAGCCGGGCGTGGGCAAGACCGCTGTGGTCGAAGGCCTGGCGGAGAAGATCAACGCGGGCGACGTGCCGGAAACCCTGAAAGGCAAGCAGGTGTATTCGCTTGACCTGGGTTCCATGGTGGCTGGTTCGCGTTACCGTGGCGACTTTGAGGAACGCCTGAAGAAGGTGCTCAAGGAGATCAAGACGCGCGGCGACATCGTGCTGTTCATCGACGAGATCCACACGATTGTGGGCGCGGGTTCCGCCGATGGCGCGCTGGGCGCGTCCGACATGCTTAAGCCGATGCTGGCTCGTGGCGAACTTCAGACCATTGGCGCCACCACCACCGACGAATACCGCAAGTACATCGAAAAGGATGCCGCGCTGGAACGTCGTTTCCAGCCGATCCAGGTGCACGAGCCGACCATCGCCGAAACTATTGAGATTCTGAAGGGCCTGCGCGAACGTTACGAGAACCACCATCGCGTGACCATCACTGATAGCGCCATCCAGGCTGCCGCGGAACTTTCGTCCCGCTACATTCAGGATCGCCGCCTGCCCGATAAGGCCATCGACCTGATCGACGAGGCCGGTGCACGCCTGCGTATCAAGCGTCTGACCATGCCGCCGGAGCTTAAGGAGCTTGAAGCCAAGGTGGCCAAGCTGAGCGCCGAAAAGGAACAGGCCGTTAAGGACCAGGACTTCGAGAAGGCCGCCGACATGCGCGACGACCTGGAAAAGCTGCAAACTGAGCTTAAAGACAGGCAGAAGGCTTGGCATGAGGGCGAAACCGACGCCAAGATGGTTGTGGACGAAGACGTGATCGCCGAAGTGGTGTCTTCCACCACGGGCATTCCGGTCGTCAAGCTCACGCAGGCGGAATCCAAGAAGCTGCTCAACATGGAAGCCGAACTGCACAAGCGCATCATCGGCCAGGACGAGGCGGTGTCCGCACTGGCCCGTTCGATCCGCCGTACGCGCGTCGGCCTGAAAGACCCGAAGCGCCCGGCTGGTTCGTTCATCTTCGCCGGCCCGACCGGTGTGGGTAAGACCGAGCTTGCCAAGACGCTCGCCGAATTCCTGTTCGACGATGAAGACGCGCTGATCCGCGTGGACATGTCCGAATTCTCCGAAAAGTACGCGGCATCCCGCCTGTTCGGTGCGCCCCCGGGGTACATCGGCTACGAGGAGGGCGGCGAGCTTACCGAAAAGGTGCGCCGCAAGCCGTTCTCCGTGGTGCTGTTCGACGAGATCGAAAAGGCTCACCCCGACATCTTCAACTCGCTGCTGCAGGTGCTGGACGACGGCCACCTGACCGACGGTCAGGGTCGCAAGGTGGACTTCAAGAACACCATCATCATTCTGACCACCAACCTGGGTACGCGCGACATTGCCAAGGCCGCGAACACCGGCTTCAACTTGGGTACGAACACCGAGTCGAGCTACCAGCGCATGAAGGAGCAGGTCTCCTCCGAACTCAAGCAGCAGTTCCGCCCGGAGTTCCTGAACCGTTTGGACGACATCATCGTGTTCAAGCAGCTCACCAAGCCGGAAGTGCGCCAGATCGTCGATCTTGACGTGAAGAAGCTGGACGATCGCCTGTTCGACCGCCACATGTCGCTCGACCTGACCGACGAGGCCAAGGACCTGCTGGCACAGAAGGGCTTCGACCCGCTGCTGGGCGCTCGCCCGCTGCGCCGCGTGATTCAGCGCGACATCGAGGATGCGATCTCCGAGAAGATCCTGATGGGCGAGCTGACTGACGGCGAGCATGTGAAGGTGGATGCCGAGGGCGAAGGCCCGCTGGGCGAGTTCACGTTCGAAGGCGTGCCGTTCACGGATGCGGAGAAGACCGGTACTGAGACTGGTGACGGTGCGGCTGCGGGTGACGCTGCTGATGGTGCTGCTGCGGTTGTTCCGGCTGAGCCTACTGCTCCGGCTGAGCCTGCCGAATCCGCTCATGGCGAAACCGCCGATGGCGCCGAAGGCGAGAACGCGGGGCAGTCGGAAGCCTGACCGAACTGTGCAGCCTAAGCCAGCCGTTCTGAACCGGTCTGAGTCGGATTGTTCCAGACTGGAGGTTTCGGACCGGCTTAAGCTGTTCCAAGCCGGTCCTGACTGGTCCAAACTGGTTCTGGCTGGATGTTTCGGACTCAGCTGGATTGGTCTGAACCGGTTTGAGTCGGATTGTTCCAGACTGGAGGTTTCGGACGGACGTAAGCTGTTCCAAACCGGTTCTGACTGGTCCAGACTGGTTCTGGCTGGATGTTTCGGACGCGCAATTTGCTGGCTGCGGCTGACCGCTGTTGATACAAGGGGCTGAACATCATCATGTTCGGCCCCTTGTGCTGCCCGCATGTTGCCCGGGCGGCGGGAATAGCGGCATTATGGCGATAACTGTGACTGGATGACAACAACTGTGACTGGATCACGATAACTGTGACTGGGGTGACGGATTCTGTCACCGTAGTCACAGCTGTTGTCATGATTACCTCGTGTTGTTGTTTTTCTGGTCACAGTTGTTGCTGCTTGTGCTGCTACTTGGCCGCAGCTATTGGCGCTGAAGCACAGGTGCTGCCATGTGAAGGTGTTCGGTGAGCGAAACTTGGCAGGAGACGCGACACGTAATACGGTAGAACCGGGCAGCGTGGAGCCGGCGGCATGCGGGCAGACGATACGATGCCGGTAACACGAGAAGGGTAAGACCGTAGCGTAGAAGAACACGGACGAACGGTAGGTGAATGGTAATGACGGCGTACATGGAACACAAGAATCTGGCGAATGAGACGATCGATGCGGCGCGTGCCGGCGAGATCGCAGGCAATGTGCATGCCGTGCTCGACCGTGTGGCGGCTGCGGAGCAGGCGGCGGGCCGCAAGGAAGGCTCGGTGCGTTTGCTGGCCGCGACCAAAACCCGCGATGTGGGCGAGATCATGGCCGCGATCGATGCCGGTATTCGCATGATCGGCGAGAACCGCCCGCAGGAAGTGCAGGTCAAGGCTCCCGGCTTGCTGCGCTTGGCCGCCGAACGTGGTTTCGCACTCGGTGTGGGCGGCGATGCCACTGCTGATGCATCCAACGCAGCCGCATCCAACACAGCGGCCGCCACGAACGGCATGATTCCGTTCCACCTGATCGGCCAGCTGCAATCCAACAAAATCGGCAAGATTCTGCCGTTTGTAGACACCATCGAATCGGTGGATTCCATCGAACTGGCAGAGAAGATCGCCCGCCGGGCCGTGATGCGCGGCATTACCGTGGGCGTGCTGCTGGAGGTCAACGAGTCGGGCGAAGCGTCGAAGTCCGGCTGCCCGGCCAGCCACGCCATCGATCTTGCGCAGCGCATCGGCAACATGGGCGGTCTGCAGTTGCAGGGCCTGATGACCATCGGCGCGCATGTGAGCGACGAGACCACCATTCGTGCCGGTTTCGCGCATCTGCGCAAAACCCGCGATCAGATCCTTGCATCCGGCGCTCCCGGCACCGAGCATTGCACCGAACTGTCCATGGGCATGACCGGCGACATGGAACTCGCCATCGCCGAAGGTGCGACCATTGTGCGCGTGGGTACCGGTATTTTTGGCGAGAGAGCGTTCATCTGAGCTTGGCCGGTGGCGCATATCACGCCTTCCGTCTTAAATCGCAAACCGCAATACGCAAGACGAATGCAGTCGGTGCAGGCAAGGAGATGAAGCATGAGCGACGGCGCTGGGCATGACGCTGCGGTCCGTGTGCACGTTACGGTAAGCGGCATGGTGCAAGGCGTCGGGTACCGATATTTCACCGTGACCGAGGCGCGCAAGCTCGGCCTTGCTGGCTGGGTGCGCAACCTGATGAACGGTGATGTGGAGTTGGAGGCGCAAGGGGCGCGAAGTGACGTGGCCATGCTGATCTCACGGCTGAAGCTCGGGCCGGCATGGAGCGATGTGCATCGGGTCGCGGTTGACGAGACGCCGTTGCGCGGCGACGACAACGGTTTCCGTGTGCGCGGCTATTAGGCTGACCTGCGCCAATGCCGCACAGCGCGTCAGCGCCATACAACCGCTATACGATGCAAGCGAATATACGATTTGCCAAGATTCCGCGGTTCTGCCGCCATGCATGGCGTTAGACTAGTGCGTATGAGAATCGCACGTTTTTCCCGGAATAATACGCCCGGATACGCTTTCGTACAGAAGGACGACAAGGATGGCGAAGACTACCTGGTAGTGCTCAACGGCCACCCGATCCTGGGCAATCAAGTCACCCCGACCGGTGAACGGTTCAAAATCGAATCCGAAGGCGTCCGCCTGCTGTCCCCGGTCATCCCATCCAAGATCTACGGCCTTGCCAAAAACTATGAGGCTCACGCCGAATTCATGCACGAGGCCGGCCATTCCGACATCAAGCACGCGCCCGAAGACATGATCATCTTCACCAAGCCGTCCACGTCGGTGATCGGCCCGGACGACCCGATCATCATCCCCGCCTGCTCCAACGACATGAACTACGAGCCTGAACTGGCCGTGGTGATGGGCCGCGTGGCCAAGAACGTTTCCGTGGAAGACGCCATGGACTACGTGCTCGGCTTCACCTGCGTGAACGACGTGACGTTGCGCGACGTGCAGGGCACCGACCCCACGTGGACGCGAGCCAAGGGCTTCGACACCTCCTGCCCGCTCGGCCCGTGGCTGGTGACGCGCGACGACATCGACTGGACTAATGCGAAGATCTCGTTCAAGCTCAATGGTCGCACCGTGCGTGCCGCAGGCGGTACCACCGCGAACCTGATCCATAGCATTCCGGAGCAGATTGCCGCGATCTCGTCGTTCTCCACACTGCTGCCGGGCGACGTGATCATGACCGGCACGCCGAACGCGTCCGGCACGCTGAAGCCGAGCGATGAGGCGATGGTGATTGTGGAAGGCATCGGCGCATTGCGCAATGTGGTGCTGAAAGCCCGCTGAACGGCGATACGCTGTGAAGAGCCGTGATCGAAGCGTGTTGTGCCGCTTCGGTCACGGCTTTTGCTCTATGCGGTGATATTGGGTGCTGTGGATGGTTTCGCTGTGGCGGTTTCACTGTGGCGACGGCACGACGAAACGCCAAAACGAAAGTTGAGTCAATATCACTCAAGTTTTGGGAATAGAATAGACGATAGCTCTGTTGAACGTGTCAGAACATGACACGTGAGCCTTCCGTGCGGCGGCATTCAAGAAGCCGGCGTACGGAAGGCCAAGAGACTTGGAGGTTACCGCAATGGACCAGAACAAACTCACCAATATGTCGCGCGAAGCCATCACCGACGCCGTGCAGAGCGCATCCGCCGCAGGCAACGCGCAAATCGACGTGCTGCACCTACTCAACGCCCTGCTCACCCAGGAACAAGGCGTGGTTCGTGGACTCATCGAAGCCGCAGGCGGCGACGCCAAAGCCATCGGCACCGCCGTACGCAACGCGCTGACCAACCTGCCCTCCGCCAGCGGATCCACCACCGCACAGCCGCAGCCCAGCCGCCAGTTCGAAGCCGCATTGGTGCAGTCCGAAAAGGAAATGCAGCAGATGGGCGACGAATACATCTCCACCGAACACCTGCTCATCGGCATCGCCGCAGCCGCACCGAACCAGGCCGCCGACATTCTGCAAGCCAACAACGTCACCGCGCAGGCGCTGCGTGCTGCCGTGCCGACCGTGCGCGGAGGCGACCGGAAGGTCACCAGCCCGGACGCCGAAGGCAGCTACAAGGCGCTGGAAAAGTACTCCACCGACCTGACCGCCGCGGCCAAGGAAGGCAAACTTGACCCGGTGATCGGACGCGATCAGGAGATCCGCCGCGTCATCCAGATCCTCTCCCGCCGCACCAAGAACAACCCGGTGCTGATCGGCGAGCCCGGCGTGGGCAAAACCGCCGTCGTAGAAGGACTGGCCCAGCGCATCGTCGCCGGCGATGTGCCCACCACCCTGCAGAACAAGAAGCTCATCTCGCTCGACCTGGGCTCCATGGTGGCCGGCTCCAAATACCGTGGCGAATTCGAGGAACGCTTGAAGAGCGTGCTGGAAGAGATCAAGAACGCCAACGGGCAGATCATCACGTTCATCGACGAGATCCACACCATCGTGGGCGCAGGCGCAGCCGAAGGCTCCATGGACGCGGGCAACATGCTCAAGCCCATGCTGGCCCGCGGCGAACTACGCCTGATCGGCGCCACCACACTGGACGAATACCGCGAGAACATCGAAAAGGACCCGGCGCTCGAACGCCGCTTCCAGCAGGTGTTCGTCGGCGAGCCAAGCGTGGAGGACACCATCGCCATCCTGCGCGGCATCGCCCCCAAATACGAGGCGCACCACAAGGTCACCATCGGCGACGACGCGCTGGTCGCAGCCGCAACACTGTCGAACCGCTACATCTCCGGCCGCCAGCTGCCCGACAAGGCCATCGACCTGGTCGACGAAGCCGCAGCACACCTGCGCATGGAACTCGACTCCTCGCCTGAGGAAATCGACGAACTCACCCGCCAGGTGGAACGCCTGAAGATGGAAAAGTCGTATCTGCTGGGCAACCCGAAGAATGACAAAGCCGCCGACAAGGCCGAAGCCGAACTCGACGACAGCGCCAAAGACCGCCTGGCCGACCTGAACAAGGAAATCGCCAATAAAAGCGAGAAGCTCAACGGGCTCAAAGCGCGCTGGGACGCCGAAAAAAGCGGGCACAACCGCATCGGCGACCTGCGCAAGAAGCTCGACGAACTACGCACCCAGGCCGAACGCTACGAGCGCGAAGGCGACCTGGCGAAATCCTCCGCCATCAACTACGGTGAAATCCCCAACATCCAAAAGGAGATCGCACAAGCCGAAAAGAACGAACAGAACGTCAAGAACGGTTCGAACGCCGCCAACACCGCCGCCGACGTGCCCATGGTCCCCGACCGCGTGGACGCCGACTCCGTAGCCGAAATCGTCTCCGACTGGACCGGCATCCCCGTCGGCCGCCTCATGCAAGGCGAAAACGAGAAGCTCCTGACCATGGAAGACTACCTCGGCAAGCGCGTGATCGGCCAGAAAGAAGCCATCAAAGCCGTGTCCGACGCCGTGCGCCGCTCGCGTGCCGGCATCTCCGACCCGAACCGCCCCACCGGCTCGTTCCTGTTCCTCGGTCCCACCGGCGTGGGCAAAACCGAACTTGCCAAGGCGCTCGCCGACTTCCTGTTCGACGACGAGAAGGCCATGGTACGCATCGACATGAGCGAATACATGGAAAAGGCATCCGTGTCCCGTCTGATCGGCGCCGCGCCAGGCTACGTCGGCTACGAGCAGGGCGGCCAGCTGACCGAAGCCGTGCGTCGTCGCCCATACTCGGTGGTGCTGTTCGACGAGGTGGAAAAGGCGAACCCGGAGATCTTCGACGTGCTGCTGCAGGTGCTCGATGACGGCCGCCTGACCGACGGGCAGGGCAGGACCGTGGACTTCAAGAACACGATCCTGATCATGACCTCGAACCTCGGCTCGCAGTTCCTCGTCAACGAGGACATGGACGACGAGGCCAAGCGCAAGGCCGTGATGGATACCGTGCACATGAACTTCAAGCCGGAGTTCCTGAACCGTTTGGACGACACCGTGATGTTCCACCCGCTCACCCGGGAGGAGCTGGGCGGCATCGTGGACATTCAGGTGGCCAACGTGTCCGCACGCCTGACCGATCGCCGCATCACGCTCGACGTGACCGACTCGGCCCGTGAATGGCTGGCAAACGTGGGCTACGACCCGGCATACGGTGCCCGCCCGCTGCGCCGTCTGGTGCAGACCGAAGTGGGCGACCAGCTGGCGCGCATGCTGCTGGCCGGCAAGGTTCACGACGGCGACACCGTGCTGGTGGACCAGACCGGTGGCGAACACCTGGAGCTCACCGCATGGGCGAGCGACAAGCTCATGGACGACGGTGCGGCTGAAGCTGACGGTGCGGGTGAAGCTGACGGTGCCGACGTGCGCTGACGAACTGTGACTCAGTGACAACAACTGTGACTGGGGTGACGGATTCTGCCACTCCAGTCACAGTTGCTGTCACCATCACCTCGTGTTGTTGTCACTCCAGTCACAGGTATTGCCCGCTCGCCGCAGCCGCGCTGTGTCGGCGAGTCGTCGACGATCGCCATGCTTCGCATCTCTCCTCCTTGGCCATTACGCGGGTGCTTGCGTGCCGGTTGCGCGTGCCGGTTTGCGAACAACAGATTACTTGGTGGTGTTCCGGGAAGGGGTAAAACGGGGGGTACTGTGTTGAGCGCGAATGGAGCGCAATGTGGTTGCGGGCGGTTACTGCCACGTACGCCGTCCGATATGCAATGAAGGGGGTATTAGGGGGGTATGTGATGCGTGCAGTGGGATTGCGCATGATGGTGCGTTTGCGGCGTAGCGTCGGATTGCCGGCTGTACTTGCCGGCTGTATCTGCCGACCGGCTGCCGTCATGATGCAGATTGGCGTGTAGGCTCGGAAACCATGACAGGTCGTTTCGCTCCCACGCCCTCGGGGCGTATGCATATTGGCAATATGGTCGCCATGCTGGCCGCGTGGCTGGATGCACGGTCGCGCGGGCAGCGCATGGTGCTGCGCATCGAAGACATCGATACGCCGCGCGTACTGCCGGATGCCGACCGTTGGATCATGGACGATCTGACATGGCTCGGCATGGACTGGGATGGCGAACCGGTGTACCAGTCACAGCGTCTTGACCTGTATGAGCAGGCGATGAAACTGATACCGTGCGGGGCGCCCGCTGCCGGCGCTTCGCCCGATTCCGGCACCGCATCGCACACCCCCTTCAATACCCCTCTTATACCCCCTTCCGGTACAACGGGAACCGGCTGGCAGTACCCGTGCTTCTGTTCTCGCGCCGACATCCGCGCCGCATCCGCCCCGCAGGAAGGCGACGGATTCCAGATCTACCCGGGCACCTGCCACGCGCTCGCAGTAAACGAACCGCAGGTATCCGCACGCCGCGTCGACCAACACCAACGCCACTCATGGCGTCTCGCCATGCCCAGCCCAGGCATCCCCGCCAACACCGTCACCTTTATCGACCGCGTATTCGGCATGCAGACCTATGATCTGGCGCACAGCATCGGCGATTCCATCATCCGCCGGTCGGACGGCCTGTTCTCCTACCAGTTCGTCGTCACCGTGGATGATCTTGCCATGGGCGTCGACTCCATTGTGCGCGGGCGCGATCTGTTGCGTTCCACCGCGCTGCAATCATGGATTCGCACCACGCTGCTGGCCAACGGATTCGCAGCCAATGGACTTGCTGCCGTATCGGCCGTATCAGTCAGTTCAGCCACTGCAGCCACTCCGACCCACCCCGAATACGCACACATTCCGCTCATAGAGAACGCAGCAGGCCGCCGCTTGGCCAAACGCGAACGCTCCCTCGACATGGGCGCCCTACGCAAACGTGGCGTCACCGCCGAACAAGTCACCGGCTACTGCGCCTACCTGCTCGGGCTCACCGCCACCCCGGAACCCCGCACGCCGGCCAGCCTGCTCAACGATTTCAGCTGGGAACCGCTCCAACGCAACCACGCCGATCGCATACTCGACACAGCCTCGCCACAATGCCCCGACTGGCTCGCACACGCGGTAGTCTGAAATCACATAGCCGAACTCACCAAACGGCTCAGGCTCGTAGAAAGGAGCATTCAATGTCGAAAGTCTTCAGGAACGTGCTGATTGGCGGTGCCGCGCTCGCCGGTGCCGCTGGTGCCGCAGTATGGGCCGTGGCGCCGCGAGGATTCAAAAACAAGCAGAAGCATTACGTGCCCACCGTGCCGGACGTGTGGTATGCGCATCGTGGTCTGCACGACGCCGGTTCCGGCCTGACCGCCGACTATGCCGAGCAGAGCGGCGAATACGTGGCATTGGCACGCCGTATGGCGGTCAAAGCCGGGTATGGCAGCGAAACCAAGCCGGGGCCGATCGCGCCGGAAAACTCGATGGCCGCATTCGCCGCCGCCTGCGAAGCCGGGTATGGCATCGAACTCGATATTCAGCTCAGCCGTGACGGCGAAGTCGTGGTGGTTCACGACGCAGATCTGGGGCGTGTGGCCGGCGATCCGCGCAACATCAAGGATCTGAGCTACAGCGAACTGACACGCATCCCGCTGTACCCCACCGCCGAACCGGGTGACGCCAGGGCCGCGCTGCTGCCGGGCGGCGAAGAGAACCCTCCGCTGGTGGTCACGCCGTCACAAGCGCCGGAAGGCTACTACCAGCATGTGCCACTGTTCTCGGACGTACTGAAACTGGTCGCCGGGCGCGTGCCGCTGATTGTGGAATACAAGTTCGAAAACAACGCCACATGGGATGACCGTGACGTGGAACTGATGGAGAAGGGCCACGCGCTGCTCGAAGCGTATGACGGGCCGTTCGTGGTCGAATCGTTCCACCCGGGTGCCGTGAACTGGTATAAGGAGAACCACCCGGACGTGTGCCGTGGTCAGCTGGCATTCTGGCCGGCTTCGGGCGGTGCGCGGAACGGTTCGCCGGTGGATCAGGTGCGCAGGTATGCCGCCGGATCGTTGGCGTTCGACTGGCTGTCCCGCCCGGATTTCGTGGCCTATGACTGGCATGGCGGCGCACTGCCACAGGTGCGGTTGACCCGTGCGATGGGTGCGATGCCGGTTGCCTGGACCGTGCGCAGCCAGGAGGAGCTCGAAGCGTGCGGCGAACGGTTCGAGCGCTTTATCTTCGAAGCGTTCGTGCCGCAGGGCGAGTGATGCGGTTGCGGTTGCGATACCGATCGCAGTATCGGTTGCGATGACAGCCGCGACAGGAAAATAACTGTGACTGGGTGACAACAACACGAGGTAATCGTGACAACAACTGTGACTGGAGTGACAGAATGTGTCACCCTGGTCACAGTTGTTGTCATTTAGTCACAGTTATCCGCACTGTGACGCGATACGGCAGACGCCTTACTTGTGGTACGGCTCGTGCGCGTTGATCTTATACGCGCGATACACTTGCTCCAGCAGGATCACGCGCATCAGCTGGTGCGGGAACGTCATCTTGGAGAAGCTGAGCTTGTAGTTCGCCTGGCGCAGGATCGCGTCGTCCATGCCGATCGACCCGCCGATCACGAACTGGATATGACTCACGCCCTGAATGCCCAGCTGGTCGATCTTACGCGCGAACCCTTCGGACGTGACCTGCTGGCCGTCGATCGCCAGCGCGATCACGTAGGCGCCGGGCTTGATGTGCTTGGCGATGCGCTCGCCCTCTTTGGCTTTGATCTGCCGTTCCACGCCTTCAGAGGCATGTTCGGGTGTTTTCTCGTCGGCCACTTCAAGAATGTTGAGCTTGCAGTAGCGACCGAGTCGTTTGGAATATTCGGCGATGGCGTCGCGAAGGTACTGTTCCTTCACCTTGCCTACGCAGATGATGTCGATTTGCATGGGTCACCTTCGATTGCGGTCGGTATGGATTCGGGTATGGGGTCTGCTGTGGTCAGGTTTGCGGTCAGGCTTGCGGAACGGCCCGTGGAATCGGTTACGGGATTGGCGGAATCGCTTACGGAACAATCCGTGAAACAAGTTGTGGAACAACCGCAACTGTGTGTGCGCAGCATAAAGGGCCATGCACGTATTACGGGTGCACGGCCCTTTGCGGCAGTCGTTGTGCGATGGTCGCACAACCGGCAGCTAGTCGGTCAGTTGGTCAGTCGATCAGTCGATCAGTCGATTACGCCGTACAGACGGTCGCCGGCATCGCCCAAACCAGGAACGATATAGCACTTGTCGTTCAGCTTCTCGTCGACCGCGCACAGCACCAGCTTGAACTTGACGGACGGATCGAGGTTCTCCTCAACGAACTTCAGGCCTTCCGGAGCGCCCAGAATGCACACGGCGGTCACATCCTTGGCGCCACGCTCGGTCAGATAGTGCGTTGCGGCGACCAGCGTGCCACCGGTGGCAAGCATCGGGTCGATCAGGAAGCACTGGCGGCCGGTCAGATCCTCAGGCAGGCGGTTCGCGTACGTGATCTGCTGGGTGGGGTGCTCCTCGTCGCGCTTCATACCAAGGAAGCCGACCTCGGCGGAGGGGATCATCTTGGTCATGCCGTCAAGCATGCCCAGGCCCGCGCGCAGCACAGGCACGATGATCGGGGCGGGGGAGGCGATGTGCTTGCCGATCATGGGAGCGACCGGGGTTTCGATGGGCTTGTCCACCACATCGATGTCACGCGTGGCTTCGTAAGCCTCAAGCATGACGAGCTCGGTGACGAGCTCGCGGAAGGTGGAGGAGGCGGTGTTCTTGTCGCGCAGCACAGTCAGTTTGTGCTCGACGAGCGGGTGATTCAAAACATGCAATTCCATAGTTACCAAGACTACCGCCGTTCCAGTGATTGTGCGAACGGCGTGATTCCTCGCATCGCATTGCGCGTGAGACGACGTGCGGATTACGCGAGAAACAAAGTGGCGGGAAAATTCCGCGAGGCATGCAGCATGCCATCCGCGTCGATGAACGCACACTCGAAACGGAATCGTGCGCGCAAGCGATCCGGCGGCGTAACGAACAGCGCAGTGGCAAGCCCATCAGCCGTAGCACAAGGGAAAGCGGCCTGTTGCGGCACATACGCCCATGCGGCGGCAACACTATCAGCCGGCATACCGTCGATCGCATTGAGCAGATGATGCAGACGCATACCGGACTGCTCGCCCCAATGCCGGCGGCTCGGAGCGCTCGCGCACAGCGCGCCGTCCATAATCTCAGCCACACCCACCGCCTGCGTAGAGTCGGACGGGTGCTCCAACGCGACGCGCAGCGGAACCGGCTGATCGGGAGACTGGCCTAGATGCACCAGCAGATCGCCACCCGCATCGATCACCAATGCTCGATCGGCGGCACGATTGGCATTCGGGCCGGCATGGTGATCGGCGTTGCGCTCGGTATTGCGCTCGTCATTGCAGCCGCCATCATGCAGCAATGCGGCGATCAGATCCACCGCATACCCTTTGCCGCATGCGCCGAAATCCAACGAAACCGGCCCTCGGGTGATCAGCGTGCACCCATGCCGTTCCACGCTGCCATGCCACGTGGCCCGCCCGTGAACCGCTCCCGCATACGCCCGGGCGTTGGGCTGCGCGGCAAACGTGTAGGCCGGCCCATACCCCAAACGAGTCAGATCCTCGCCCACGCACGGGTCGATCGCGCCATCGCTCGCCTCATGCAGCGCATCGTACAAGTCGAACAGACCGCCCGCCCAATCCGGAAAATCAAAAGAACCACCATGGGTGGCCCGGCGCATGGCCGCAACCAGCGAATCCTCACGAAAGCGCGACAGCGTGTGCTCATACGTGCGCAGCAATGCCGCGACAGCCTCCCGCATGTCCGATTCTGCCGAATCGGTCATCTGAGAGGTGAGATTGGCATGCTGGTTGTCCGATTCTGCCGAATCGGTCATTCGAAGTTGGACTTGCACCACGATGCCGGTGCCTAATGCCTGAGGGAATGCCAGAGTGCACATGTCGGTCGTTCTGCTGCGTTCCATCCCATCTCCAATCAACCCGAGCATCCAGCACCCGCGATTTGCCTGCGGGTAAACGGTAACGTGAACGTTTCCAGCCGCCGAGTAAACTAAGCCCCATTATGACAGCTCAGAACAGCGATAACGGCTCATCGGCCGATTTGAAATCCCTTGAACACCTCGACGAGGGCAATGAAATGTCTCGTGGCCTGACGAACCGCCATGTACAGTTCATCGCCATCGGCGGCACTATCGGCACCGGTCTGTTTCTCGGTTCCGGCAAATCCATCGCCCTGACCGGCCCCAGCATCATCTTCGTATACATCGGCGTCGGGCTCATCATGTTCCTGCTCATGCGCGCCATCGGCGAAATGATGTACCGCGACCCCAGCCAGCATACCTTCATCAACTTCATCGGGCGCTATCTCGGCCGCGCGTGGGGCAAGTTCGCCGGTTGGACGTACTGGATCGTGCTCATCCTGACCGGCATGACGGAAATCACCGCGGTCAGTACGTATTTCGTCACGTTCTTCCGCATGTTCGGCATAGAGCTCCACGGTTGGAAATGGCTGATCGAACTATGCTTCCTGGTGGTGTTGACCGCCATCAACCTCATCGCCGTAAAAGTGTTCGGCGAGGCGGAATTCTGGTTCTCCATGATCAAGATCACGTTGATCGTGGGCCTTATCGCCACCGCAGTGGTCATGCTGATCGTCGGCTTCCACTACCCGGCTACCAGCATCGACGGCGTGGACGGTGCCATTCCCGGCGCCTCGGTCTCATTGAAGAATCTGATCGACGGATTCGCCATCGCGCCGAACGGTTGGATGAACTTCTTCATGAGCTTCCAGATGGTGTTCTTCGCCTACCTGCTTATCGAATTCGTGGGCGTGACCGTCTCCGAAACGCAGAATCCGCGCAAGGTGCTGCCCAAGGCCATCAACGAGATCATCATGCGTATTCTGATCTTCTATGTGGGTGCGCTGGTCGCCATCATGGCGATCGTGCCGTGGCGTAACTTCAAGCCGAATTCCGACGGCTCCTACCCGTCCCCGTTCATCATGGTGTTCAAATACGCGGGTCTTGACTGGGCCGCCGCGCTGGTGTTCTTCGTGGTGATCACCGCCGCCGCCTCGTCGCTCAACTCGCTGCTGTATTCGGCAGGCCGACACCTGTACCAGTTGGCGCAGGATTCCGATGCGCCGGCCATGCGCGGTCTTGCCGAGGTCTCCGACCGCAAGGTGCCGGCCAAGGCGATCGTGGTGTCCGGCTGCATGATTCTGCTGTCGCCGATCATCAATATGATTCCGAGCATTTCCAGCGCGTTCGTGCTGTTCTCGTCCGCCGCCAGCGCCGTGGTGATCTTCATCTACGTGCTCACGATGTTCGCGCATCGCGGCTACTGCAAGAGTGCCGACTTCATTGCGGACGGCTTCCTGATGCCGGCATGGAAGGTGACGGATTGGATTGCGATCGTATTCTTCGTGCTCGTGTACGTCACGCTGTTCCTCTCGGCCGATACGCGCGGTTCTGCGATCGCCGGCGTGGTCTGGCTGGTGGTGTTCGGCGGGTACTGTCTGCTGCACGAGCGTTTTGAGAATCGTGACCTGAAAGAGGCGTTGCGCAAGACCAAATGACGGTAACTGTGACGAAATGACAACAACTGTGATTGGAGCGACGGATTCTGTCGCTCCAGTCACAGTTGTTGTCATTTTTACCTCGGGTTGTTGTCGCTAAACGCACAGTTATCTCGGCCGGCTACGTGTGACTCGGCTTAAGCACCCCGCATGCGCGACTCAGCCGATATAGTCGGCCTCGTTCGTCGGGCTGGACGGCACGGCATGATCCTCCGTCACCTTGCCCAGGCCGGACAGGTACGCCTCGCGGCCTGCCTCGATCGCGTTCTTGAACGCGCGTGCCATCAGCGGAATATTGCCGGCGGAAGCGATGGCCGTGTACGCCATCACCGCGTCCGCGCCCATTTCCATGGCTTCCGCGGCCTGGCTCGGACGGCCGATACCCGCATCGATGATCACCGGAACATTGGAGTTCTTGATGATCACTTCGATAAAATCGCGTGCACGCAGGCCTTTGTTCGAGCCGATCATCGCGCCGAGCGGCATCACGCACGCCGCGCCCGCATCCTCCAGGCGCTTTGCGGCGATCGGGTCGGGGAACATGTACGGCATGACCACGAACCCCTCCTTGGCCAGCTGCTTCGTGGCCTTGATGGTCTCCTCGTTGTCGGGCAGCAGATACTTCGCCTCATGCTCGATCTCCACCTTCACGAAGTCCGTTTGGCACACCTCGCGGGCCAGACGCGCGATGCGCACCGCTTCTTCCGCGTTACGTGCACCCGACGTGTTCGGCAGCATGGTGATGCCCTTGGGAATGTAGTCGAGCAGATTGTTTTCGGTGGTGCGGCAGCGGCGCAGCGCCATGGTGACGATCTGCGTGCCGGCGTTCTCGATGGTCGCCTTGATGAGGTTCAGATCGTAGCGGCCGGAACCGAGGATGAAACGGCTGGTGAACTTATGCCCGCCGAGGATGAGAGGATCGGCGCTGCCGGTGGCGATCTCGTCGTAGGCGTGCGCGTCCGGCTCGGGCAGGATGGCCGTGTTCGTAGTGGTGCCGACCAGCTCGTCAAGCGTGGCGTTCGGCGCGGCGGCGACGTCCTTCTCCGCGGTGGTGATGGTGTGTTCGGTGCTCATAGTGTGTCCTTTCGTTGGTGTCTTGCGTGTGTTATGCGTCCTCTTCGCCGAGGATCAGGCGGGTGATCATATTCGCCTCATGGCAGGCGACCACGCCCACGCGCGGGGCCATCAGGCCGGCACCCGGCACGGGGGCGGTTTCGCCGTCGCCGCAGAAGTAGAAGTTCTTCGACACGCGGCGCGTGCTCACCAGGTTGGAGCTGCGGAATCCGGCCATGCCCGAAGCGCTGACGAGCTTCTTATCCGGCAGGTTCTCCAGCACCGCGTTGACGAGCATCGTCTTGTTTTCCGGCACATCGAACGCCTCGCAGATGATGCTTTCGTTCTCGAACAGCGTCGGCACGTTCTCGTCGGTCACTTTCACGGTGTCGATGGTGATGTCGGTGAACGGGTTGATCTGGCGCAGGTTGGAACGCAGCGCCTCGGTCTTGTACTGGCCGAGATCCTTGAGGAAATACTGCTGACGGTTCAGGTTGGTCATGTCCACGCGGTCGAAGTCGATGAGGTGCAGGTGGCCGACGCCGATGCGGGTCAGAGCCACCGCGATGGTGGAGCCGAGGCCGCCGCAACCGCAGATGGCCACATGTGCGGCATCGAGTTTGTCTTGTGTGGCGGCGGTGTGACGGTCGAGCAGGGCGGCGCGGATCTCCTCGCGGCTGACGAGCGTGGCGGGGTCGGGCTGGTTGTCGAACGCCTGCTGGCGGGCGCTGATCTGCTCCGGGGTTGCCGATGGTTCAAGGGTCATGATTGGCGTGGTCTTCCGTTCGTTGTCTATGGTTCGTTCGTCGTGATGTGCGTGGTGCGTGTGATACGTGTGGCTGCGTGATGCGCTCCGCTCAGCCGCCCTGCACGAACGTGACGATCTCCAGGGTGTCGGTGCCTTTGAGCTGCGTCTGCGCACGCTGGGCGCGTGGCACGATCTCGCCGTTGAGTTCCACGGCCACGCGGTCGGCGCGCAGGCCCTTGCTTTCGATCAGCTCGGCCACGGTGATGGGCGTGGCGATCTGCTCTTCCTTGCCGTTGATGATCATTGGACTATCCCTTCTTATGTGTTGGGAGCCATGGGTTTGCATGGCATCCGGTACGAAAAAGGGTCGCGAAGAGAAGCCGTACCCTATGAGGTGGTGCGCCCCTCCGTGACCCTGATCACGCGATATTCGGTTATCGCGAACGGAAGATTGAGATGCGCCCTGGCGGCGCGAACAACCCGTCTCCTTACGGCGGCATTACCCGCATCAAGTCCTCGGTCGAAGCTCGTCGCTCCCTCTCAGCCTTTCGGCTCCCGTTCGGTTGTGCCCTCATCTTCCCGCGCCCGCCCGACAAGCCGGGTGCCGCGCGTGTGCAAGAATGGGTGGCGGATGTGCCGACGATGGAAAGGGACGATGATGGTGATTGCGCGGAACATGGGCGAATTGGCGGGGTTTGCGATTCCCAGGCTCGGCATGGGCACGATGGCGTTGGCGATTGAGGGGCGCCCGGATCGGGAGACGGCGATCGAGACGATTCACGCCGGTCTCGATGCGGGCGTGCGGTATCTCGACACCGCATGGTCGTATTATCTGCCGAGCCGGCCCGGCACTGGAACCCCGGAGGACTTGGGGTATGGCGAGCAGCTGGTGCGTGACGCGTTGCGCACGTGGGATGGTCCGCGCGATGAGGTGCTGGTCGCCACGAAAACCGGGTACCGTCGCACGATGGAGGAGCCTGTTTCCGTTGCGCAGGTGTCCGATTTGGCCGAATCGGACGCGCAGGGTGCTCAAGGCGCACAGGGGGAGAGCGCTCAGGAGCGTCAGCATTTGCAGGCTGCCGGCAGCAGGTATGGCTGGATGGCCGATTCGCGTCCGGAGACCATGATCCGTGATGCGAAGGAGTCGGCGTTGCATCTTGGTGTGGATGCGCTTGATCTGCTGTACTCGCATGGCCCGGACCCGGCGGTGCCGTATGCGGATCAGGTCGGCGCGTTGAAGCAGCTGCTGGACGAGGGCGTGATCCGATACGCCGGCATCTCCCGCGTGAACAACGAGCAGATCGATACGGCTCGCGCCATGCTCGGCGACAAGCTGATCGCTGTGCAGAACCAGTTCTCGCCGTCGCACCCCGACCCCGAACATACGATGGGTCACTGCAGGGAGCTGGGTCTGGCGTTCGTCTGCTGGAGTCCGCTCGGCGGGTTCCTTGATGCGTTCGACCAGCGTGCGTACGATCCGTTCCGCGCGGTCGCAGGCGAGCATGGCTGCTCCTATCAGCGTGTGGTGCTGGCGTGGGAGCTGGCGCAATACGAGCGTCTGTGCACCATTCCCAGCGCCCGTAATCCGCATGAGATCAACGATTCTTTCGCCGCCACCGGTCTGGAGCTTACGCGCGACGAGCTTGCCAGGCTGAATCGTGCCGTGTTCGGTGGTTCCCGGTTGCGCTGATGACGCAATAGTCCGATTCCCCCACAAATTGGTTTACACCGTAAGATATTATGACGGTTGTCTATGGTGTAAAGGAGGAAGCCCATTGGGGTTCGAGCAGGAAGCGTTCGATCGGTTGGTGCAGACCACATGGGGCAAGCGTTCCCAGATGCAGCGGGAGATGTCCCGTGGCATCAAAGGTGAGCCGTTCGTGGTGCAGGAGCTGTATATCAAGGGCGCGATGACGCCATCGCAGATCGCACAGGCCATGCGGGCCACGACGGGGCGCGTCTCCACATTGCTGGCCGGATTGGAGAAAAAAGGCCAGATCGTGCGCGAACCAGACCCTGAAGACCGCCGTAGCGTGCACGTGAAGCTCACCAAAAC
Source organism: Bifidobacterium angulatum DSM 20098 = JCM 7096 (assembly GCF_001025155.1). NCBI lineage: Bacteria > Bacillati > Actinomycetota > Actinomycetes > Bifidobacteriales > Bifidobacteriaceae > Bifidobacterium > Bifidobacterium angulatum. Next base: position 1,794,164 of record NZ_AP012322.1, on the reverse strand, counting down.
CGGTGAGGAACGTGCACACAAGCAGCGTGAGGACATGCGTGAGGCGATCTGCTGGATCTTCTCGCAGATGGGGGAGCGCCGGACGCGCGAATTCATCGATCTTACCGACGAATTCACTACATATATGACGTTGTGCATGCCCGGCAAGTCTCGCCCCACTCCGGAGCAGGTGAAGCAGGCGTTCGACAAGGCGAGCGAGCCCGGTTCCGGTTCCCGTGAACAATAGCGGTTCTGGTTCCGGTTCCCGTGAGCAATAGCGGGCATATGGCGGGTGGGCGAGTCCGGTTCCGATTCCTGCGCCATACGTGCCCACCATCCTCCTCAAACTGTTGACGCTGAGCCGTTCCTCACCGTCGGTAGTTTGGGTGTTTCTCAGCTGTTGACGGTGAGAGGGTGCTGGGCGTCGGTAGTTTGAGGGAAGAGAAAGAAGCGGGAGCAAACGTTGCGCATGCCGCAAATCGCTGTCAGAAAATAGTCGGCTATGGATGTAGTATCTTACGGTGTAAGTTACTTACGGTGTAAGTAATCGAAGTCGTAAGAACAGCTCTAGAGAAGGAACCAAACATATGCTTCGCATCATGCGATACCTCTCCAAAGCGGAGATAGGCCAGATGCTCATAGCACTGGTCAGCATCGTAGGGCAGATCTGGCTCGATCTGACCCTGCCGGACTACATGTCCGACATCACCACACTCGTGGAAACCCCCGGCAGCACAATGCATGACATCTGGGTGGCCGGCGGCAAAATGCTGCTCGTCTCGCTCGGCTCCGTCGCCTGCGCCATCGTCACCGGCTATATCGCCGCACGCGTGGGCGCCTCATTCAGCCAGCGGCTGCGCTCGCTCGAATTCAACAAGGTGGAAAGCTTCGGCCCGGCCGAAATGAGCAGATTCTCCACCGCATCGCTCATCACCCGTTCCACCAACGACATCACGCAGATCCAGATGTTCATCACCATGGGCCTCATGATGATCGTCAAATCGCCGATCATGGCCGTATGGGCCATCTGCAAGATCGCCGGCAAAGGCTTCGAATGGACGGTCGCCACCGGCATCGCCGTCGTGGTATTGATGGCCGCCATCTGCGTGATCATGTTCTTCGTCATGCCGAAGTTCAAAGCCATGCAGCGCCTGACCGACAACATCAACCTGGTGGCACGCGAAAACCTGACCGGTCTGCGCGTGGTACGCGCCTACAACGCCGAAGACTACCAGGAAGCCAAATTCACCAAGGCCAACAAGGAACTCACCGACACCCAGCTGTTCACCAACCGTGCCATGGCCATCATGATGCCGCTGATGAACACCATCATGAACGGACTTATGCTGGCCGTCTACTGGATCGGCGCCTGCCTCATCGACGCGGCCGACCTGACCGACAAGCTCACCACCTTCGCCAACATGGTCGTGTTCTCCAGCTACTCCGTGCAGGTCATCATGAGCTTCCTGCTTATGAGCATGGTATTCGTGCTCTGGCCGCGCGCCGACGTGTCCGCACAGCGCGTGCTGGAAGTAATCGACACCAAACCGCTCATCACCGATGGCACACACACCGAAGGCGAACCCGGCAAGCAGGGTGAAATCGAATTCCGCAACGTAAGCTTCACCTACCCGGATTCGCGCAAGGCCATGCTCGAAGGCATCAGCTTCACCGCCAAGAAAGGCCAGACCGTGGCATTCATCGGCTCCACCGGTTCCGGCAAATCCTCACTCATCAACCTGGTGCCGCGCTTCTACGATGCCACACAAGGCCAGGTGCTGGTCGACGGCGTGGACGTGCGCGACTACACGCTCAAAGCCCTGCGCGACAAGATCGGCTACGTACCGCAGCAGTCGTTCCTGTTCAAAGGCACCATCGCCTCCAACGTGAGCTACGGCGACAAGTCGGGCAGCAAGTCGGGCAGCGAGGAAGCCGGCACGGATGCCGATATGGCCAACGTGCGCAAGGCATGCGAAGTGGCCCAGGCCACCGAATTCGTAGAAAAGAAAGACAACACCTACGAATCCTCCATCGCACAAGGCGGCTCCAACGTATCCGGCGGGCAGAAGCAGCGCCTGTCGATCGCCCGCGCCGTCTACCGCCACCCGGAGATCCTGATCTTCGACGACTCCTTCTCCGCGCTCGACTTCAAAACCGACCGTGCGGTACGCGACGCGCTCGCCAAGGAAGCGAAGGACTCCACCAAACTCATCGTCGCCCAGCGCATCGGTACCATCATGAACGCCGACCGCATCGTCGTACTCGACCAAGGCAAGGTGGTCGGTCAAGGCACGCATGAGGAACTGCTCGACAACTGCGACGTATACCGCCAGATCGCGCAATCGCAGCTCAGCGAAGACGAATTGAAGCACTGAAAGGAGGACCGATATGCCAAGAGGAATGGGACGTGGGCGTGGCCCCGTTGAAAAACCGCTGAATTTCGGCGGTGCGATGAAGAAGCTGGTACGCTTCTGCCGCCGATATATTCCGGTGATCGTTGTTTCGCTGATTCTGGGCGCGGCCGGCACCATCTGCCAGATCATCGGCCCGGACAAGCTTAAAGACATGACCAACGAGATCACCAAGGGCCTGCCGGCCATCGTGCACGGCAAGCCGGTGATGAACTCGATCGATATGGACGCCGTCTCACGCATCGGCTGGACGCTCGTCGCACTATACGTGGGCTATGCGGTGCTGTGCTACGTGCAAAGCTGGCTGATGGCGAACGTGACACAGCGCACCGCACAGCAGCTGCGCGAAGCGATCAGCGTGAAAATCAACAAGCTGCCGCTCAAATACTTCGACAACACCAGCTACGGCGACGTGCTCAGCCGCATCACCAACGATGTGGACGCCATCGGCCAGACGCTCGGCCAGTCGCTCGGCTCGCTCATCACCTCCATCACGCTGTTCTTCGGCGCGCTGATCATGATGTTCTACAACAACGTGATCATGACGCTGTGCGCCATCGGCTCCGCGCTGTTCGGCCTGATCATCATGGGCCTGATCATGAAGGTCTCGCAGAAATACTTCGCCCAGCAGCAGATCGCCCTGGGCGACGTGAACGGCCACGTGGAGGAGATGTACTCCGGCCACACCGTGGTCAAGGCCTACTGCGGCGAAGAGGACTCCATCGCACGCTTCGAAAAATACAACAACGACCTGTACGTCTCCGGCTGGAAGAGCCAGTTCCTCTCCGGCCTGATGATGCCGCTCATGAACTTCATCGGCAACTTCGGCTACGTGGTCGTGTGCGTGGTGGGCGCGGCGCTCGCCATGGACGGCAAGATCGAATTCGGCGTGATCGTGGCGTTCATGATGTACATCCGCCTGTTCACCCAGCCGCTGTCGCAGTTCGCGCAGGCCTTCCAGAACCTGCAGCGTTGCGCGGCCGCCTCCGAGCGCGTGTTCGGCTTCCTCGACGAGCCGGAACTGGCCGACGAATCCGACAAGCAGGCGCTGCTCGGTGTCGGTGTGGACGGCAAGCCGCAGCAGGTGCGCGGCGACGTGGAATTCAGCCACGTGCGTTTCGGCTACGATCCGGGCAAGACCATCATCAACGACTTCTCCGCCTCCGTGAAATCCGGCCAGAAGATCGCCATCGTCGGCCCGACCGGTGCCGGCAAGACCACCATGGTGAACCTGCTCATGCGTTTCTACGAGATCTCCGGCGGCTCGATCTCGATCGATGGCGTGGACACCAAGTCCGTGCCGCGCTGGAACGTGCACGACCAGTTCTCCATGGTGCTGCAGGACACATGGGTGTTCCATGGAACAGTACGTGAAAACATCGCGTACTCGAAGCCCGGCGTGACCGACGAACAGATCATCAACGCCTGCAAGGCCGTGGGCCTGCACCATTACATCATGTCGCTGCCGAACGGCTACGACACCGTGCTGGACGACAGGACCTCGCTATCGCAAGGCCAGAAGCAGCTGCTCACCATCGCCCGCGCCATGGTGGAGGACGCGCCGATCCTGATCCTCGACGAGGCGACCTCGTCGGTCGACACGCGTACCGAGGAGCTGATCCAGAAGGCCATGGACGCGCTGACCGTGGGCCGCACGAGCTTCGTGATCGCGCACCGCCTGTCCACCATCCGCGACGCCGACATGATTCTGGTGATGAACGGCGGCGACATCGTGGAACGCGGCACCCATGAGGAGCTGCTCGCCAAGTCCGGCTTCTACGCCGACATCTACAACAGCCAGTTCACGCTGGCGCAGTAGTTTATGCTGGCGCAGTGGCGGCTCCCGCTGGCTCGAAGGATCGCCTATGAGAGGTGGGGTTTCCGTGATGCGTGAGACCGTAGGCTTGGCTGCTGAGCCGTGAAGCGAAGAGCCCAGTGGGCTCTTTGTAGGCGAGGTGAGCGGCTGTGCTGCGAAGACCGCGTAGCGGTGCCTTGAGCGTGTCGAATGCATCACGCGGAAGCCCCGTCCTGTCAGCTGTGCCGCGAAACCATATATGCGGCTGGATTCGGGCGGCTCCGTAAACGGCTACGCTGGAGTGCATAAGCGTAGCCCAATATGGGCGATGCCTAGGGGTGGCTACGTTGGGGAACACGCAAGTGTGGCCCATTGCGGATGATGCCGGAACATCGCTCCGCGCACAGGGATAAGAAACGCAAAACGCCCGCAACCGAATCAACCGGTTGCGGGCGTTTTGCACAGATCGTAAAAGATGAAACCGAAAAATCAGGCGTAGATATTGCGTGGGCGCATATCGTCCGGCAGGCCCTCCAGCAGCGTGGCCACGGAACCCTCTTCGAACACGGAACGGATGCCAGCGGCCAGCAGCGGCGCCACGGACAGCACGGTCATATTCGGCAGTCGCTTCTCTTCGGGAACCGGAACGGTGTCCATCAGCACGATCTCACGTGCGCCGCAATCACGCAGGCGTTCAATGGCAGGGCCTGACAGCAGACCGTGCGTGGCCACCAGCGTCACGCTCTTGGCGCCGGCGTCCTTCAGCGTGCGCACGGCTTCGCAGATCGTGCCAGCGGTGTCGATCATATCGTCCACCACCACGCAGTCGCGGCCTTCAACCTCGCCGATGATGCCATGCGCCACGGCATGGTTCGGGCGCGTGGTGTCGCGGGTCTTGTGGATGAATGCGAGCGGCAGTCCACCAAGCTTGGCGGCCCACTGTTCGGAAACCTTGATGCGACCCGCGTCGGGGGAGACGATGGTGGTGTTCGGCAGCGGCAGATGATTGCGCACATAGTCGATGAGCACTGGGGTGGCGGTCAGATGGTCGACCGGAGCGTCGAAGAAGCCCTGCTCCTGGGCGGCATGCAGGTCGACGGTCATGATGCGGTTGGCGCCGGCGGTGCGGAACAGGTCGTACACCAGGCGGGCGGTGATGGGCTCGCGGCCCTGATGCTTCTTGTCTTGGCGCGAATAGCCCATGAACGGCGCAACCACGGTGATGGTGCGTGCCGAGGCGCGCTTGAGCGCATCCACCATAATGAGCTGTTCCATGATCCACTTGTTGATATCGCCGTAATGGCATTGCAGCACGAACACGTCGGCGCCGCGAACCGGTTCGGTATAACGTACGTACATCTCGCCGTTTGCGAAGTCGTATGCCGTGGTTTCCAACACCTGGGTGCCCAGGCAGTCTGCGACTTCCTTGGCCAGTTCGGGGTATGCGCGGCCCGTGACCAGCGCCATACGTTTATCCGGAGTGCCCTCAAGAATCGTTGACATTATTGTGCTGCCGTCCTTTGTGTTCCATGAGCAAGAAATAGCCTTCACCAGTGTACCCGTAGCCCTGTCATGCAGTCGGCGGCCGGGTTGTCATGCGTACAGGTGCGTGATTGACGGACGGTGGATGCTGCTGAGCGGCGGTGGATCACGTCAACGGATCATGGTTCCACCAGCTCGATCGCGCCAATCAGCCGATCGGTACCGTGCGGCCGGGCAAGTCCGACCTGTACCATGCCACGCAGTCCATGATGTTCCGCTGCGCGACTGGTTGCAGCCAGCCCATGCGACATCTGCGCGCCATGCGCCGCATGTCACGCCGCCTGATGCGAGAACCGCTTCTGCAGCTCGTAGGCCGCGAACAGCACGATCAGCCAGATCACACCGGCGACCACGGCGATACGGTAGCTGGCGGAGAAGCACATCAGCGCCACGACCAGCGCCATGAACGCGATCACGATATATGGCATCACACGTGCGAACGGCAGCTTGAACGCGATCTTGTCGAGCGCCTCCTTGCCCTTGAGCCCCTTGAGCTCGGCGGGGCCGTCGCCCGCGGCCACCACGCGGCGGAAGTGGATTTCGGTGATCATGATCATCGTCCAGTTGATTGCGGCGGCGATGGTGGCGATCGACATCAGATAGTTGAAGGCGAAGTCGGGCCAAACGAACACCACCACCACGGCGATGGCGATGATGATGGCGGAGGTGATCACGCCGGCGGCCGGCACGCCGCGCTTGGTCAGCTTGCCCAGGTATGCCGGGGCGTTGCCCTGCTTGGCCAGCGAATACAACATGCGGGAGTTGGCGTACAGGCCGGAATTGTAGACGCTCATCACGGCGGTCAGGCACACGAAGTTGAGGATGCCGGCGGCCGCATGCACGCCCACGGAATCGAAGATCTGCACGAACGGGCTGGAATTGCCGTCGATCTTGCTCCACGGCACCACGGCCATGATCACGCCGAGCGCGAAGATGTAGAACACGAGAATACGCCAGATGATGCCATTGGTGGCCTTGGGGATCGTGACACGCGGATTCTCCGTCTCGCCTGCGGTGATGCCGATGAGTTCGGTACCGCCGAAGCTGAACATCACCACGACCAACGCCATCATGAGGCCCGTCCACGTGCCGTCCGCATTGCGGGTCATCAGGCCGTGCGGCAGGAATCCGCCGTCCACGGTGAACCAGTTCGCGAAGCTTGCGCGAATGCCCGAAGCGGTGGGCACGTTGGCGACGATCACGTACAGGCCGCCCAGAATCATGGCGATCACCGCCACGATCTTGATGATGGCGAACCAGAATTCGAATTCGCCGAACTTGCTGACGCCCATCAGGTTCAATGCGGCGATCACCACCAGGAACACGGCCGCCGAAACCCATTTGGGGATGTTCGGGAACCAGTAGTTCACAAAGGAGCCGACCACGGCGAGTTCCACCATGGCCACCAGCACGTAGTTGAACCAGTAGTTCCATCCGGAGATGAAGCCGGCGCGTTTCGACCAGTAGCGTGTGGCGTAGTAGCTGAATGCGCCCGCCTTCGGGTCTTCTACGGCCATTTCGCTCAATGCGCGCACGATCAGGAAAATGATCAGGCCGCCGATCAGGTAGGCCAGCAGAATGGACGGTCCGGCCAGTGCGATCGATTCGCTGGAACCGTAGAACAGGCCGGTGCCTATGGCTCCGCCCAATGCGATCAACTGGATGTGGCGGTTCTTCAAGGATTTACGTAGTGTTGCGGGCACTGGCACGTCGTCGGTTTCGCGCGGCTTCTTTGCGGCGGTGACGTCGCTCATGAGTCTTCCTCTTCTCTGTTGTTGACTGGTATGTTGCTCGGTGCGTTTGTTCGGTGGTTTGTGTGGCGTTTCCGCGACTGGTTGCGCTGGCTTGTGTTTGCCTCACTTGCGGCACCTGCGATTGGCCTTGTTGCGGGCCGCCGCTCCCGATTGTAGCCGGAAGTGGCTGGAAACGTCTTACGTTGGCCGCGGAACGACTGAGCGGGCGACCTGACGAACGGCGACCGTAGCGAAAGCGTGCAGCTGGTGACCGCATCGATCCGATCAGCTCGCTCAAGTCCGTGGAATAATCTGGCGTGGTCTGGAGTCCGGTGGCTTGGGAATGACGAATGTCCGTTTCCGGCGATTCGGACGCCGGGCGTCCATAGACTTAGTGCCCTCAGTTCTTCGGATACCGGTAGTCGTGCGGCAGTTGCGTGGTGCGTTGCGGATCCAGTCCGAGCTCCTCCAGCTGTCGGTCGATTTCGTGCTGCGCGCGTTCGACGAGCTCGGACCGAGACTTGCCAAGGGCATCCCGCTTCTCCAGCATTCCCAGTGTTTCCGCCATCCGCTTGAGCCGGTCCTGATGATGCAGCAGCATGCGCACCTGCGCATGCTCGCGTACGATCGTTCGCCAATCGGAGGGCGTGTGCGCGATCTCGCGTGCCGCGGTTACCGGATGCACGTCGGCTACCTGGTAGGTGACGGAACCGAGCAGCGGCATCAGGAACACCGTAATCGCGCCGGCCGCGACCAACGTCGACGCGGTGTCGCTTTGCATGGTGCCGACCTTCACCGCCAGCGATGTGACGGCGACGATGATCGGCAGCGCCGTCGTGCAATACAGGGCTACCGTGACGCGGTGATGCGACGACATCGGATTGTTGCGTTTGTCGATCGACATGGCGATGTATACCGGCACCGCACGAATCAGCATGAGCATGACGATGAATGCTACGAGCAGGGTGGGTCGGCCGGCTACGGCATTCGCGTTGATTGCGGCGCCTGATACCACGAAGAACACGGGGATGAGGAATCCGTAGCCGACGCCTTCCAGTTTCATTTCCAGCGACTTGCTGCCGTCGGGGATGATGTAGCGCAGAATGAAGCCCGCTGCGAACGCGCCGAGCACCGCGTCGAGATCGAACAGTGCGGAAATGGTGACGAGGAAAATGAGCAGGAGCGTGGTCAGCCGCATCAGCGTCTGCGATGACGTGTTTGCGTTTTCCGTAAGGAAACGGTACATCCGGTAGCCGGTTTTGCGCGCTTTTGCCGGCAAGGTCGCGCAGATAAGGCAAATGGCGAGGAACGCGCCGAGCACCAGCATGGTCTGCCAGCCGGTGCGGGTGGATAACAGGATGGCCATGGCGATGATCGGGCCGAGTTCGCCCCACGTGCCGTATGAGATGATCGCGTCGCCGATGGGGGTACCCTCGAGTCCACGTTCCTTGAGAATAGGCATAAGCGTGCCGAGCGCGGTGGTGGTGAGCGCGATGACCGTGGCCACGCCGTTGATGCCTTGCTTGGCGAAGAACGGTAGGAATGTCACGACCAGCCAGGCAAGCCCCAGCGTGACCACCCATGTAAGCAGGCCGACTTTGCCCTGATGTCCGGCAAGCCGCTTGGGGTCTATTTCGTAGCCGGCGAGAAGGAACAGGAACGCCATACCAAGCTCGCTGAGGAGTTTCACGGCGTCGTTCACTTCAATCACGCCGAATCCGTAGGGACCGAGTACGGCTCCGGCGGCGAGCAGCAGCACGGTCTGCGGAATGAACTTGCCGGGAATCAGCTGCGCCACAATGGGGCTGACGGCCGCCACCGCCATGATGATGGTCAAGGAAACAAGCTCTTGCGTCATACCACCGAGCGTAGTGAGCATATGTGACGGAACGAATGCTGCGTGAAATCATGACACGCGAGAAGGGACGTAACGAAAAGAAGAATTTTCCGGGGGTGGGGGGGGGGGGGTACTCAATGCAAAAAAATACAAACGTTTACAGTATTGGAACGATTGGATTTTTGGAATGATGGTCTTGCCATACATGGAGGGGCGATGACGCCTTTTGGGGGAATCCATGAGGGGAAGGGAAGGGGAAATGGCAATATCATGCGGATTAAGTAGTTCAAGGGGGTGCACGATGATCGACAAGTTCACCGCTAAAGAGCGCGCGTATTTGGCAAGTCTTCCGGCGGTCAAGAGCGTGAGCCCATCCCATATCCGATATACCGACCGTTTCAAAGTCGAAGTCATGTGCCGATACAATGCTGGCGAATCGCCATCCGCCATCTTTCGTGAAGCGGGACTCGACCCGAAATTCATTGGCTACAAACGGGTGGAGCGGTGCATCGCACGGTGGAAGCAGCAGGAGGAACGTGACGGGCGTCGAAAAGGGAAAGGATCCGCGAACCACTATCTGCAGGATGTTGAAGACGATTTGTCAATCGCCGAACTGCAAGGTGCTGCGCACGAAGAAGAGACGGATGGCCTGACCTCGGCTGACGAATCGCAGGATATGGCGGCAAAGCTTGCGCAGGCGCAACTGACCATCAACAAATGCGATCTGCTCATCGCCAAACAGGCGTTGCGTATCGACGAGCTGGAACGCGTGCTGCGGAAGTTCATCCAGTGACGGACATGCGGCAACAGCAGGCGGAGCGCTATCGGGAACCGTCCTTCGAAGAGGCGGTCGACATTGCCGATGAGGTGCGGCAGTGGCGCAGGGATCGCAGGAAAGTCATTGCCATGCGGGTGGTTGCGGCGCTGTTGATCATTCTTGCGATAGGCATCGGCGGGTTTCCTACGTTTCTGCAGTATCAGTCGGCGCGGGAGCTACGGAATACGTCGAACCGGTCCGTGCAGACGGTTGCCGGCTGGCCTTATCCCCAAGCCGATGAGACGTTCGCCGCGGCCAAAGCGTATAACAGGCGGCTTGCGGCTTCAGGACAGCCGGTTCTCGGCGAGGCGCAAGACCCGTTCTCCCAAGTGCAGGGCGGCTCGCAGTCCAGTGAATCCGGTGCCGCGGAATCAAATAGCGCCAGCGCCAAAGATAAGGAATATCAAAGCCTGCTCGATTCCGGCAGCGGCGTGATGGGAACCATCCGCATTCCGAAGATCTCCGTACGCCTGCCGATCTACCATGGCACGTCGCAGTCGGCGCTCGCATCCGGAGCCGGACATCTGTATGGCAGCAGCCTGCCGGTGGGCGGGCGGAGCACGCATGCGGTGATCACCGGCCACCGTGGGCTGGTCGAGGCGATGATGTTCACGCGCTTGGATGAGATGCGCGTCGGCGACTACTTCTACATCGAAGTGATGGGCCGTACGCTCGGCTACAAGGTGGATCGCATTTCGGTGATCGAACCGAATGACACCTCGAAGCTGAAGATTGTGCCCGGCGAGGACCGGGTGACGCTGATGACCTGCACGCCGTATGGGGTGAATACCCACCGGTTGTTGGTTTCGGCGGTGCGTTCCGCGATTCCTGGAGTGGTTCCCGAGGAACGGAATGCGGCGAAGGACGCGCGATTGATTGCGATTGCGGTGTCGGCTGGCGTGCTCGTGTCGGGGATGCTGCTTGCCTGGCTGCGTAGCCGGCCGTGGCATATTCGCAGACATGCGGCTTGGTGGCCGAAACGTGGCTAGCTGTTGCGTTGGCATGCTGCGGCGACATCCGTACGGTTGCGGACATGTGAATAATATTGCCCCGTCGGACGTTGGGCTTATGTGAATTTCGGGTAGCGCAGATAGCTGGAAACGTTGCTATCACTTGGTTTCGAGGCTATTTCATACCCCCGAATCTCCCGCGCTTAGGGTGTATGTATCCATTTCCTTTTCCTTTTACTGTTCATGACTAGAGCGCCGGAAGTGTATCCGCGTCGGCTGGATGCGTGACTGGTGATGAAGATGTGAATCGTGCACATGCGCACGGTGTGTAAGGGGAGGTAGCAGATGAGGCATGCGCGAATACAACAGGCAAAGCCCGAGAGGAGCTTTGCTGAACGAATAGTCGCCGTCATCGTTGCGATCGCCATGCTCGGCGGCATGGGCTACGCCACCACTTCCGCCGCGATGGCGGATGGTGCCGGACAGACCTCGGAGCAGCAGGCCGGTATCAGCCTGGGATTGCATGATTACGTTCGTAAGGCCATCAATAATAATCATGCGTTGCAATTCATGAGCGTTGGCGGTCCAGGAACGTATAACAGATATGTCGGTAATGGCAATGGCGCATACACCGGTATTGTGAAGACAACCCTGACAAATGGCTATCCGGCCATGGCGGCTGATAAGGGATCAGAATCATTGGACTATCTCTTTGGCGGGAAGTCTGATAGCGCCGTCACCAACTACACGCCGACTGGCGGACTGCTGACATTGGACAAGGATGGGTATTACGGTTTCGACGCCGATTCCCAGTATGCTGCATATGACAAGACATCGAACAAGTTCAATCTGAGTCCGCAGAATTATTGTGCGAACCAGACTGATACTCCTTGCTTCACTCCATTTGGAAACGATACTAAGGATAATAAATATTCTTTCGGCATGAATCTTGGCGCCGATTTCTACATGCCGAAAGACGGCAAGGTCAACAATCAGGACATGGTGTTCGACTTTACCGGCGACGATGATGTCTGGGTGTTCATCGATGGTGTGCTGGTGCTTGATTTGGGTGGTATCCATCAGGCGCTGGGTGGCAAGATCAATTTCGCCACCGGCAAGATCACCTATGACAAGACGCAGCGTTATGGAAACCCTCCTGCCACAACAATCACCGAGGCATTTGCCAATGCGGGAGAGAAGTGGAATTCCAAGCCGTATGAGACACATCATCTGAGCTTCTTCTATCTGGAACGCGGCAACGGCGGCTCCAACTGCAAGATCAGCTTCAATCTGCCGGTGAAGCCATCCAAGGCCATCGATATCGAGAAGGAAACCCTAGGCACTATCGACGCGGACAAACAGTTCCAATTCCAGCTGCTTGTCGGCAATTCCTCAACCCTGTACCGGGGCAAATACAGCGTGTACAATGCGTACACCAATCAGGTCGTTCAATCCGATAAGTCGACCGGAGACAACGGTGTGATAACGCTGGCCAAGGGTCAATTCGCCCGCGTGCAGTCCAACGATTTCACCGACGACACCACGTATAAGGTGCGGGAGTTGGACTCTAGCGGCTACACCGTGTCCGCGAACGGTTCCCCGATGACGCAGCAGGGCAGCGGCAATAATGCATATGCCGAAACCGGCTCGTTCACCGTAGGCAAGACGAGTCATGTAACCATCGTGAATTCCAATGTGAAGCCGTCGAACAACAAAAGCATCGTGAAAACCGATGGCGGCGACGGTGATCAGTACACGTTGAATCTGACCGCATCCGGCGATAGCACCTCATCCACGGTCACCACTGCCACACCGGCCGACATTGTGCTGGTTATGGACAAGTCCGGCAGCATGAATGAAAACAACCGCGACGCCAATGCGCAGAAAGCGGCCAAGGATCTCGCCAAGAAACTGCTGACTGGCACGAATTCGAAGTTGCCGCCTGAGCAGCAGGTCCAAATGGCGGTGGTGACATTCAGCACTGAAGCTTCTCTCAAGCAGAAGTTCACCACAAACGTCTCGGAAATCAACAACGCCGTGAGGGGTAACCCCGATGGCGGCACCAACTGGGAGGCCGCGCTCAAGCAGGCAAACGATATGCAAGGAGGTCGCCGTGGTGTGAAGAAGCACATCATCTTCCTCTCGGATGGCAATCCGACATACCGTACGACTTCGTACAGCGGATGTTATTCGTATTCGTTGTGGGGGTGGACTGCTCATCCGGAATATACGACCCCGGAGTCCTGCCGAGCACAACGGTACACGTGGGGTGAAAATCCTGATGGTGGTTCCGATGGCGCGTACGGTGCAGGAAGTAGCGATGACTACGGCTTCAACTATGCTGCCGCCCTGGCTGAGGCTAACAGGCGTGGAGATGCCGCCCTGTATGTGGTGAAGACTTCCACTGATGCTAATAAAATGGCCGATCTCGCCGAACAAGCCAATGCAGTGAACGGCAAGGAATTTGACGGCACGAATGCCGCAAATCTGACGAAAGCATTCGACCAGATCTATTCCAGCATCACCTCGTCCGCGAAGATCAGGGTCTTCTCCATCACCGACACCTTGTCCCAGTGGGTGGATCCGGTCGAGTTCGCAGGTGTCGTCAACGGCACCGACATCACGCAATATGTGACGGTGAAGAACGGCAGTATCAAGCTGACGAGCGGATATGCGGCCACATACAGTGTCGACAGTTCCGGCAATCGCACCGTGACGGTGACGTTCAACGGTACTGATGGCATTGTCGCAGAAAAGACTGATGTCATCGACGTTTCCTTCAAAGTCAAGCCAAGCGATGCCGCATATACCAACTATGCGAGCGGCAACAACTATCCGAATACGGGAGACGTACAGACCGGAGCAGCATCCGCTGGGCAGCAAGGCTACTATTCCAACGCGGATGCGAAGCTGAACTATTGCGTGCTCACCGAGGTCAACGGCGCGACATCCTGTGTAAGGACCGAAGCCGAATATCCGCATCCGGTGGTGCAGGTGAAGCTCGGCAAGATCAACATCACCAAGAAATGGTCGGACGGTGCCGACAAGCATGCCAACGATTCCGTGACGGTGCAATTGCAGCGCAAGGCAATAGATTCTGCCGATAGCACCGCGGTGAATGTTGGTGATCCGATCACGCTGAACGCCGCCAACAATTGGACCACAACGGTCAATAATCTGGTGCCCGGCTACACGTATTCCGTGGTGGAAACCCCCGGTAATGACCGATATGACGTCACCTATACGGGTAACAATGCCGACTTGACCAAGAAGATGGTGTGGTCTTCCAATGCCGATGCGGGAACATTGAATGCGACCATCACCAACACGCTGAAGACGGTATCACTGCAGCACCTAATCTCGGTACGGAAGAATCTGACCGGTCGTGATTGGAAGGATTCCGATCAGTTCGACTTCACGTTGGAGGCGGAAGACAACGCCCCGTTGCCGGCCAGCTGCAAGGATCAGCAGCCATGCACGGTCACGGTGAATCGTGATTCGACCGACTATTCCGCGGCGTTTAGCGACATTACCTACAACGCTGGTGGCGCCACCTACACGTACTACGTGACGGAAGACGGCGGCTCGATTAGCGCATTGCACTATTCACAGGCGAAATACAAAGTCGTGGTGACCGTCGCCAAGAACAATGACGGTGCGTGGACGGCTTCCGTAACGTCCGTGACCAAGGTGCAGGACGACAACGGCCAGAAGGTTTCCGAATCGCAGAGCGTCAGTACGCCGGTCGCCTTCACCAACCACTACATCGCAGTGTCGGCGCTGCCGTTGACGGGCGGGATTACGGATCGTCAGTGGCTGTTCGTCGGCGGTGTGGTCGGCGGGCTTGCGGTGCTGCTCATCGGCGCGGCCGGTGTGTGGAACGGCAAGAAGCGACTCGTCTGAATCGTTTGTGCGGGGTCGGAACGTCTGCCAACTCGAGGACGTTCCGACCGATAATCCAAGATTTGCGGATCGCGGGAGCAAGTTAGGTCCCCGCCTCCCGCGATCGCAGAAACAAGTAATCAAACAATAAGGAAGAGAGGATTCTCATGAAGATGAGGAAACTTTTCGCCGGCATCGCCGCCGCTGCGACGCTGCTCGGTGGCATGGCCCTGGGCGCAGCCAGCGCACAGGCCGATGACGCCGCGACGACCCCGTTGCTGCAGGTGAACAATGCGCAGGAAGACCACACGTACACGCCGTACAGGTTCGCCACGTTCGAGAACGCCGGCAACGGTACTGTTGAGGTGAGCACGGTCGAGGCGTGGAAGGACGCCGTGACCGCGGCCGCTGACACTGCCAATGGTAATGATTCGATTCCGGCGGAATATAAAAACAATCCGGCCGCATACGTGGCGACGTTCAATGCGGAGCAGATTCGCGAGTTCGCCACGGAACTGGCCAAGACCAATCCGCTGCCGACCGCCGATGGCGCAGGCCTGACCGTGACCGCGGAGCAGGCGGGCACGGCCCAGCCGGTCGCGGTGAGTGGCGAAGGCTGGTACCTGGTGACCGACACGTTCACCAAGAGTGGCGAAACCACTGCAACAACGGGAACTCCCGCCGTAGTGGCCACCACCGTCAATGGGCTGACCGACCTGACGATCGTTGCCGACAAGGTGACAGGCCAGGGCAACATCACCACTGTGGGCCAGTTCAATGCGAAGAACGAGAACCCGCTCACCCCGCCAGCCAAGACCGCCAAGGTCGGCAATGTGGACGTGAACGGCAAGACCGTGAACGTCGGCGACACCGTCGACTTCACCGTGTCCGCGGCCGTCCCTGCTTCCGCAGGCAACTATGATGTGTATCCCTTCACCATTACCGATACCGCGTCCAAGGGCCTGAAGGTCGCCGAGACGAACACCTTTAAGGTGCAGGTCGACGGCCGGGATGTGGACAGCAGCCTGTACACGGTGACACAGACCGGTAGCGCCGCCGTCGGCACCACTACGACCATCACGTTCGCCAGCGCGAAGTCCCTGGCTGGCAAGACCATCGTCGTGTCGTACACCGGCACCGTCACCAAGGATGCGCTGACCGACTTGGGCGGCAGCGTGAACAACAAGGCCATGATCACCACCAATGGTGGCGCCAGCGGCGAAGGCACGACCGAATCCAAGACCTACGGCTTCCAGTTCAAGAAGATTGGTGTCGACAACGATGCCAACGCTTTGGCCGGCGCGCAGTTCGTCATCAAGAAGAAGGATGGCAAGTTCCTCAAGCAGGATACTGAATCCAAAGCTTGGTCCTCTGTTGACGATCAAACGAACGCCACGGTGTTCACCTCCGGCGCTGATGGTCTGGTGCAGTTCAAGGGCCTTGCAGCTGGAGACTACACGGTCAGGGAAACCAATGCTCCAAACGGCTACGCCCAGAACTTCAAGGTCATCTTCGACGTGAGCATTGCAGAGAACGGCACGGTTACCTTCAAGCAGGATCTCCTCCATCAGGTCACTTTGCCGACCGACGACCAGATTGCCACCGTGAAGAACGTGAAGTCCATCACCCAGCTGCCGCTCACCGGCGCTGCGGGCACCACGCTGTTCATCGTTGTGGCGCTGCTCCTGGCCGGTGCCGGTGTGATCGTTGTGGTTAAGAGCCGTCAGCGCATGCACTAAACCCACAAGGCGGTAACGCCAAAAGCTATGCAGGGGGCCAATCCAACCGGGTTGGCCCTTTTGCGTGCGCCCGCGACCCGACTGTCCTACAATCCGACCCAGCCCCGCGGGAACTTCTGTGGGGTGTCATCCGCATCAGATGAGGATGTTTTTCGAGGGGGGGGTAGTGCGGGTTGGTGCGACGTGTTGCAACAAGCTGAACCGTGGATGCGAGGCAGTCGCAGACGGTCTCCGAAGAGAGGGGAAAAACGAGGGTATCGTACGGCAAGCTGGCCATAGAATCGCAAAGTATATCCATAAGAAGTGGGCAATGAAGACACACGACGGGAGGCATTGCCATGCGTGGCGGCGGGGCGTTCACCGACGAGGAGATTCAGCTGTTGCGAGGGTTGCCGGCGGTGGCGAATGTGACGCGTGACCGTATCACATACTCCGACACTTTCAAGCAGGTGTGCACCATCCGGTATCTTGCGGGGGAATCTCCAACCAAAATCTTCCGTGAGGCGGGATTGCCGCCGGATCTGGTCGGGTACAAGCGCATCGAACGCAGTGTGACCCGTTGGAAGGCCGCCGCCATCAAATCAGTAAGCGGCAACGATTATCTGGATGACAGCGAGATCATTGCGCGGCTCGTTGAACGGTACAAGCGTACTTTGGTGATGAGGCGGAATCTTGGCAATAAGGCGTCCGGTGTTCCGGATTCGAGCGTTCCCGTTATGTCCGAAGGCGCTGTCGGCGCGCATGTTTCGATCGGCGCGCTCGACGGTGATACCGCCGGCATCATCATCAAGCAGCAGGCCCGCCGCATCGACGAACTGGAGCGCGCGAACGCCGAACTGGAGCGCGCGAACGCCGAACTGCGCGGCCAAATCGCCGCCACCACCTGACCCAGACTATCGTTATGCCATGCGCAAGCGAGAAAGCATTGGTCAACCTCGGGAGTCTGCCATATATAGGCGAGATAGAATTGAATTAATGGTTAATCCTTACTATGCGATTAGTGTCGTGTCATTCGTTGCGATTTGTGATTGCAACTTGCGTTTGCGTTTCGCTGTCAGGCGTCTTCTTCGCCGAGAATCAAGCGAGTGATCATATTGGCTTCGTGGCAGGCGACCACACCCACGCGCGGTGCCATCAGACCAGCGCCCGGCACCCATGAGGAGCTGCTCGCCGGGAACGGCTTCTACGCCGACATCTACAACAGCCAGTTCACGCTGATCGACTGAGTGGAGGGCTGATCGGCTGACGTTGATTTGCCGAAGGCGCCCGCAATCGCCGGAAAATCTCATCCAACACGCCAAACAAGCGGCATCCGCCCGAATCTTACGGGACGATCCGCATGCTTGGCGTGTTTGTTCTTTGCGGTGCATTTGCGCGAGGTCAGGCGTGTTCGAATTGTTTCGAAAGGTATTCTGGTAATACGTACGTCAACCGTTTGACGCACTGGAAAATCGCGTAGGAAAATGGAGCGATCATGAAAGAAATCGAAATCGGCAAATCCGCGGTATCCGCATCGCAAGTGGCACTCGGCGTAATGCGCATGGACGCGCTGGAACCGGACGCGGCGGCAAAAGTCGTGCGTACGGCCGCCGACCACGGCGTCAACTTCTTCGACACTGCGGACATCTACGGATTCAACGTCAATCGCGACCATGCCAGCTCGCATGTGCTTGGCCGCGCATGGCAGGACGCAGGCCTTAAGCGAGAGGACATCTTCCTGCAGACGAAGTTCGGCATCAACATCGATTTCAGCGATCCGAACAACGTGCACGCAACCCGTTATGACTTCTCCGCGAAGCATCTCATCACGCGGCTGGACGAGGAGTTGGAAGCGCTCGGCACCGACTATGTGGACTTCGCGTTGCTGCACAGGCCGGACACGCTGATGGAGGCCGAGGAAATCGTTGAAGCGTTCACCACCCTGCATGAAGCCGGCAAAGTGCGCCATTTCGGCGTGAGTAACGTGAACCCGTGGCAGATGGAGCTGCTACAGTCCTGGCTCGGCAGCGACCCCGCCATGAGGCTTGAGGCCAACCAGCTGCAGTTCGGCCTGATGCACGCGCAGATGGTCAGCGACGAGCTGATGACCAATTCCGGCGCCGAAGGCATGGTTGTGGAAAACCATTCCGACGGACTGCTGTCGTATTCGCGACTGCACCACATAACCATTCAGGCGTGGAGCCCGTTCCAGTCCGGCACGGAATACGGTCCGTTCGTGGGCAACGAACACTTCCCGGAACTCAACAAGGCGCTGGATGAGAAGGCCGCCAAGTACGGCGTGAGCGCCAATGCCATCGCCACCGCATGGGTGCTCAGGCATCCGGCCAAGATTCAGATCGTGCTCGGCTCTATGAACCCCACCCGTCTGGGCGAGATGCTCGACGGCGCGGACATCGACCTCGACAAGCAGGACTGGTGGGACCTGTACGCGGCCGCCGGAAATCTCATTCCGTGAGTTCTCATTCCGTAGGCAGACAAAGCTGCTGACTGAATGGATCTTGGTTCCAAAACCGTGAAGGCTTTGGAACCATCCTTATGCCAGACACGCAGAACCTAACCGGACTCTACCGGGGGTAATCCGCGTGTTTGGCGCTTGTGTTGGGTGAACGGTATTGTGTCGGTGAACGTGCGCGAATGCGTATGGGCAGCGTGATGGGTGCAATCGACCAGAAGACAGGCATCGCTGGCCGGACGGTGGTTTGCGCGGCGGTCAGCAAGCCGGTGCCGAGCGCCTTGGGAAACGCGGTGGTGCAGGGCATGCGCCGTGCGAGCGAAACGGAAGAATCCATACTCCTGATGCCAACGCGTTGACAACGCTCGCACCCAGTGGCGTGGTGTTCGACGTTGGAATCTGGCTGCTTCTGTGTCGTGGCGCGTCGAGTCCCGCGAGCATGCTGCGAACGTACCACGATGTGAGATGACACGCCGAAGATGGTAAAAACAGGAATGGCGGAATAACGCCGTTTCGTGATGGTCTACAACAAACCATTCCAAAAATCAAGACTGTTGTTCTAAAAATTTTCGTTTTACATTGTGCTCCGATGCGCAACGTGCGTACGGCAATGCAGGCGCATCGGGAGCAGAGCCGAGAGAGAGGAACAGGTCTCATGCCATCTCGCGTTGTGAACGAGCGGCACGTCCAAGCTATGGATGCCGGCAATACCACAGGTCGCATGATCGGCCGAATCGCCGCCATCATCATGGCGATGCTCGTCACACTCGCCACCGTATTCGCATTCGGTTCCACCACCTCAGCTGCATTCGCTGCCAGCAGCAGTTATGCTGATTACGCTACTTGGAACGCCGTCGCCGAAGACATCAACAAGCAACTCGCCCAAGGCGAAAGCGACTACCGTTCCGGCAACACTTATCAGGCCGCCACCGACTTCCAGAACGCACGTTGGATGAATTACGACGCCTCCAACTTCTCCACAGTCGTCAACAGCACCATCGGCGAAGACAAGCAGAAAGCCCTCCTCCAGGAATTCACCGACCTCGAAACCCTCGCCTACCAGCCGAACAACGCCGACACGATCGCCAGCAAAGTCGACGCTCTCTCCAACGACATCACCGCCACCGCGCAAACCCTCGACGCGAACGGCAGCCTCGCCAACCCGCGCGACTACGCCAAACAGCGCGATGCACAAACCACCAAAGAACGCAAACAGCTCGATGCCGCCAAAAAGAACTCGTCCACAGGCAAAGGCGACCGCACCTGGGGCGACGTGGCCGGCGAGATGAACACTATCCTCGACAAGGCATACAAGGCTGCTATCTCCGGCAAGGGCGCGGAAGGCTCCAGCCTCGTCAACAACGCGTACTACCAGTATTACGAAAAGCTCGGATTCGAAAAGAACGTGATGAACGTGATCTCCGGCGATCGCGTCTCGCAAGTCGAATACCAGTTCAAAATGACCCGTAAGACCATGCGCGACGGCGGCAGCCAGAAGCAGATCAAGAAGCTTGTCGACGACCTCAAAAGCTGGCTCGTCGAAGACGCCGCCACCCTTGACGGTGGCGTCGCCGGCAACACCAACGGCCTCACCACGCTCATCACCAGCTCCGCAGGGCAAGCATTCCTTATCCTGATCCGCGAAGGCCTTGAAGCCCTGCTCGTCGTAGCCGCAGTCATCGCCTACCTCATCAAATCCGGCAACAAGCGCTTCGCCAAATGGATCTACCTCGGTGTGCTCGCAGGCCTCGCCGGTTCCGGCCTGATCGCCGTACTCTTCACCTTCCTATTCGGCGGATCCGGCCCGATCCAGGAAATCAGCGAAGGCGTATGCGCGCTCATCGCCATGCTCATGTTGCTGTGGACCAGCAACTGGATGCTCAACAAAAGCTCCGTGGAAGCATGGAACCGTTACATCCGCACCAAAACCGAAACAGCCGTGACCAGTGCGCAGCGCAAAGCCGACGCCGGTGAAAGCGTCGGATTCGGCATGATCGTCTCGCTCGCCATGCTGAGCTTCCTCGCCGTATTCCGCGAAGGCGCCGAAACCGTGATCTTCTACGAATCCATCTACTCGATGAGCCAAGACGCGCACGGCATGTGGATCGGCGGCATCGCCGCAGCAGTCGTACTGCTCGTCATCTTCCTCATCCTGCGCTTCACCTCCGTGAAGATTCCTATAGGCCCGTTCTTCCTCGTCACCTCGATCCTGATGGCTGTACTCGTCGTCATCTTCGCAGGCGGAGGCATCCACGCACTCATCGAAGGCGACCTCATCGACGGTCACTACCTGAGCAGCGTACCCACCAACGATTGGATCGGCCTATACCCGTACGTCGAATGCCTCGCCGCCCAGGCGATCGCCGCCATCGCCGTCATCGTTCTGTTCGCGGTCGGCTTCGTGCGCAAACACAACATGCGTCAGAACACGGCAGCCGCCGACTGACCGCATACCACCAGATTTTCCGATATTTCCCAACGGAATACCTCCAACAAGAAAGAGAAACAATGAAGAACAAGAAGATCGCCGCACTGCTCGGCATCCTGCTGGCAGGCTCCATGGCAGTCTCCATGTCCGCATGCGGCAGCTCCAACAACTCCGCATCCAACACCAAGAGCGCCGACTCGTCCTCCAAAACCACCGAAACCAAGGACGATTCCGCAGCGTCCGACTCCAAGGGCTTCGAAGAGATCCAGGTCGATGAAAAGCACTCCGACCAGGAAGTCGGCCCGCTGACCGTCAACGCCGTATACTTCCAGCCCATTGACATGGAACCCTCCGGCATGGGCCTCAAAGCCGCAGACGCGAGCTTCCACCTCGAAGCCGACATCCACGCCAACAAGGAAGGCACCAAGCTCGGCTACGGCAAGGGCGACTTCGTCCCCGACCTCACCGTCAACTACGACATCATCGACAAGACCAGCAACGAGTCCGTCGGCTCCGGCACCTTCATGCAGATGAACGCCTCCGACGGCCCGCACTACGGCGCCAACGTCAAGCTCGACAAGGCCGGCGCCTACAAGCTCGTGCTGAAGATCGAATCCCCGGAAAAGAAGGGCTGGATGCTGCACGTCGATCCGGAAACCGGCGTGACCGGTCGCTTCTGGACCGAGCCGCTCGAAGTGACCTTCCCGGATTGGAACTACACGCCGCAGGAATGGTGAGAAAAGGATATATCTGCCACTCTTGTGAGATGTAGGTGACCCTGTTGCGGTTTCCCTATATGATGCTCGACACACTCAAGGCCGTTCGGCCAAGCTTACGGTCGAGCATCATATAGGGAAACCGCCTCTGGCGTTTTCCGGGGAGCGTTGATGTGCGGGCCGTTGGGAGCGTAAGACGCGGTCGTGCCTGCGATGTTGTATCGAATCGAATACGAATCATACGAATAGATAAGAGGAACGATGCTACTGCAGTATGTGACGGTGCTTCAAGGAACACTCGCACCGGCGTTGCTGATCATGGCACTCAACGTGATGCTCACCGTGGGCGAGGGGCGTGACAAGCCGGTAAGCCGATACTGGCGGCTTGCCGGCTTCACCGTCGGGTTCGTAGGCGCAGTCGTATTCGCTACGCTCCGCGCCACTGCAGTGATCAACCAGCGCACCTTCATCAACTATCCGACATTATGGTGCTGCGTCATCCTCGATATCGCGGCATTCATCATCGTGCTACGTGCGCGGGCCATCACCACGCACTGGCATAGTCACCCCGCGCGGCTCAACATCGCCAACGCCGTCACGGCGCTCGCCATCGCAGCGACTACCTTCCGCGCACTGCCCGACGTCATCCTCAGGCTCACCATCTTCGTAGAGCCGGGCGACCCGGTCTTCACCTCCGATATGTTGCTGCGCGCCCTCGGCTTTGCCCTCGGCGCAGCCACCGCAATCGTGGCCGCATGCATCTTCCGCACCATGCGTTCCACCACACCGCACTGGTCGTTCACCCTTGCCGCATTGCTGCAGATCGCGCTGCTCTTCGCCACGCACTTCACCGATCTTGCGCAGATCCTGCAATCCAAGCGCATCATCAGCTTCCCGACCGAACTGTTCCTGCTGCTCGTATGGTGCATCAACCATCAGCGGGCCATGGCCATCGCCATGGCGGTGGTATTCCTCATTCCATCCATCGCATCCATCGTCAAGGGCTTCACTACCCCCACAGCCGGCAGCAATGAGGCTGTCGTGCGTGCACACGTGGCATTCGGGCGCCGGGCGAAGGCAGCTGGCGCATGGAGTCTCGTCGCCATCATCGGCGTGAGCGTGGCACTCACCTACGGCGTGGCGCAAACGCAGAAAGTCATTACGCTTTCGCCACCGGAACAGTATTCCCTGAAGAACGGCGTGGCCACCATCACCTTCGCCCAAGTGTCGGACGGCCACCTGCACCGCTTCCAATACAAAGCCAAAGACGGCACCGTCATGCGCTTCATCATCATCAAGAAGAACGGCGGCGCATACGGCATCGGCCTCGACGCCTGCGAAAACTGCGGCGATGCGGGCTACTACGAGAAGGACGGCAAGATCATCTGCAAGAAATGCGATGTGGCCATCAATCTCGCCACCATCGGCTTCAAAGGCGGGTGCAATCCCATACCGTTCGACTATCAGGTCAAACCCGGCGCAATCATCATCCAGACCTCAGTGCTCGACGCCCTGTCGGCGCACTTCCAGTAAGTGAGGAGCCGTCATGTTCTTCATACGAATGATCATGCGATCGTTCAGCCGGCAATTCAAACGCCGACTGCTCATCGCCGTCACCGTCTGCCTGTCCGCCGCGGTGAGCGTAGCCATGCTCGGCGTGGTATTCGACGTGGGCGACAAACTCAACGCCGAACTGTCCACCTACGGTTCGAACATCGTGGTGCAGCCCAAGGCCGACGCCGTGGTCAGCGACCTGTACAACACCGGCGACTCCGCGCAATCCGATAGCGCCGATCCGACAACCTTCCTCAAGGAATCGGATGCACCCAAGATCAAGACGATCTTCTGGGCGTTCAACATTACGAATTTCGCCCCGGAACTCAACATCCATGCCGACATCGACTGCTCCGGCTCGGCATCGAAAACCTGCAAGGCCGCGAACGTGCCGATTGTGGGCACATGGTTCGCCAAAACCCTGCACATGGATTCCGGCGAATCCACCGTGGCAGGTATGAACGGCATGCGCTCATGGTGGACGATCAACGGCGGCTGGCCCAAAGACGACAGTGCTCAAGGCATGGTCGGCAAGACGCTCGCCGGCAGGCTCGGCGTGCGGGTTGGCGACACGATCACCTTGAACAAGACCACGGCATCCGGTCAGCGCACCACGCAGAAAGTGCAGGTCACCGGCATCTACGAATCCGGCGACTCCGACGACAACGGCATGTACATCCCCTCCTCGGCGGCTCAGCAGCTTGCCGACCTGCCGGATGCCGTCGACAAGATCGAAGTCAAGGCGCTCACCACACCAGACAACGACCTTGCCCGTAAAGCCGCCAAGAACCCTGCCGCGCTCACCCAGGACGAGTGGGAGACCTGGTATTGCACCGCCTACCCAAGTTCGATCGCCTACCAGATCGAAGAAGTGATCCCGGGCGCCGTTGCCAAGCAGGTGCGTCAGGTGGCGGCATTGCAAGGCGACGTATTGCAGAAAACCCAGGCGGTGATGGTGCTCATGACCGTGCTTTCGCTTGTTGCGGCGGCGATTGCCGTGGCGAATCTGATGGCCGCGGCGATCGGAGAACGTGGTGCGGAGCTTGCGCTGCTCAAAGCCATTGGCGCGACAGATGGCGCCGTATCGCGCCTCATGCTGGCCGAAACCGCTGTAATCTCGCTGATTGGTGCCGTGGTCGGCGCATTGCTGGGATCCGGCATGGCACAGATCGTGGGGCATGTGGTGTTCGGTTCGGGCATCACCATGCGCCCCATGGTGTTCGTGCTGGTGTTCGTGCTGCTCGCCATCACCATACTGTTGGCATCGTTCTCATCCATTCGTTCGATTCTCGGGCTAAAACCGGCGGAGGTGCTTCATGGTCGCTGATCGTACATTCGGCAATAGCAGTGCAACGATGACCAATCGGAAAATGTTCGCCACCATGCTGTGGGGCGCGGTGTTCCGTCGACGCTCCCGCGCGATCATGGCTGTGATCGCCGTGCTTGTAGGCGCTGCGACCCTGTTCTGCCTGGCCGCGGTCTGCATTGCGGTGCCACAGCAGATGAATGAGGAAATGCGAGCCTACGGTGCGAACCTCATCGTCACCCCACGCGAATCCACGGAAAAATCCGTTGGCATCGGTACCGTCGACGTCAAGAACATCACCGCGCTGGTTTCCGGCGAGCATGATGCGAAATCCGCCGCATACCGGTATGAAAGCGTGCGCATCAACTCCGCGCCCTACACATTGGCGGGCATTGACTCCGCAAGCGTGAAGGCGCTGAACCGGCATTGGAATGTCACCGGCAGCTGGCCGAGCGCCGGCAACGTGATGCTCGGGCGTGATGTGGCCGATGCGCTCGGTGTGAAAATCGGTTCGCGCATCACCATCGGTTACCGCGCCTCCGACAATGGCGGTGCGTCGGATACGTCGGGGGCGCTTGGGGCAAGCGGGAGCGACGTCAAACAGGATGGTCGCGTATCGTCCAGCATTATGGAAACCGGCGGCACCGAATTCCGCGTGGCAGGCATCGTGGATACCGGCGGCAACGAGGATGAGATCGTGTACGCCGTGAACGCCGATGTGGCCAAACTCGCCGGCTCCCGTCGCGGCGCGGACGTGATTGAATATTCCGTCAACGCGGTCGGCCCCGATCTGGACGCCATCGTGAAATCCCTGAACGCCAATCCGAACACCGGCGTGAAAGCGCAGGCCGTCACCAAGATCACCGCATCCGATACGCGCATCATCACCATGCTGCAAACATTGTTCTGGATCGTATCGCTGGTGGTACTGGTATTGACGTTGGTCGGCGTGGGCACCACGATCGGTTCGATCGTTTCGCAGCGTCGCAACGAGATCGGCCTACGCAAGGCGCTTGGCGCATCCGCTCAGGCCATCGGCACCGAGTTCTATGTGGAATCCGCGATCTACGGTCTGGTCGGCGGACTGCTTGGCACGGCGCTTGGCTACCTGCTGGCACGTGTGCTATGCCAGATGGTGTTCGATCGGGCCATCGGCTTCAACTGGCCACTCGGCTTGGCATCGCTCGTACTGAGCGTGCTGATCGCCGTCCTCGCCTCCGTTTCGCCGGTCCGCCGTGCCACGCGCATCGACCCGGCCATCGTGCTGCGCGAAGAATGAGACGGGCATTCCCACGCCACCGGCTCACGCAACCATCCGACACCGCTTGAACTAAGGAAAATCAATGCTGCTTGAACTTGACCACATCTGCAAGATCTACGGCGAACTGCACGCCGTAGACGATCTCAATCTCACCGTGCCGCAAGGCCAATGGCTCGCCATCGTCGGCTCATCCGGCTCCGGCAAAACCACGCTGATGAACATGATCGGCTGTATGGACAGCCCCACCAAAGGTTCCGTGAAACTCGAAGGCCGCAAGCTGGAAGACCTCAACGCCAGGCAGCTGGCCGACGTGCGCAAGAATATGATCGGCCTGGTGTTCCAGAAGTTCTACCTAGTGCCGCACCTGACGGCCGTGGAAAACGTGATGGTGGCGCAGTACTACCATTCCGTGGTCAACGAACAGCAGGCGCTGGAAGCGTTGGAACGCGTGGGATTGAAAGATCGAGCGCACCACCTGCCCAGCCAGCTGTCCGGTGGCGAACAGCAGCGCGTATGCATTGCGCGAGCGCTGATCAACTGCCCGAAGATCATCCTGGCCGACGAGCCCACTGGCAATCTGGACGAGAAGAACGAGAAGATCGTGCTCGACCTGTTCCGCCAGCTGCATGAGCAAGGCACGACGATCATCGTGGTGACGCACGATGCGCTGGTCGCCAGTTGCGCCCAGCGTGAGATCATGCTCAACCACGGTGTACTGGTAGGGGAGAAATGGAACGATGAGGAAGCGCGTAAAGCCTATGAGGCCGCGGGCGGCAAGCCGGCGTTCACCGGTTCTGTGGCTGAAGGCGCGCAGCATGGCGAGACGGCCATCGACTTCGCCGATCCGACCAAATCCGCCAAAACAGGCGGTTCCGAAGCATAACAATGCTTGGTGCGGAGCATCAGGCCACATAACCGACAGGAAAGGAGACGTATGCCCAACAAGCAGGATGCGGTGAAGGCGGTTGCGCTGACCGCGGCGGGGCTCGCATTGCTGACCGCGTGCGGTGAACCCAAAGCCACGCCGATGAACGACGAATATGCCGGCAATTCTGGCGAAAGCGTGCAATCCCAGGAAGAAGAGTCGCAGAAGGATTCCGGTTCGTCGGGTTCATCGGACGATACCGTCAAGAACCATGCCGATGACCCGAACTCCACGAAATCCGATAACAAGGACACCGGCAACTACGCCGACGGCACCTACAAGATCAACGGCCAGTACGGACCGGTCGGCGAAGACACCATCGACGTGAAACTCACCATAAAACAGGGAAACATCGAGAACGTGGACATCGTCGGCCACCCGTTCACCTCGATCTCCAAAAAGCACCAGACCGCATTCGCCAACGCAATCAACGGCGTAGTGGACGGCAAACCGCTCAAAGGGCTGAAAATAGACAAGATAGCCGGAGCCAGCTGGACCTCCGAAGCATTCAACAAAGCCCTGGAGGTGGCTCGTCAGGAAGCCTCAGTTCCTTCGGCATCCTGACTCTTTCCAAACTACCGACGGTGAGGGGCGTGTGAGCGTCGATAGTTTGGGAGGGGAGGCCGTCGTGTGGCATGTGAGACCGTAGGCTTGGCCGAACGGCCTTGAGTGTGTCGAGCATGTCACGCGACGGCCTAACTGACTCTTCCCAAACCACCGACGGTGAGGGGCATGTGAGCGTCGGTAGTTTGAGAAGAATGATGGGAAGACGGCTGGAGGGTAGTTGGGAGTGACGGCGGGAAAGCCTAGGCGGCCAAAGCCGGCCAAAGCAGATTCGTCATATGGTCGGCCCATGTTCCGGCGTCGTTGGTGCTGTCGGCACCAGCATCACTGCTGACACCGGGCATATTCGCAGTACCGGTCTTATCGGCATCGATTTCGGCAGGTTTGACGCCGGCCTGCCTCTCCTGCAGCGCCTTGTAGGCCAGCATCGATCCCAGCACCGTGCTGAACAGAAACTCCGTATCGAGTCCGTGCTTGAAGACCCCCGCCTCCACGCCACGGCGAGTGTAATCGTAGAATCGCTGTTCGGCCGGCGCGATCACCTGATTCGCCAGGCCCTTGACATAATCGTTGTCCGAACTCAGCACCAATCCCACGGCTTTGAGACCGATCTCGCCATTGAAGGCCGCGGCCACGCGGTCCAGCAAGCAGTGCAGGTCGCTGCGCGTGGGGGTCAGGTCGTCCACTTCGAAGGTGCTGCTGGTCTCGATCTGGATCTTATGCAGCAGGTCACCGGTATTGCGGTAGCGGCGGTAGATCGTGGTTTTCGCCACGCCGGAGCGCCGTGCCACCTCTTCGATGGTTACGGCGCCGATGCCGCGCGATGTGGCGATCTGCAGCGTCGCCTGCATGATTTTACGGTCGGTTGCCTCCCGCATGCGGGCCGCGCGCGAGGCGGCCGCCTGCGTTACTTTCATTGCAATGGTCATGGCTTGTGTCTTCTCTCTTATCGCGATCATGCTACCGCAACTTGGGATTTACGCGATTAGTTTGGTGCTTTCCATGTTCGCGACGTACCACTGGTTGAACGTGATCAACGGCTTGCGCAGCACCAGTCCGATCAGCAGCAGTGGCAGAATGAACAGCAGCAGTGCGCCGATCGCCTTCCAGTAATCCATGTTGTAGATGCCGGCGATCGAAGCGCGCAATGCGGTCACCGCATGGGTGGCCGGCAGGAACGGGCTGATCGAGCTGAG
Organism: Bifidobacterium angulatum DSM 20098 = JCM 7096; assembly: GCF_001025155.1. NCBI lineage: Bacteria > Bacillati > Actinomycetota > Actinomycetes > Bifidobacteriales > Bifidobacteriaceae > Bifidobacterium > Bifidobacterium angulatum. Next base: position 1,765,077 of record NZ_AP012322.1, on the reverse strand, counting down.
CCACGAGGGCAGCATCTGCAGCGGGTATGCCGCGTTCGACCCGGAGATCTGCATGATGAGCATGAGCACGCCGATGGCCTTGCCTACATTACCGAAGCTCACCACCATGGTGTACACGAAGAACGAGAACACCAGCGAGCTTACCCATCCGGTAAGCATGAACAGCCAGGGGTGCACGGCCTGCACGTGCATGAACAGCAGGGAGCCGCCCGCCGAGAACGTGCTTTGCAAGAGCGCGATCAGTGCGAACACGCCGTAGTGGCCGAGGAACAGCTGGTGTGGTCTTGGATCGCCTAGTTCCTTGCGGGTGCGGCGCGAAACCGTGGTTTTCAGCGTTACACCCATCAGCAGGGCGCCTACCCATAGCGGAATGATCACGTACAGCGGCGCGAGCGCCGAACCGAACTGTGCGACGGGGAACACCGCGGTGCGTTTGAGCGTTACCGGTGCGGCGATGGTTGCGGCCAGCGTGTCCGCGTCGGATCCCAGTAGCTTCTTGACCTCGTCCAGGTCGGAACTGTGCAGCGCGTCGTCGAGTTTGGTGGTGAACTCGCTGAGCTTGGTGCCGGTTGCGGCGAGTTTGGACGCCGTTTTGTCAAGCGATTCCTTCACGCTGGCGAGGGTTTGCTGCGCCTGTGCGGTGGTTTCGTCCACATTGCCTACGGCGGATTGCAGTGCGGTTTTGCCGCTGGTCAGCGCGCTGGCGGCGTTGCTGACCGATTGCGCGATGGTGTTCAGCTGCGGTCTGATGGTTGTGTCGAAATCGGTGGAGATGCCGTTTATGGTTTGCTGCGCTTGGGATGCCAGGGATTTGATCTGCGTGTTGTGGCTGCTTGCCGCGTCTTTTTTCGTGGTTATGTCGCTGGCGGCTTTGTTCAGGCTTGCCGTCAGCTTGTGCTGCGTGGCGATCGCCGAGTCCAGTTGGCCGAGCAGTGCGTCGAATGCCGGTTTGTTGGCGCTGGGAATCTGCGGTTCCAGTGCGGCCAGGGTGTTGCGGATGGTCTGGTATTGCTTCGCTTGTTCGCTGACGTGCCCGGCTTGTGTGGTGAGCAGTTGTGCGGTGTCGGCCATCTGCTTGCCTGAATCGGCGACCAGTTTGTCGGCTGAATCCGAGACGGCGCTGTAGCTTGAGGCGCTGCTGCGCAGTGCGGTCGCCAGTGCGGTGGTGCTGGTGTTCAGCGCTCCTGCCAGGTCGCCGGCGCTTTGTTTCGCCGATTGCAATTGGCTGCTTGCGTCCTTGCCGGATTGGGAGATGTTGTGCAGTAGTGCGCTAGAGCTGGTCAGCAGTGTTGATGCGGATGTGGTGAGCGCGCTGAAATCGCTGATGGTGCTGGAGGAATCCTGCAATGTGCCGGCCAGTGTTTCCACGTTTGCGGTGAAGTTGTTCAACGCGGTGGTCGCTTTCGGCGACGACAGGTCGCGGGAGAGCTGCGAGGCGAGCGACAGCGCGGTGCTGGTCAGCGTGGTGACGAACATCTGGTTGATCTGCGTGCTCACCTGGCTTGCGCCCTGATTGGTGAGGTTCGGGGTCAGCGCGTTGGTTTTCTCGTTGGTGTAGTAGCGGATTTTGACGTTGCTTGCGTTGGACGAGAAGAACGTCAGCATGGTTTTGCTGAAGGTTTTCGGAATCACGATGGCGGCATAGTATTTGCCGGATTTCGTGCCTTCGATCGCGTCATGCTCGTTGGTGAACGTCCAGTCGAGTTCCGAGTTGGCGCGCAGGGCGTTCAGCACCTGGTCTCCCACGGTGATTTTCACCGGGAGCAGGTCGGAGCGGTAGCCTTCGTCGGTGCTGGCGACGGCGAATTTCAAGTTCTTCATGTTGGAGAACGGGTCCCAGCTGGCTGCGATGTTGAACCAGGTGAACAGTCCAGGGATCACTGTCAGGCCGATCACGATGATGATGGAGACGATGTTGCTGGTCAGGCGGCGCACGTCGCCTGCGAACAGTCGGATGATGGCTTTCATCGGGCGTGCCTCCTTTCGTGTACCGCGAGGGCGTCGCGGATTTGAATGTCGTCGAGATTGCCGAGTTCGCGCTGCCTGCGCAGGCTGTCGCGTATGAATTCGATGGTCAGCAGGAATCCGATGATGAGCAGCACCCAGATGATCCAGGCGAGCAGTGCTTCGAGTTTGGTGTTGGTGGTCAGCGAGAAGGTGACGGCCAACACGATCGGCACCACCAGTCCGACGATAAGCGCGCCGCGTTTGAGCTTGGGGTATAGCGCTTCGAATCGTGCGACGCGGCGTTCGATGGATGCCTTGTAGCCGCTATGGTTCGTCAGGGCCTGCAATGCGTTGGAGATGCGGTATTCGGTTCCCGGCAGGTGCACGTCTTCGCCGACGATCATGCCGCCTTCGCGGATCTGCCGTGCGAACATGCGGTTGGTGTTGGCCATGAGCGGGCGGATGACCAGTCCGATGATGAATCCGATGACGGTGAACAGCAGCAGGTAGACGATGTTCTGCAGCCAGTGGCCGTCGTAGAAGCCTCCGATGGTTTCGCGAAGCGCTTTGATCGAATAGTTGAACGGGAAGAACGGGTAGAGCGTGCGGAAGAACTTCGGCATCATCTCGATGGGGTAGAGGCCTGAAGCGCCGGGGATCTGCAGCATGATGAGCGCGACGCAGACGCCTTTGCCCACGTGCAGGAACGCGGTGGATAGCGCGAAGATGAGCGACAGGTCCACTAGCGAGGTGAGCACTCCGGTGAGGACGAACGCCGCGGCGTTGACGGTTTGCACGCCGAGCAGCAGGTCGCCTACGGTGGTGGCGAATCCTTGCAGCGCCGCGAATACGGAGAGGAACAGGAATCTGCCCATGTAACCTTGTGTGGCGGTCATGGCGGTGATGCCTTCGCCGTCGGCTTCGGTTTTGAAGATCACGACGAGCGCGAACGCTCCGACCCACAATGCCATGTTGGTGAATAGCGGCGCCATGCCGGAGCCGTAGGAGTTCACGGGGTAGAGCACGGTGGTGTCGAGCACGGTGGGGGAGAGCATGAATGTGGCGATGCGCTTGGTGTCGAGGTTGCCGTCGGTGCCGAGCATGGAGCTGAGCATGGCCGAGGTGTTGAGCGCGGTGATGTCGGTGGCGACGGTGCTGAGTCTGTCGCCGAGCTTGGCCAGGGCCTTGTCGGTGGTGCGCAATGCGGACGCGGTGTCGGCGCTGGCTTTGTCGAGCTGGTCGAGCACTACGTTGGCTTGGCTGGCCAGTGCGGTCTGGTTGCTGAGGCCGCCGCCCAGTGTTCCCGTTGCTCCGGCTAGCGATCCCAGTCCGTTGTTGAGCTGCGGCAAAGCGCCCGAGGTGATGGCTGAACGCGCTTTGCTGGTGGAGTCCAATGATTGCTGCGCCGCGTTGTTGACGGTGGCGCCCAAGTCGGAGACGGTGGTGATGGCGTTGCCGGTGCTGGTGTTCAATGCCTGGATGTCGCGTAGTGTTTCGGCGGCGTTCGTGGTGCTGTGCTTCAGTTGTGCGATGGCGGCTTTGAGTTCCGGCGAGCTGCTGGCCAGGGGCAGGTTGCTGAGGGTTTCCAGTACTGAAGCGGTGTTGTCGTTCACGGTTTGCAGGGTGCTGACCGCGTTGCCGGCTGTGGCGTTGGCACTGGAGAGCCCGGTGGTGACGGTGTTGATGGTGGTGGTCGCCTGCTGCATGGATTGGGTGAGCAGCGCGGTGCCTTGGTCGAGCCCGGTGGATGTTGTGGCGGCGAAATTGTTGATGCCGTTTTGCGCTGTGGTGATGAGCGTGGAGGTGGCGGTCAGGCTGTTGCCGGCGTCTACGGTGGCCTGCTGCAGGCTGGACAGCGACTGTCGTGCGGCCTTGGTTGTGGCGGGCGTCTCGTCCATGGTGTTGATGATTGTCGCCAGCTTGCCGCGTGCCGAGGCGATGGTGCTTTGCGCTTCGTCGAGCGATTGCACGGTGGTGGTTTGTATGGTGCCGGCTGTGGTGGAGATGGTGTCGTTGAAGGTGTTCAGGGCGTCGGAAAGCACTTCGCTCACGGTCGAGACGAAGGTGCTGTTCACTTGGGTGTCTACGGTGCCTGCGCCGGTGTCGGTGATTTTCGGTGCGATGGCGCTGACTTTTTCGTTGACGTAATACTTGAGTTCCGGTCGGTTGCCGGTGCCGGTGATGGTGTCGACCAGGTCTTTGGAGAAGGTTTTGGGGATGACGATGGTGGCGTAGGATTCGCCGGAGCGGACGCGGGCCATGCCTTCCTGTTCGTCGGCGAAGTTCCAGCCGAGCTGGTCGTTGTTTTTCAGCTGGGCGATGATCTGGGCACCGAGGTTGGCGTTTCCGATGAGCTTGTTGGTGGTGCCCTGGTCGTTGTTCACCACGGTCACTTCGATGCCTTTGGTGTTGTGGTAGGGGTTCCAGAATCCGCGGATGTTGAACCATGCGTACATTGGCGGGATGAGAACGAGTCCTATCGCCACCACCCATGCGGACGGCACTTTCAGCAAGCGTTTGAAGTCGCGTGCGAGTATCGCGAATACGTTGCTCATCGGTCTCCTTGTGCGTCGCTTGTCGGTTATATGCTACGTGATACGTAGCGCTACGTATCAAGTAGCGTACAACGACCTGTTCCCAGCTCGTTCGGCATAGCGTATCGGTCGAGCCGCCGGAGCCGTTTGCCCTACTCTGGCCGCTGACCGGTCGGCCTGCCGGTGCGGTTCGCTACGGGCGCAATCCGCCGATGCGTTCGGCAAAACGGCGTATTCCGGTATTCCAGTGTCGGCAGCGCCGTTCGTCGGCATGCCGAGCGCTGATTCGCTACGTTGCATGGCATCGAAGTATGCCTGTTTTGTTAGCGTTGTCCATATTGGGTAGATAAGGAAGAAAGCATGTCGGGTTCTGTTCGAAATGCCGATCGCCATGGCGCGCAATCGGGTGCCAAACGCAAACGTGCCAGTGATGCCGAACGTAATATGCCGCTTATCGTCACCTTATTCGGCGATGTGGTGCTGCTGGACGGCATTATTTCGCTGCCGCTGCTGCTGCGTGAAATCGTCAGAGCGGTCAGTGCGGTGGTGCTTGGCTACCAGCAGGTCAATCCGTTGAACCTTACGGTGATCATGTCGGTGATCGGCACGGTGCTGTTCACGGTGAATTCCGCGCTGATGATCGTCTTCGGCGTGCTGCTGATCCTACGCAAGGACCGTCACCGTGCCGCTCCCTGGACTTACGTGCTCATGCCGTTGACGTTCATCGAGATCATGTTCTCGCTGTGCCTGCATGGCATCGGCTGGGATCTGCTGGTCGCCGTCGTGCGGTTCCTGTTGTTGGCGGCATTGTCCGTCACGGTCGATCCGGGGCTTCGCGAGGAACGCCGTCTGCAGCGCACGCTGCGGCGCATGGATGAGCGAGACGCCTTTCTCGAAGACGAAAAGGACGGCATGCTTGGCCGCGACCGCACCGGCAAAGGGTATATGGAGCTGAACTTCTTCAACATGTTCTGGCTGTTCGCGGTCGGCTGCGTTTTCGGATGCGCGGTCGAAACGGTGTATCACGCCGTCGTGTTCGGCGGGTATCAGAACCGTGCCAGCTTCCTGTACGGCCAGTTCTCCGCGATCTACGGTTTCGGCGTGATTCTGGTGTCCGTCTGCTTGAACCGCATGTACCGGTCGAGCGTCGTCACGATCTTCCTGTCTTCGGCCGTGCTGGGCGGCGCGTTCGAATGGGTCAGCAGCTGGTTCATGGAGGTCACGGTCGGCATGAAGTCGTGGGACTACACCGGCAAATGGCTGTCGATCGGCGGCCGCACCTGCGGCCAGTTCATGTTCTTCTGGGGTGTGCTTGGCGTGGTGTGGATGCGGCTGATCCTGCCCGCGCTGCTCAACTGCATCAACCGTATCCCCTGGAAGATCCGTTACACGCTGACTTCCGTATGCTTCATACTGCTTCTGGCGGATGCGTTGTTCACGCTGATGGCCATCGACTGCTGGTATATGCGTCTTGCCGGCATCCACTCCGACTCGCCGGTCGTGCAATGGATCAACCTGCACTTCCCCAACGAGGTGATGGAACAGCGTCTGCCTACCATGCATATCGATCCGAGCGTGGCCGGGCGCCCATAGCTTTCCCTTCGTGTCTCTGTGGTCTTCGCAGAGTGCCGGCAGGTGCGCGCATGGCACTGGTATGCGGTTATGCGAAACTGTGTATATACGCGTAGTGGGCGTGATGGAGAGCAGTCCATCACGCCCACTTACGCGTCGTACGGTATTATGCCGGCCGGCGTGGTATCACTTGCCGTACTGTTCGTGCACGAAGCGTCCCAGTGCGTCGATTGAACGCTTCACCTTCTCCGTGTCGATGCAGTACGCCATGCGGAAGTAGCCCGGAACGCCGAAGCTTTCGGACGGCACCAGGATCAGGTCGTAGTCCTTGGCCTTCATGCAGAACGCGGTGGCATCCTCCTCCAGCGCCTTCGGGAAGATGTAGAACGTACCGCCCGGGCGCACCACGTCGAAGCCGAGCGAGGTGAGCGCATCGTAGAGCAGGTTCATGTTCGTCTCGTAGACGCTCAGGTCGCTGGTCTCGTCGATGACCTTCGCCACGCCCAACTGGATCGAGCTTGGCGGGCAGTTGTGGCCGGTGCCACGGCTGATCTGGCCCATCATCGGCACCAGCAGGTCGGCGTCGGTGGCTTTCGGGTTCACGGCCACGTAGCCGATGCGCTCGCCCGGCAGCGAGAGCGACTTGGAGAACGAGTAGCAGGTGAGTGTGTTGGCATAGAAGCGTGCCGGGTAGGGCTGCGTGTTGCCGTCGAACACGATCTCGCGGTAGGGCTCGTCGCTGATCAGGAAGATGTCGTGGCCGTATTCGCTCTGCTTGGCTTCCAGGATCGAGGCCAGGCGGGTCAGCGTTTCGGCGGAATACACCGCGCCCGAAGGATTGTTCGGGGTGTTGATGAGGATGGCCTGCACGTTCGGGTTCAGCGCTGCCTCGAATGCCTCGAAGTTGATCTGGAAGCTGGCGGTGTCGGCGGGGATGACCGTCAGGTGCGCGCCGGTGCCGTTCACATACGGCTGGTATTCGGGGAAGTATGGGGCGAAGGTGATGATTTCGTCGCCCGGCTTGGTCACGGCTCGCATGGCGTGCGACAATGCGCCCGCCGCACCCGTGGTGGGGAAGATGTGGCGGCCTTCGTAGTCCATGCCGAAGCGGCGGTTCAGGGAGTCCGCGATGGTGGCGCATACGGAGGGGATGCCCAGCGAGGGGGAGTAGCCGTGGATGGCGACCGGATCGCCATGCTCGTACAGATCCACCATGGCGTCGGTGAAGTCCTGCGGTGCCGGCACGGAGGGGTTGCCTAGGGAGAAGTCGAAGACGTTCTCGTAGCCGATTTCCGCGCCGCGCTTGGTGGCGTATTCGCTCAGTTCGCGGATGACGGACTTGCCGCCCAGCATCGCCTTGTATTGCTCGTTGATCATCGGCTTCCTCCCGTGCTTGTTCATTTTTGCCGTATTCGCGTCTCAGTATATCCCGGCATACGCGCCCCCACCCGCCATATTCCGGCCCCTGCCCGCTCTTTTGTCATCCTCCCCCTGCTGCCCGTTCCCTCTACCGTTTTCAGGCAAAATCCATCCGATTGCGCTTTCACCTTCATTCCCCTCAGTGGGGGGCATCTGAAGTGTGTGTATAAGTCTCTCCCCCCCCCCTATAGTTCATGTTTTGCTGCAGCACGGATTTCGTGAGGGAATGTGCGCTGCGGTTCTCCGGCTTATTGCGGTAAGGCCTGTGGGATGGTCGGGGAATTGTCAGAAAGCCTTGGGCGTGTTTTCGAAGTGCACGCTTACGCTATGCTGAAGTTTGGCGGTTTCCCGCCGAATAAAAAAGCTCTGGAGATCAGATGATCTCCAGAGCCTGGTTGACTGGCCGCCGGTAAGGGCAGCGCATCGGGATAAGGAAGTGTTTTCGAAGGCCCCTCCTCATCTGTCAGCTGCGTTTGAGGTTTGGCCCTTCCAGCAGCCAGCCAAGTCTTATGTTATATATCCATTAGCGTCGGTAGGAGCTTTACTGAATCGTCTATTCAACAAAGCTCCCGCGCTTTGAGCCACAGATCGGTTTCGCGTTGGTTCCCTGTATGGAGCACTACACGAAACCAATCTGTGTCACGGTTGAGACGAGGCTCAGATGCGCTTGCGCAGAATGGTGATGCCGGCGAAGCCGATCAGGGCGATCACGGCGAACACCACGACGCCGCTCACCGCAGCGCCGGTGTCGCTGAGGACAGCCTGCTGGATCTTCTGAGCAACGGTCTTGTTGTTGTTCTTCTTGGCATCATTCTTCGTGACGGTGTCGGCCGGCTTGACGTCATCCTTCTTGTTGTCCTGCTTCGGGGCGTCCTTGTACATGGCGTACACGGCCCAGTTGCCGGTGACCTCGGCGTCGGGGTCGACCGGGACGTCGCCGTCGTTGGAGGCGAAGCCCCAGCCGGTGAAGACCTTGCCCTCGACGGCCGGTGCCTGGATGCCGGCAGCGTACTGGGAGAACTTGACGTGGTCCTTGGCGTAGTAGCCGACGGTCTGGATGAGCTTGTCGGTGCCGGCGTAGAAGGAGACGACGTTCAGGGTGTCGTCATCCTTGGCGGGGGCGTCCTTGTACATGGCGTACACGGCCCAGTTGCCGGTGACCTCGGCGTCGGGGTCGACCGGGACGTCGCCGTCGTTGGAGGCGAAGCCCCAGCCGGTGAAGACCTTGCCCTCGACGGCCGGTGCCTGGATGCCGGCAGCGTACTGGGAGAACTTGACGTGGTCCTTGGCGTAGTAGCCGACGGTCTGGATGAGCTTGTCGGTGCCGGCGTAGAAGGAGACGACGTTCAGGGTGTCGTCATCCTTGGCGGGGGCGTCCTTGTACATGGCGTACACGGCCCAGTTGCCGGTGACCTCGGCGTCGGGGTCGACCGGGACGTCGCCGTCGTTGGAGGCGAAGCCCCAGCCGGTGAAGACCTTGCCCTCGACGGCCGGTGCCTGGATGCCGGCAGCGTACTGGGAGAACTTGACGTGGTCCTTGGCGTAGTAGCCGACGGTCTGGATGAGCTTGTCGGTGCCGGCGTAGAAGGAGACGACGTTCAGGGTGTCGTCATCCTTGGCGGGGGCGTCCTTGTACATGGCGTACACGGCCCAGTTGCCGGTCACGACTTCATCCGGGTTGACGGCGACATCACCGTTGTTGGAGGCGAAGCCCCAGCCGGTGAAGGTCTTGCCCTCGACGGCCGGTGCCTGGATGCCCAGGGCATACTGGGAGAACTTGGCCTTGTCCTTGGCGTAGTAGCTCACGGTCTGGATGAGCTTGTCGGTGCCGGCGTAGAAGGAGACGGTGTACTGGGTGTTGTCGTCCTGCTTCGGGCTGTTCTTGTACATGGCGTACACGGCCCAGTTGCCGGTCACGACTTCATCCGGGTTGACGGCGACATCACCGTTGTTGGAGGCGAAGCCCCAGCCGGTGAAGGTCTTGCCCTCGACGGCCGGTGCCTGGATGCCCAGGGCATACTGGGAGAACTTGGCCTTGTCCTTGGCGTAGTAGCTCACGGTCTGGATGAGCTTGTCGGTGCCGGCGTAGAAGGAGACGGTGTACTGGGTGTTGTCGTCCTGCTTCGGGCTGTTCTTGTACATGGCGTACACGGCCCAGTTGCCGGTCACGACTTCATCCGGGTTGACGGCGACGTTGCCGTTGTTGGAGGCGAAGCCCCAGCCGGTGAAGGTCTTGCCCTCGACGGCCGGTGCCTGGATGCCTGCGGCGTAGGTCGAGAACTTGGCCTTGTCCTTGGCGTAGTAGCTCACGGTCTGGATGAGCTTGTCGGTGCCGGCGTAGAAGGAGACGGTGTACTGGGTGTTGTCATCCTGTGCCGGAGTATCCGCGTACGTCGCGTACACGGAGATATCCCCGAACACCTGATCGGTGTCCTTGAGCATGGGGCCCTCGGAGTAAGACCAGCCGGTGAAGGTCTTGCCTGCGATGGCCGGTGCCTGGATGCCCAGGGCGTACTGGGAGAAGGCGGTGCCTTTCTGCCAGGTGGTTCCCTGGATGATGTGTCCGTCAGCGGTGTAGAACGTCACCGTGGCGAATTCTTCTTCAGCTTGCGCGGAAGTTGCAGAGTTCTGATTCTGGGCAGTATCGGCCATTGCGACTGCCGGTGCCAAGGCAGCCAGAGTCGCTACAGCTGCAACGCCCGCAATGATCTTTTTACCAAAAGACATTTGGGGAAACCTTTCTTCGTTACGTAACAAGTTGCCCCAAGCCGATGCCTTCGAAATATCGCCTTGTATGCGCGGAAATCCCCCTCACAAGAAATCCGGTAGACATAATAGTGATCACCTAATGACTTTTCAATAGTAAGGCGTGTTCGTTGGCATCGAGCGTACTTGCGCGCCGGTTATGGAAACGACGGGGAATATAACGGGTTTCCGGATTCGTGTCCTTGCGTTCTGTGCCAGATACCTATATGTGTTATGTGCCGCGTCAGGGAGAGGCGGGGCGGTCTCATCTTCGGATGACCAGGGTATCGGTATAAGCAACGCGAAAGCCGGATCCCAAGGTACTCGGGGCGCCCGGCTTTCACTTCCATTCCCCGACGGGACGGTATAGTCCGAGTACGAGAAAATCCCTCGGAACCAACGGCTCCGAGGGATTCGCGGTGCCCCCCGTGGGATTCGAACCCACAACCCACGACTTAAAAGGACGCTGCTCTAACCGTTGAGCTAGAGGGGCAACAGTCGACCATTATACAGCATCCTTGGGTGATATGCCAAACGCGTATGTCTCTTAGCGGCTTCCATGGGTTCCTATGCGCCCCTCGCGTGTCCTTGCATATTCTCGCACAGCATCCTCGCGGTAGTGTCTTTTCGCCGCATCGCCGCTTGCCTTACAACGTGGCAAGCCCTGGCAGCAGGCCTAGCGGCAGCCCCTGCCACAGCCTCTGCCATCACGTGTCCCGTGGTTCTTCCGCGCACCCTCCTACAGTAAGTCAGCATGTCATGCACAACGATTCTCGTAGGTAAGCAAGCCAGTTACGACGGCTCCACCATCATCGCCCGCGACGATGATTCCGGTTCGGGGCGTTACGATCCGAAACGCTTCATCGCGGTCGCGCCCAACAATCAGCCGCGCCATTACCGCAGCGTGCTGAGCCATGTCGAAATAGATCTGCCGGACGATCCGTGCCGCTACAGCATCGTGCCGAACGTGCTGCCCAATCGCGGCGTGCTCGCCGAAGCCGGCGTCAACGAGCATAACGTGGCCATGAGCGCCACCGAAACCATCGCGGTCAACGAGCGCGTGCTTGCCGCCGACCCCATGGTCGGGCTGCAGGAAGACGGCACGCCCGGCGGCATCGGCGAGGAGGACATCATCACCCTCGTGCTGCCGTATGTGGCCACCGCGCGCGAAGGCGTCGCCCGGTTCGGCGCACTGCTGGAACAGTACGGCACCTATGAGGCAAACGGCGTCATCATCTCCGATGTGGACGAGATCTGGTACGTGGAAACCATCGGTGGCCACCATTGGATCGCCCGCCGTGTTCCCGACGACTGCTATGCCACCATCCCCAACCAGCTTGGCATCGACTCCTTCGATCTTGCCGACGCTTTCGGTGAACAACGCGAGCACCTGTGCAGCGCCGACCTGCGCGAATTCATGGACGCGCACCATCTCAACCGCACCATCGGCGCAGCCGCCGACCCCGACCGGTTCAACCCACGCACCGCCTTCGGCACCGCCACCACCAAGGACCACATCTATAACACGCCTCGCGCCTGGTACATGCAGCGCCACCTCAACCCGAGCGAGGATTGGGATTCGCCTGCCGCACGCTACACGCCGGCCTCCGACGACATCCCCTGGTGCCGAGTGCCGGAGAACGCCGTCACCATCGAAGACATCGACTTCCTCATGAGCGCCCACTTCGAAGGCACCCCCTACGATCCGTACGGTACGCTCGGCACCCCGGAAAGCCGCCACCGCTACCGCCCGATCGGCATCAACCGCACCGGTCACATGGTCGCCATGCAGATCCGCCCGTATGCGCCCGCCGCCAGCCGTTCGATCATGTGGATCTCCTACGGTTCCGGCCCGTTCACCGCAGCCACGCCGTTCTATGCGAACGTGAACGATACGCCCGCCTACCTGCGCGACACCACGCCGGAGGTCTCCACCGGCAACCTGTATTGGACGAATCGTCTGATTGCGGCGCTTGCCGACGCGCATTTCTACGAGACCAGCAACGCTGTCGAGGCGTTTGCGGAGAACGCACGCGTGTTCGGGCATCGATTGGTCGAACGCACGGATGCGGCATTGGAGCAGGAGCGGGACGAGGCGGCGGATACGCCAGCGGACGAGGTCGTCGCGGGGCGTTTGGAATCCGCCAACGAGGACATGGCGGAATATCTGCGTAAGCATGCCACCACGCTGCTCAACGACGTGCTGTACACGTCCAGCAACCTGATGCATAACGGTTTCGCCATGTCCGACCGCTGGAACTGATCTTGCGAGCTCGTAACACTATCGAAGTGGCTTATTTGTGGCACTCATAGTGCGTTACGTGGAGTATGGGCGTTGGAATTCCAACGCCCATACTTGAGGAAACGCGATTTGGATGCCACGGATAGGCAAACCAGATAAAACGGAAGGGCAAAATCTGCCATACATAAGCAAGTTGGTGGTGGCTGCCGCAAGATGTCCACCACCAATTCGGCAAATATGTCTCTGCCGGTCTGTGCAATCGTTCGTTAACTTCATCTGAATTACACAACGTCTCAACCAGTGTCTGGTTATAGATAACCGCTGCTCGATTGGTGCCGCGAGACCAGCGGCCGCAGCCAGGTAGTCGCAATCCGGGTGACTGCAAATCCTGTTCGTTGCACTTCGGATTCAGCCCGAGTGGATGAGTCGGCACCAATCAGTTGAAGCCAACCACCTTTTCGGCCACCACGTAGCCGCTGCGGATGATGAACCGACCGGCCGAACCGCGCAGGTTCAACGCACGCGACATCGCTTTCTTGCGTACATCCGCGTAGATCGATGGCGAATAGGCCTTGATGTCGTTCCACAGCGCTTCCTTCTTGGCGTAGTTCGCCGGGTCCTTCGAGAGGATCATGAACACGCTTGCCACGGAGCTTTCGATGGCGAGGAAGTGGATCATGTACCGGTACAGGCCATCAGGCACCGTGCCGCGTTCGGGTGTCGCCCTGACCATGCACTGGTTGACCAGCCGCAACTGGTCCACACGCCGGATCATCACGTCGGTCTGCACGCTTTGCCCCTCGCGGCCAATGTAATAGTGGTAGAACGGCGTATCCAGGTATTTCAGCGTCTTCACCCACGGGAACGGCTGGTAGGCGTAGATGAAGTCCACGTAGAAGGTATGCTCGGGCAGTTTCATGCCGGAGGCGCGTACCACGTCGGTGCGGAAGATCAGCGCGTGCATGAGAATGTATTCGGCAAGGCCGAAATGCCCCAGATCGTCCCAGGTCAGGCGCTTGCCCGGCTTCATGGCGTGGCGGAAGTTCACCACATGCTTGTGGCGTTTCTCGACCTTGTCGTACACGTAGTTCGTCACCAGCATGTCGATGGGGTCGTCGCGCGTGATCTCCTCACGCAGGGTGGCGAGCACGTCCTCCAACGATTCCGGTCCTACCCAGTCGTCGGCGTCCACGACCTTCACATACTTGCCGGTCGCCGCCTCGATACCGGTGTTCACCGCGCCGCCATGCCCCTTGTTCTCCTGATGAATGGCACGCACGATGCCTGGATTGTTGCGTTCGAGCTTCTGCGCGTAGGCGAGGGTGCCGTCTTTGGAACCGTCGTCGACGATCAGGATCTCAAGATCGTCGGTTCTGTGCGCGGAAAGCAGCGAGTTCACGCACCGGTCGAGATATGCCTCCATATTGTATGAAGGAATCACAAAACTCAGCGTTTTCGCCGTTGTCGTCATAGCGTATGTCCTCTTCAACCCTGGCGTATGTCCTCTTCAACCCTATGGCTCAGATCAGGTCAGTCGGTCTGTTCACTGTCAGCTTCACACGGTAGCACTGTATCCTCCTGGGTGGAAGAGGCGCCGTTGGTCTTGTCGGCGGTCCTGGCTTTCCTTGCCGACTTCGTGTCTTCGAACAGCAGTTTCGGCTTGGAATCAAGTCGTCCCAGCCCGTGCCATGCCAGATCGACGAGGTAGGCGGCCATCTGCTCCTTGCTGACTTTCGGGTGTGCGGCCCAATACTGGCCGGTGAATACGGTCATGCCCACCAGCATCTGCGCGTAGTAGGGCACGCCTTTGGGGGAGAGCTTCTGGCGTTTGAAGGTCGCGGTCAGCAGGTCTTCGACGCGTAGCGAGATGTCGCCGAGCAGTGAGCTGAACGATCCGGATGGGTCCGTGGTCGGCGAATCGCGTACCAGCACTTGGAATCCTTCGGTGTTCTGTTCGATGTAGGTGAGCAGAGCCATGGCCGCGCGTTCCACGATCTGGCGCGGGTTGGCGGTCGGGTCGGACAGCGATTCGATAAGCACGGATGTCAGGGTGCGCATCTCCCTATCCACGATGACCGCGTAGATGCCTTCCTTGCCGCCGAAATGCTCGTAGACGATCGGCTTGGAGACCTTGGCGTGGGCGGCGATCTCTTCTACGCTCACCGCTTCGAATCCTTTGGCCGCGAACAGCGAACGGGCCACGTGGATGAGCTGTTCGCGGCGCTGCAGGGACGACATTCGTGATGTATTGGCCATGTCGCCTAGTGTTTCACGTCCACTGGATAGCCTCAGATGTCCGATTCTGCCGAATTGGTCATGCGTGCGTGGTTTGAGAAGCCGTGGTTGTCCGTTTCTGGTGAATCGGACACGTGTGTCATATTGACAATGCTTCATTGCAGCTTTAATATATTTAATAAATAATAAATTTTATTAAAGGAGGTGATGTGGACCGTCTGCCAGAATGGTTGGCCAACCTTGCGGAGGAGGATTTGGCCTTCATCAAGAACTTCGTGCTATCGTCAGGATCTCTGAAGCAAATGTCCCAGCTGTATCAAGTCTCCTACCCGACCATGAGGCTCCGGCTTGACAAGCTTATCGAAAAAATACGGTTGAACGACAACGAGACGGAGGATCCATTCATCCTCTTGGTGAAGAGTCTCGCCATCGACGATAGATACGACGTCGACACGGCTCGAATACTCATAGACGAGTACAGAAAGAGAAGGGATGAATCATGAGCTGGACATGGATCGCATTGTTGATTGAGATCCTAGGCGTAATCGCCGTATTCGTTCTGGTCTTCCTCATCGCGAGGAGCCTGATTCGCTACGCAAATTCCCTAAAGAAAGGAGGCAGTCCTTCAAAGCAGGCAGCAGAAGACAAAAAAATCACTCTTCATGATTTATAAAAACGTTACCAGATATATCGAAGTCAAAAATCGCATTATCGATGCCTTGCATGGCAGAGCACCTTATTCCCCTGGCGGCTCGGACATTCGTGGTGCGTCCGCGGGGCGGAGCCGGAGTGTCCGTTGCGCTTTTTAGGCTGGAGTCATGGATACGAATGTGATTATTGCGATTGTCGCTGTTGTCGTTATTGCGGCAATTCTGGTGATTGGTGGTTGGTGGCTCGGTAAGACCCGCAAGAACGCCGTCAACAAGTCCACTGAGGATGCGAAAGCGGCTGCTGATGCCCGTCTTGCTGCGGAAGCAAAGTCGGCTGCGGCTGATTCTTCCACGGTGAAGCCGTCCGTTGATTCCAATGTTGATGCAGCTGAAAAAGCTCCGGCTGAAAGCCAGCAGAAGTCCTCAGTTCAAGCTTCCTCTTCCGAAACGGCGGCTCCTGCACCAGCCACCGAAACCAAGCCCGAACCGGTTCATGAAACCCCGGAGGCTGCAGGCTCGCGCATGCAGCGTCTCAAGGCACGCTTGTCCAAGTCCGGCAATCCGTTCGGCAAGGCACTGTTCAATATTCTTGCCAAGGATCAGCTCTCCGAATCCGATTGGGAGGATGTCGAAGATACCCTGCTGCTTGCCGATGTCGGCGCGGAAGCCAGCGAACAGCTGGTGGAGGAGCTGCGCAACGACGCCCGCATCGCAGGCCAGTCCGATCCGGCCGAGGTGCGTGCCGCGCTGCGGGACAAGCTGCTTGATGTGGTCGGGCGTGATATGGATCGTCGTCTCAACGCCGACAAGGAGGGCGCGAACAGACCGAGCGTCATTATTATGGTCGGCGTCAACGGTACGGGCAAGACCACGACCACGGGCAAGCTTGCACGCCTGTTTGTGGCGGATGGCAAGAAGGTCATGCTGGGTGCGGCTGATACGTTCCGTGCCGCTGCCGCCGACCAGCTGGAAACCTGGGGCGCCAAGGTGGGTGTTCCGGTGGTTCGCTCCGACAAGGACGGCGCCGATCCGGCGTCCGTCGCCTTCGAGGCCAGTGCCAAGGCCAAGGAGGAGAACGCCGACGTGCTCATCATCGATACGGCCGGGCGCTTGCAGAACAAGGCGAATCTGATGGATGAGCTGGGCAAGATCCGCCGTGTGACGGAGAAGAACCTGCCGGTCGACGAGGTGCTGCTGGTACTCGACGCCACCACCGGGCAGAACGGCATGGCGCAGGCCAAGGTGTTCGCCGAGGCGATCGGCATCACCGGCGTGGTGCTGTCCAAGCTCGACGGTTCCGCCAAGGGCGGCATCGTGGTTTCCGTGCAGAAGGAGCTGGGCGTTCCGGTCAAGCTGGTCGGTTTGGGCGAAGGCCCCGACGATCTCGCCCCGTTCGACCCGGAGGGCTTCGTGGACGGCATTCTCGCCTGACCGATGCGCTGGGCGTTGTAAGACGTTGGGATCATTGGCCGCATGCGTTCGCGCATAACACGCTTTTTACATGTTTAACACATGTGTAACGTGCTGTAACGTGCAGAAAACGCGTGCGGCGTTCACTACACAACTGTGAGCCCGGTTAGGGTCCGAATAACTGAGAAAGCCCGATGTATGGGCGTTGGATTTAAGAGAGGGAGGGTGACATGGATACCGGAAATGCCGCATGGATATTGACTTCCGCATCCCTGGTTTTCCTCATGACGCCAGGCGTGGCGTTCTTCTATGGAGGCATGGTTCGTGCGAAGGCCGTTCTGAACATGATGATCATGGAGGCCGCGGCTCTGTCGGTCACCATGGTTGTCTGGGTGTTCTGGGGCTGGTCGATCGCGTACGCCGGCAAGTCCATCGGAGGGATCTTCGGTGACCCTGCCAGCGGTTTCCTGCTGAAGGATTCCATGATCGCCAAGGATGGTGTGTTCACCGCCACCGGTTTGAACGACAATAAATACCCGGTGAGCATTGATGTGGCGTTCCAGGCTGCGTTCGCCATGATCACCGTCGCATTGATCTGCGGCGCCATCGCCGAGCGTGTGAAGTACAGCACATGGATGATCTTCGTGGCGCTGTGGATCACCTTCGATTACGCTCCACTCGCACACATGGTGTGGAATGGTGGTCTGCTGTCCTCAGACGGTGCGATCTCCCAGGCCATTGGTGCCGCCGCCCACGATTTCGCAGGTGGTACGGTCGTCCATATCAACGCCGCAGTCGCCGCACTGATCATCGTGCTGATCATCGGCAAGCGTAAGGGCTTCGGCATGCAGCCGTTCCGTCCGCACAATGTTCCGTTCGTCATGCTCGGCGCCTTCCTGCTGTGGTTCGGCTGGTTCGGCTTCAACGCCGGTTCCGCGTTCGCCGCCAACGGCACCGCCGGCTACGCGTGGGTTTCCACGTCCGCCGCCACCGCCGCCGCAATGCTGTCCTGGGGCTTCACCGAGAAGATCCGCACCGGCCATTACACCGCGATGGGTGCCGCTTCCGGTATCGTCGCCGGCCTGGTCGCCATCACTCCGGCCGCCGATGTGGTGTCCCCGCTGTGGGCCATGGTGATGGGTGCCATCGCCGGTGTGCTCACCTGCCTGGCCTGCGGTTTGAAGTTCAAGCTCGGTTACGATGATTCCCTTGATGTGGTCGGCGTCCACGGCGTGGGTGGCTTCACCGGCACCGTGCTCATCGGCTTCTTCGGTGAGGGCACTGGTCTGCTGGCTGGTGGCGATTGGCGTCAGCTGGTCGTGCAGCTGCTCGTCGCGCTCGTGGCCATCATCTGGTCCGCCGTGATTACCGGTATCATCGCCTTCGCACTCGAGAAGACCATCGGTTGGCGCGTCACCGAAGCCCAGGAGGTCGGCGGTATCGATCTCGCCGATCAGGGCGAACGCGCGTATGATTTCGCTGGTACTGCCAGCTCCGTTCTCAAGGAGGTGAGGTGAGATGAAGCTCATCACCGCTATCATCCAGCCGCATAAACTCGATGAAGTCAAGGAATCCCTTGCAGCGGCGGGCGTGCATGGACTGACCGTTTCGGAGGCTAACGGGTATGGTCGTCAGCGCGGCCACACCGAGATCTACCGTGGTGCCGAATACACCGTCGATCTGATTCCGAAGATCCGCATCGAGGTGCTGTCCGACGATGCCGATGCGGAAACACTGGTCGGTGTAATCGTCAAGGCGGCCGGCACCGGCACGATCGGTGACGGCAAGGTCTGGGTCGCTCCGCTGGATTCCGTGACCCGCGTGCGTACCGGCGAAACCGGTTCTGCCGCGATTTGATCCGCGATTGCTTCGAAATGATATGAATCCCCGCATGTGAGCCGGTCTCCATGCGGGGATTCGTGTACTCGGGGCGGGTTGCGGGAGCGGATTGCGAGGCTACGGGTTACGCAGGGTCGTTGATCGCGCACGACGCGCACATGGAAGTGGAAAGAAAGGGATGATGGGCGATGACTTCGGCGGTTGACGGGCTGAAACAGCGGTTCATGGAGATGAGCCGCGCCGACGGGGACGGCGTGTACCGCGATGGGGCGGCAAAACGCAAGGCCAGAACCGATCTGGCGATGGCGTGCCTGCGTGACCTGTGGGATGAGGCGTGCGAGGCGGTGGCATTCGACGTGCCGAAGACGGGCGTGGGCTTGGGGGCGGTGGGATCGTTGGCTCGCGGGCAGGTGGGCCCGTGCTCGGATCTCGACCTGGTGCTCATCTACGACGCCAAGGCGCTGAACGATCAGCAGTTGAATGCGTTGGCGAACAAATTGTGGTACCCGGTGTGGGATTGCGGGCTTGACTTAGACCAGTCGGTGCGTACGCGCGTACAATGCGAGGCGGTCACCGACCATGATCTGCCTGCTGCGATGGGCTGGCTGGACGTGGTGCCGATCGCCGGCGATGTGGAGCTGATCCGCACCACGGCGTTGTCGATTCTGGAACGGTGGCGTAAGGCCGCCCGCAAGCGTCTGCCTGAACTGCTTGATTCCGCCAAGGCCAGACTCGACGAATTCGGTCGCATGGAATATCTCAATCAGCCTGATATCAAGGAGGCGCGCGGCGGTTTGCGCGATTCAGTGCTGGTGTCGGCGCTGGCCGCGTCCTGGCTGGCCGACCGCCCGCATGGGCGCTATGACGATGCGGTTGAACGGTTGCTTGATGTACGCGACTGCATTCATCTGGTGGCCGGCAAGGATGCGAACAGGCTGCTGTCGCCCTACCAGGCCAAGGTCGCCGCGATGCTGGGGCTTGCCGATCCGACGTTGCCGCAAGGCGAACGCGAGGCGAAGTCCATCGACGATTTGCAGACGCTATTGGCCCGTCTTGGCCGGCAGATCGCGTTTTCGCTTGATGCCACAGCGTCCCGTGCCGGGCATTCGCTTACGCATGAGAAGCCGCGGTTCGCGTTCTTCCAATTGGCCAAGCCCTGGGCGCATGGCAAGCGTGAGGCGCCGAAGTTCGAACTGCTCGCCCCCGGCATCGCCAAGCATGAGGGCGAGGTGGTGCTTGCCCCCGGCGTCGACCCGGCAGCGGATGCCACGCTGGCGTTGCGCGTGGGTGTGGCCGCCGCCGAATCGGGGCTGCCCATCGCACCGGCCACGCTGAATAATCTCAGGCGTTGCCCGATTCGAGACAGCGTGTGGGATGAGGAATCGCGTGAACTGTTCGTGCGGCTGCTGGAATGTTCCGAATCGTTGTTGAGCGTGTGGGAGGAGCTTGATTTTGTGGATATTCCGGGGCGGTGGATTCCCGAATGGCTGGGCGTGCGCAATCGCCCGAGCGCTTCCGCCGCGCATCGCTACACCATCGACCGTCATATGGTCGAGGTGGTGACCAGGCTTGGCCGTATGTCGCCAAGCGGAACGCCGTATGACGACGCGCACTATCATGCGTTGCTGCTGGCAGGCATCCTGCATGATATCGGCAAACGCCCTGGGGTGCGCGACCATGCGGCCGAGGGCGCCCGCCATGCCGGTGCCATTCTGAAACGTATGGGGTATAGCGCGGATACGGTCCGGTGGGTGACGGTGCTGGTGCGCGAGCATCTGACGCTGTCCGACTATGCGACCGGCAGGAATCCCAATGATCCCGTGGTGGGCGACGATCTTGCCGCATGTGTGGACCGCGACCCGGTGCTGTTGGATATGCTGTTCGATCTCACACGCGCCGACGGCTCGTCATTGGGTGCCACGGCGGGGGAGACGATCGGCAAACAGTACGGGTGGAGCAGGTGGCGTGAGAGCCTGGTGCGCACCATGTACGCCGCCGCGCGCTACCACATGTGACTGGCAGGGCAAAATGGTTGGAAAATAAGGGTTTTGGTGAATACGTCGAACGATTTACCATGGAATGTGCATTTCTGCAACTCGGCTGATCATTGTGGAAAAGTTATCCTCATGTTATACACCGACTTATCCCCACTATGTGGAAAACCGCATACGTTATCCACACAGTTATCCCCGAAATGTGGATAACTAAAATTTCTATCCACATTCATGGTCCGCGCGTGTTGCGTTTGTCATGCGATGTTCAACTTCCATTCATATATGCATACCGTCAATGTGCGTTTCCGTGAGGGCTTCCCGCTGCTTTGCGCCAACCCGCGGCCACCTTCCCGCACCTCTCCTATACTGGGGAACCATGGCTCAGGAACCTTGGGAAGACGATATGCAAGACGACGCAGCCGGCGGCTATGTGCCCGGCAGAACAGGCACGCCGGTGCGTGATCCACTATTCGACCGTGTGCCCCCGCACGATGACGATGCCGAGATGGCGGTGCTGGGCGGCATGCTGATGAGCAAGGACGCCATCGGCGAGGTCAGCCAGATGATCGAGGTCACCGACTTCTACCAGCCCAAGCATCAGACCATCTACGAGGCCATCATCAACCTCTTCTCCGCATCGCAGCCGGTGGACGCCGTGCTTGTCGCCAACGAGCTGATGAAGCACGGCGACCTCGACAAGGTGGGCGGCACCGACTACCTGCATTCGCTCGTCGCATCCGTGCCTACGGCGGCCAACGCCACGTTCTACGCCGAAATCGTGCATCAACGTGCCATCCTGCGCAACGTGATCGCAGCCGGCACCAAAATCGCGCAGCTCGGCTACTCGGCCGAAGGCTCGCAGGCTGAAGACGTGGTCAACCTCGCACAATCCGAGGTCTACGAGATGTCCGTGGGCAAGGTACGGCAGGACTACACCGCCATCGGGCCGGTGGTGCATGACGCGCTCGACCAGATCGACCAGTTGCAGCAGGGACTGGTCAACAAAGGCGTGCCGACAGGCTTCCGTGACATCGACGACCTGACCCAAGGCCTACAACCCGGCCAGATGGTCGTCGTGGCAGGCCGACCGGCCATGGGTAAGTCCACGCTCGGCATCGACTTCGCCCGCGCGGCCGCGCTGCACCACCAACTGACCACCATCGTGTTCAGCCTGGAAATGAGCAAGGTGGAGCTTGCGCAGCGCATCATCTCCGCCGAAACCGACATTCCGCTCGGCGCATTGCGCCGCGCCGACGAAATCACCCCCGACCGGTGGGCCACCCTGAACAACTTCTGGTCCAAGCTCGACAACGCCCCGCTATTCATCGACGATTCGCCGAATATGAGTCTGATGGAGATTCGTGCGAAATGCCGCCGACTCAAGCAGACCAATGATTTGAAGCTCGTCGTCATCGACTACCTGCAGCTCATGACCTCGGGCAAGCAGGTAGAAAGCCGCCAGCAGGAGGTCTCCGACTTCTCCCGTGCGCTCAAACTGCTCGCCAAGGAGCTTGAGGTGCCGGTGGTGGCATTGAGCCAGCTGAACCGTGGCCCGGAAATGCGCAACGACAAGAAGCCGCAGCTGTCCGACCTGCGTGAATCCGGCTCGATCGAACAGGACGCCGACGTGGTGTTCCTGGTGCACAGACCCGACTTCTACGATAAGGAAGACAGACCGGGCGAGGCCGACATCATCATGGCCAAGCACCGTAACGGTCCGACCGAAACCTTCCATCTGGCGTTCCTTGGCGCAACATCGAAGTTCAAGGACATGCCACAGGACTACGCGCAAGGAGTGTGATCCCTTTTGTTCGCAACAGTAGCCATAGGGCGATGCGTACGCCATCTCGCACGCCTGACCCATCACGGCGGCAGCGCCCTGCCAGGCAAAGTCGTCGAACGCATCGACCCCGGATTCCTCGCCCGCACCCTAAGCCAACTGCCCTACGGTGTGGTGCTGGTCTCTGGCACGAACGGCAAAACCACCACCACGCGCATGGTCGCCTCCATGCTCAGCGACCTGGGATTGCGGGTATTCACCAACCCCACCGGCTCGAACTTCACCCGTGGCGTGGTCTCCGCACTGCTCACCGAAGTGAGCCTGACCGGCAAACTGAACGCCGATATCGCCGTGCTGGAACTCGACGAAGCCTATGCCGTGCACTTCGTCAAGCAGGTCAAACCCCGGTACAGTCTGCTGCTCAACGTGATGCGCGACCAACTCGACCGATTCGGCGAAATCGACAACACCGCACGCCTCCTCGGGCACGTGGCCGAAGCGACCACTGGAACCGTGGTGCTCAACCGCGAGGATCCGCGCATCGCCGCGCTCGCCGGCAAGGTGCCGCACGACACGGCCGTCAGGTATTTCGGTTTGGCGAAGGCGCTGAAGCACTATTTCCCGACCGATGACGAGATGAACGCCGAACTCACCGGCGCGGCCAAGATCGCAGGGCATGCAGAGACCGCAGCGACCGCCGCCGGGAACGCCGGCGACGCGGAACAGGCACAGCCCGGGCAGATGCCCGCAAACGAGCATTGCGCCGACGTGACATTGGTGGAAGTGCGCGACCATGCGGCCACCTTCCTGATGGACGGGCACAACCACGATACCGCCGTCAAACTCGAAGGCGTCTACAACCTGTACAATGCCGCCGCCGCGCTCGCCCTGGTGCGCGCCGTCGCCGCCGACGTGCCGCAAACGGCGATGCGCAGCGACGCGGACGCGCTGATCAAGGCCGTATCCGGCGTCACCCCGGCCTTCGGCCGAGGCGAAGTGATTGAGGTCAACGGTTCGCCGGTGGAACTGCTGCTGGTCAAGAACCCCATGGGATTCAGACTGTCGCTCGCCTCGTTCGCGCCGGAACGTTGCGACACCATGATCGCCATCAACGACGAATACGCCGACGGGCGTGACATGAGCTGGCTGTGGGACGTGGACTTCACCTCGCTGCGTACGGCTGGCGTCGCCATGGTGTCGGGCGTACGCGCGTGGGATATGGCATTGCGGCTGGGCTACGAGGAGGTGCCGGTGGCCAAGGTCGATACCGACTTCGAACACGCCGTCACCGAATTCGTAACCGCTAATCCAGGCAAACCGAAACACATGTATTGCACGTACACCGCCATGCTCAAGGCGCGTGCCGTGCTTGGGCATATCACCGAAGTCTCCGATGCGGGGGTGGGCAGATGAGCAAACAGATCGACATCGTATCCCTATACCCCAAGGATATGAACATCTACGGCGATACCGGCAACGTGCTCGCCATCACACGCCGCCTGCGCCTGTACGGGTACGATCCGCAGGTGCACCTGGTCAACCAGGGCGACCCGTGGCCTCAGCACGCCGATATGGTGCTTGGTGGCGGAGGCCAGGACACCGGCCAGAAAAAGATCATCACGGACCTGTTCGCCCGTGCCGATCTGCTGCGCTCACTGGTGGAGCAGGGCGTGCCGATGCTCATGATCTGCGGCCTGTACCAGCTGTTCGGCGAATACTTCGAAACCGTGGACGGCACCAGGCTGGACGGCATCGGCGTGATCGGCGCGTACACCGTGGGCAGCGACGTGCGACGCATCGGCAATCTGGTCGAACAATCCGAGGATTTCGGCAGCATCATCGGCTACGAGAACCATTCCGGCCAGACCTTCCTGCGCGAAGGGGTCAAGCCGCTCGGCACCGTGGGCGAAGGCCTGGGCAACAACGGCGAGGACGGCACCGAAGGCGCACGCGTGCACAACATGATCGGCAGCTACATGCACGGTTCGCTGCTGCCGAAGAACCCGGCGATCAGCGATTTTCTGATCCGCACCGCAGTGGAACGCCGGTACGGCGGCTTCGACCTGTCGGAGCAGACCGACGCCCAGCGTGACGAGCTCGCACGGCTTGACAACTACTGTGCCAAAGCCCGCGAGGTCGCCGCGTTCAGGCCGCGCTGATCGCCTCAATGGTGTCGGCCTGACAATCCCGGCGTTTTGTTCATAAGCCCGCGCCGATTCGGTGCGGTAGGCTAGAACGTAGCGATGCGGCATGCGGCCGCACCCACACTGCAACAAGGAGGGCATCATGGCTGATCTCAATCTGGGCGACGGCCTGCGCAAGATCGTTCTGGCCGGCATTGGCGCCTTGGCCACCACATACGAGAAGAGCAGCGAAATCGTGGACGAACTCGTCAAGAAAGGCGAGATCACCGTCGAACAGGGCAAAGCGCTGAACACCGAGCTCAAACGCAAGGTGAGCGAAGTCGTGGACGACGCGAAGGCCACCGCCGCCGAAGCCGCCGACAGGGCCGCTGCCAAGGCCGATGACGAACAAGGCGAGCAGGCCGAGTGAGCGATTCCACGCCACAGCCCGCCGAATCCGCAACGGATACGGTGGATCTTGAACGAACCGTGCAGCGGGAAGGGGAGACCTTCTCGCTGTTCGGCTTGCGTCGAGACAGCTTCTCCGAGCGCTACCATCTGACCAGGCGCGGCAAGGTGAAGCGGCTGAACCAGATCATCCATATCGCCAGGCAGTTCGACATCTTCCACGGCCTGACACCCGTCAAGATGCGCCTCATGTTCGAAGCGCTCGGACCCACCTTCGTCAAAGTCGGGCAGATCCTGTCGATGCGTTCCGAAATGCTGCCGCAATCCTTCTGCGACGAACTGTCCAAACTGCGCGCCGACGCCGACCCCATGCCCTACCAGGTGGTGATCGACACGCTCGCCGAGGAATACGGCAGACCCATCGAGGAGATCTTCTCCCACATCGACTCCAAGCCGTTGGGCTCGGCCTCCCTGGCTCAGGTGCATCGCGCCACCCTGGTGACCGGCGAGGACGTGGCCGTGAAGGTGCAGCGCCCAGGCGTGAGCGAAACCATGGCGCAGGACGTGTCGATCATGCGCTCGCTGGCCAAGGTGGCCGCGAAACTGTTCCCCGATGCGCAGATCGTCGATTTCAAGGGTGTGGTCGAGGAACTGTGGGACACCTTCGAAGCGGAGACCGATTCGCTGGTCGAGGCGCGTAATCTGGCCGCGTTCAAGCGGTTTTCAAAGCCATACAAGTACATGGATTGCCCGGCGCCCTACCCGGAGTTGTGCACCGAGCATGTGGTGGTGATGGATTACATCGACGGCATTTCCGTCTCGCACCCCAAGCAGCTGCTCGCGGCCGGCTACGATCTGAAGGAGATTGGCACCAAGCTGGTCGACAATTACGCCACGCAGATTCTGGACGAGGGCTTCTTCCATGCCGACCCGCACCCGGGCAACATTATCGTGCGCGGCGGGCAGATTGTGCTTATCGACCTTGGTATGACGGGGCGTTTGGATCAGCGCACCCGCACCGTGCTCAAGGATATGCTCTTCGCGGTCGCCCAGCAGGATTCGCCGGCTTTGGCGGACAGCCTGCTGCGCTTCGCCAACACGAGTCCGGATGCCGAGGATTACCCAGCGTTGCTTGACGATCTTGACATGGTCGTGCAGGAATACGGCAAGGTCGATCTGGCCGAGCTGGATATCGCCGCGTTCCTTGCCTCGCTCACCCAGCTTGCCGCCCGTCATGGCATCGAGATACCGAGCAGCATCACCACGGTGGGGCGTGCACTGATCACGTTGGAGGGGCTGCTGGATGAGTTCATTCCCAACGTCAATATGATTCAGATCATCCCCGATCACATCGCCTCTTCGGAAAGCCGGGAGACCATGGTCAAGAAGGAGGCGAAGTCGCTGGCCATCGAAGGCCGGCAGGCGTTGCACAGCACGCTGTCGGCCCTGACCGAGCTGAAGCATGCCACGCGGATGCTCACTCGTGGCAAGTTGCGCGTCAATATGGAGCTGGTCGGCTCCGAGGAACCGTTCCAGCAGCTGTCGGATATGGTGAACAGGCTGACCATGGCGCTGATTGTGGTGGGGTTGTTCATCGGCTCGTCCATTGTGTACTACGCGGGTATCAAGCCGGTGGTGTTCGGCATTCCGATCGTCGGGTTCATGGGCTATATCGTGGCGTTCGTTCTGGGCTGTTGGATTGTGCTCGACATTCTGATCAAGGGGCGCAAACGCAAACGCTGAGCGGCTGGCAGCTCTCCAAAGATCCGGTCGGCACCATGGCGCAGCTGGAGGAGATCAAAGCTGATGGTGCCGGCAATGTGAGCGGCGAACTCAGACAGTGCACGGCGAAGGTGAACGATCTGCCCTTCACCGGCGGCGAGACGATGCGCGGCGTGCTGATCGCCGGCGTGCTGATTGCCGGCGTGCTGATCGCCGGTCTGGCCGTGGTCTCGTACGCGGCATACCGCAAATACGGCGATTCCTCGCGCAGGCGCGGCACTCGACTGGTGTGAGCGTGGCCGGCATGCGTTGCATCTGCTGAGACGCGGCGGCAATGAACAGGCATAACAAAACTCCCCTGCACAGGTGCGGGGGAGTGGAAGTGTAAATGCGCCGAACCATGAAAGCGCCTGTCGGCGCAAAGGCCGCTCGCAGCGGCAAAAAATGGAGCCCGGGGCTTAAGCACGGCCCGGCGCAGACAACAGTATACGCACTATTCGAGTTTGCCACACCGCCACAGCGCGGCGCCGTGATGGAAATCCTTTGCAGTCACGCTCAGATTGCCGGCCGTGTGCAGCAGTCGTGCCGCCTTCGTGCGTATCTGCTTTTCCGATTCGGGGTGCATCTGCACTGCTTTGGTTATCATGATTTTCGCTTCGATACGCAAGCCAAGCGTCACCACGTCTACGAAGGCGGCCGCACGGTCGAGCGCCACGGCGAAATCGCCGGTGAACGCACCGGAGAGAATCGAATCCGCGGTTCGTGCGATATCCTCTTCGGTTGGCGCCTGATCCACGCCGGCAATGGCGGAGGCGCTGGTCGCCACGGGTTCGCCGACGCGCCACAGGCGCGCGATGCTGTCGCGGTGTGTACGCATCCAGGTGCGTAGCAGATACAGGCGCCACAGGATGCCAGGCAGCGAATCGGGCTCCGATTTGCTCCACAGTTCGGCGATTTCGTCCACGCCGACCGTCTCTACCAGTGTCAGCACGCGGTGGACCACCTCGGGGTCCTCGCTGTGCTGCACGCGGTCGAGCAGCGCCGCGGCGGACAGGTGGCTGATTTCGCTGATGTCTTGCGGATCCATGCCTCCGGCGATATTCTCGGCAACGGCCGGGCTTAACTGGCCGGGGCGTGAGGGGCGTGACGCCCCAAGACGTGCGGGGGCGAAGCCGGTGCCCGAAGTGCGTAGCGACGCGAATCCCGGGCCGTTAACGGTGTAGCGGGCGGCGCGTGACGCGGCTGCGGCGGCGGAGGAGTTCGAGGAACTGGGGTCCTGTGGTCTAGTAGACAAGCGGTACCACCTTTTGCAGGTCGATGATGGTCAATGTGCCATCGCTTTTCGGGATGGCGAATACGGCGATGGCCGTTCCGGTGGCCATGTAGGGTGTTTTGGCGATAAGTTGTTTGGCCAGTGATTTCGTGGCGCAGATGCCGCGCATATGCTCGAACATGCCGCCGATGACCGGCCTGTGCATGCAGATCGCGGTCGGTGTGCCGGAACGTACCGCGTTCAGCATTTCCGTATAAAAGCATTCCCATGATGTATGCGGGTTCTGCGCGAACGCGTCCTCGGTGAGCTGCGGCAGGTGAACAATGCTCTGATGGGTCTGCCACGAGAACATGTCCAATGTTTCCAGGCAGCGAATCCAAGGTGATGAGACGAGTCTCGTCGGGTTGAAGCAGGCGAGTTCGTAGCTGAGCGCGAACGCGTATGCGGCGCCGCGTGGGGTGATCGGGCGATGGGCCTCCTCGCCCTTCCATGCTTTGCGCGCCTCGGCCTTGCCGTGACGGACCACAAGGAACGCGACGGCCTGTTCGGCTCCTTCGCTGATGCGATCCATAAAGACGGCGAGCAGGTCCTTATCGGTGGAATGGGTGAGTTTCTTGCGTGCCTCGGCAGGGGTGAGCCAGAGCACCGAGTTGATTTCGCCCACGTCCGCACGGTGCACGGGGCCGAACGCCGCCGACCGTTTGCGATCGTCCTCGGTGCTGATCGGCGTGGCCATCCAGAACTTCACATGTTTGAGTACGGAAGCGGTGCTTTTCGCCTTGCGGTTCTTCTTCCCCTCGTCGCTTAACGGGTATTCTACGTCGTCCAGGTAGGGGCCGAGCACAACCGGCAGGCCCGTCTCTTCGCTGATTTCGCGTACTGCGGCATGCCGATGCGATTCGTTGGCGTCGAGTTTGCCTTTCGGCCAGCTCCAATCGTCGTATTTGGGGCGGTGCACCAGGCATACTTCGAGTTCGCCTGGGTTGCCGTCTTGGCTTGCGCGTCTGCGGTATACGATGCCGCCGGCGGCCTCAACAATTCGTCTCACAATATGCCTTCTGTCATGGGTTGGGAAAACTGTGCGCGGGTGTGATGCGGCACAACGCAGCGCCAATGGCAAGGGAAGAGCCCGGGGATACCGGGCTCTTCCCTTGCCATTATGCAGTCAGTGTGCGATGCCGGTCAGCTATGCGTCACCGGACGGCGCAGATGCTGCTTGATGAGGTATTCCTGGCTGTCGATCAGCGGCCTGCCTTCCTCATCCTTGGAATGATGCACGTATGTGCCATCGGCCTGCATGTGCCAGCTGATCGTCGAATCGGCCATCTGCATGTCGATGTACTTGACGAGTTCGTTGATCTGTTCCGGCGCGGTGATGCGGACCAGCGCCTCGACACGACGGTCGAGGTTGCGGTGCATCAGATCGGCGGAACCGATCCACACTTCGGGGCCGGACAGCGGACCTTCGCCGATCTGCGGGCCGTCGGCGTTGCAGAACGCGTAGATGCGGCTGTGCTCCAGGAAACGGCCGAGAATCGAACGGACGCGGATGTTGTCGCTCAACCCGGGAACCTCGGGCTTGAGCGAGCAGATGCCACGTTCGACGATATCGATCTTCACGCCGGCCTGGCTTGCGCGGTACAGAGCGTCGATGGTCTTCTCGTCCACCACCGAATTGACCTTGATCTTGATCCACGCCTCCTTGCCGGCGCGTGCGGCCTCCTCCTCGCGGCGAATGCGCTGGATCAGGCCGGTGCGGATGGTGCGCGGTGCGACCAGCAGACGATGGAAGCTTGACTTGGGCGCATAGCCACTCAGCTGGTTGAACAGACGGGTCATATCCTGGCCGACGACCGGATCGCAGGTCAGCAGGCCAAGATCGGTGTACAGTCGTGCGGTCTTCGGATTGTAGTTGCCGGTTCCCACATGGCAGTAGCGGCGCAGGCCATCCTGCTCCTGGCGCACCACTTCGATGAGTTTGCAGTGCGTCTTCAGGCCGACGATGCCGTACACCACGTGCACGCCGGCACGTTCAAGCTTGCGGGCCCAGTTGATGTTGGCATCCTCGTCGAATCGGGCCTTGATCTCGACCAGAGCCAGCACCTGCTTGCCGGCATGGGCTGCGTCGATCAGCGCGTCGATGATCGGCGAGTTGGAGCTGGTACGGTACAGCGTCTGCTTGATGGCCAGCACCCTCGGGTCGGCGGCGGCCTGTGAGAGGAACGCCTGCACCGAGGTGGAGAAGGAATCGTACGGGTGGTGCAGCAGAATGTCACGTTCGCGGATGGCGGCGAAAATGTCCTGTGCACGGCTGGATTCGACTTCGGCGATTTGACGGTTCGTGGTTGGGATGAACGGGCGGTTCTTCAGATCCGGACGGTCGATGCCGCCAAGCTCGAACAGCACGGTCATATCCAGCGGGGTCGGCAGACGGTAGACTTCATCGACGCTGACGCGCAGCTGGTCCGCGAGCAGCTGGGACAGGAACGGGCTGGTCTCGTCGGAGATTTCCAAGCGGATCGGCGGCCCGAAACGACGGCGCAGCAGCTCCTTTTCCATGGCGTTGAGCAGGTTTTCGGCGTCGTCTTCCTCAACGTCGATGTCTTCGTTACGGGTGACGCGGAAGGAACGTGCCTCCTTGATGATCATGCCCGGGAACAGCGATTCAAGGTGCGCGATGATGAGGTTCTCCATGGTGATGAAGCCATAACGCTCCTCCTTGGATTCCTCATCGGTCATGTCGTCCACCGGAACCAGGCGGTCGAGGTTGTCCGGGATCTTCACGCGGGCGAAGTGGGACTTGCCGCTGGTCGGGTTCTCCACCAATACGGCGAGGTTCAACGAACCACCGGAAATGTAGGGGAACGGGTGGGCCGGATCCACCGCGAGCGGGGTGAGCACGGGGAACACCTGCTGGCGGTAGTAGCGGGAGAGACGCTCCTGCTCCTCGGTGGTGAGTTTATCCCAGCTCAGCAGCACCACATGTTCCTTGGCCAGCGCAGGCAGGATGTGACTGATCACGTAGTGGGCGTGCTCGTCCTGCAGGGCGTGCGCCTGGTCGCTGATGGCGCGCAACTGCTGGCGTGGGCTCAATCCGGAAGCGGAAGGAACCGCGATGCCGGAGTCGATACGGCGTTTGAGACCGGCCACTCGAACCATGAAGAACTCATCGAGGTTATTGGCGAAGATCGCTGCGAAGTTGGTGCGCTCCAGCAGCGGCTGATCCTCGTCCTCGGCAAGCTCCAGGACTCGCTTGTTGAACTTCAGCCAGCTCAATTCACGGTCGAAGAAACGATCGGGAGGCAACGGTGCCTCGCCTTCCAGCGTCTCTCGTCTGTCGTTCTTGTTCGTCTCAGCGATGTGCTCTGCAATCTGACTACGCAGAATCGCCTTTGAGGGTGCGTCAAAAATCTGTGCCATAGGTCTTATCGTAGGCTTTCCAAGGTCTATACGTCCAGTTTGGTTCCACAAAATTCAAAAGGGGTTTACATTTTCGATAACCAACGGTATGTCGCTTGGTGTCTAACTGCTGAAGGCATCTCTGTCTGTGCTTTCGTGCATCTTCTGTCCATTGGGGTTTATAAGGCGTTTCCCGTGTGGCCGGTGGGCTCGCCGAGCAGTTGCGTGTGCATGGTTGTAACGCACGCCGTTCAGCTGTGTGCACGCCGTTCAGGCGGCGAATGAGGCGATGGCTGGGATAATGCCGATGAGGATGAAGGCCGGGAGGAAACAGAGTCCGGTGGGGCTGAGCAGTTGGATGGAAAGTCGTGCGGCGGATTGTTCGATGGCGCTGCGCTCGGCGCGTTCATGTTCCGCAACGGCAAGACGAAGCTGTGCCATGGGCGACGCGCCATGATGCCATGCCGCCTCCAGACAGTTGGCGATCAGCATTGCCTGACGGCTGATATCGCTATGGAAATCGTTGCCGTTGCCGGTTCCGTTGTCAGCGCCAGTGCCATTGCTGGTGCTGCTGCCGGTGCCGGCGCTGCCGTCGTCATCGTTTTTGCCGGCGCCTTTGCGTGCATGTCTATTAGCGTTTTTGCCGGCGCATATGCCGTCGATGCTTCTTACGGGGATTCCTTCCGGTGTGGCGGAACAGACGGGCCTTCCCCGTACATGGTGTGGGCTGTGGGGCTGCCTCCGGTATGCGCTCGCACATGCCCCGGTCCACGCTTCGCGCCATGTTGTCTGGTTCAGCAATGCCTCTCCCGCGTTGCGTAATACCGTGGCAATTCCTCCCGTTCGGTTCCCTTCAAGGGCTTGCCCTACGGCGGCCAATGCCATTGGTATGGGCGATCCCTGCGAGATGGCGGCTCCGATCATCTCCAATGCCAACGGCACTGGCGGCCCGTCGTGCCAACCTGCATTGAATCGCGTAAACAAGCGGCGTATCCACAGCAGTCCGAGAACGTACCAAACCGATCCTGCAACAAGGCAGGCCAATCCGGTGGGCGAGCTGAACAGGAATGTTATCGGGTGCGCTCCCATGAATTCGCCGAGCGCCACTGTGGCGAGGGGGAGCGCGCTCATCAGGCGGATGGTCGCCTGAGGTGCGGCGAATGCCTCCTTGCGTAGATCGCGCGCCTTGCACTCACGCCGGTATGAGTCGGATACCGATTGCAGGCAGCGGTGCACTTCGCAGCCGAGTCGCTCGCTTAATGCGCATGCCGAGGCAAGATGCCCGGCAATACGGGTGATGTCATGCTCGGTGTCGTCATCGGAGGCGTGGCGGCGCAGTATCATCGCGATGCGTTCGGTGGTGATGCGCGAGGTGGCGAATCGTGCGCCGAACTGTTCCTGGAAGGCTTCGAGAGCGCTGCCTCCGCTGGCTGTCCGTGCGATGATCGCGGCGATGACGGAACCGATGCCCGAAGCGTTCGTGGGCGGTGTTGCGCGTGCCATGGTGAGACCTGCCATGCGGTGTTGTTCGCAGCGTAATCGGATCCAAGGGATTGTGAAGGCTGTGGCAACCATCGTCACGGTGATGATGATGGGCAGGGTGTGCATGGTACGCATGGTGTTTCTCCAATGCCATGGTCGGAATATTGCGGTCGGCTTGGCCATGTGGCAGGTCTGGCCGTGCAACCAATCTGGTCGTGCTGTCGGTCTGGCCGTGCAACCAATCTGGTCGTGCTGTCGGTCTGACTGCGTGGTTGATTTGGACGTGCTGTCGATCTGGTCATGCGATTGGTCTGACTGCCAATCGGTGGTGAAGCGGCCTCAAACCAGTTTCGAATTGTTTTTCAGGGGCTTGGCGCTGGCTCGGAATCGATTTCCCTAAAGTCTCCACGTCAATGGCAAGTCCCAGCCGGTTGGTTTTCAAGCTGATAAACCAGCCTCGACGGTTTCCGGACGGGCTTCGCGTTGTTCTTCTGCTGTCTTGCGGGCGGCTTTTTCTCGGCATAGGGCCTTTCATACGATTGCCATCTGCCGGCGAAGCGGTTCCATTCCGCTGAATACGAGGGTGGTCCAGTGCCGCTCCAGGTCGATAGGGGGATGCCGGCGAGCTGTGTTCCGGCACTGCCTAATACGCCGAGTTGTGCGATGCGTCGGTGGCCTGCAGTGCGTTCAAGATGAATCACTATGTCGAACGCCCCTTCGATGAGCAAACAGAGCGCTTCGGGGCGCAATCCCGCGAGCATGCCCAAAGAGGTGAGTCGTGAGGGGACGCGTGCCACGCCGTCCGCATGTAACGTGGTCATGCCTCCGCGGTGGCCGGAATTGTATGCGCGAAGCAGGTCGGCGATTTCCTCGCCACGGCATTCGCCCAGCACGACTCGATCCGGGCGCATGCGCAGCGTGGCCTTAACCAGTTCCGGCAAGCCCACGGCGCCGGAACCTTCCACATTGGCCTCGCGAGTGGCCAATGCCACATGATTGTGCGAGGTAATGTCGTTCAGCTCGCGTGTCTCCTCCACGGTGACGATGCGTTCGTTGGGTTCGGTTTCATTCAGCAGTGCCTTCATCAGCGTGGTTTTGCCGGTACCGGTGCCGCCGGTGATGAGTATGGTTGCCTTCTGCCGCACCAGATTGCGCAGTACCGGCAGCCATGGGGTGGGAAACATGCCTTGGCGAAGCAGCGCGTCGAGCGTGGGGTTGGATTGTGCGGGGAACCGGATGGATATTGAGGCGCCTTGCGGTACCAGCGGTGCGATGGCCGCGTGCACGCGCACTCCGTAATCGTCGGAGGCGTCGGCGATCGGGCGGGCGTCGTCGAGCCTGCGGCCGAGCTGCGAGCATAGCTGAACGGCGTATTCGCGTACCGTTGCGGGGGAGCGCAGTGGGATGCGCGGATGATATTCGCTCATTCCGTTACCGCGATCCACCCAGACTCTTCCTTCGCAAGTGATCGCCACATCGGTGATGCCGGGGTCGGCGCCAAGCTCCTCCAGCGGTCCGAGCCGTAATACCGTCATGATCGTCTCCTGTGTCGACTGACTGTGTACATGCTTTGACTGTGCATGCTTTCCTGCATTCGCGCTGCCTGCGCCGGGGGATTCTCCATCGCTTCGTGATCGGCATTGCTTCGTGGCTGGTCTCGCCCAGGCCTGGTCAGGTCTGAATGTTTGCGGATTGCACAATCCGCTCGCTTAGGGCCTCGATGGTGGGGCGGTTGCATCGAGGGGTCGATTCAATGCCAAGACCTTCCAGGATGTCTGCGCATAATCGGGGAACATGCTGTATAGGGCCGAGCGCGTCACCGCCAAGGTAGGCTATGGCCTCCGTGGTGGCGATGGCTGATGATGCCGATCGTTTTGGCGCCCCACGTGGTTCGGTAAACACCACAATCGGTGCGGGGTGGTCGATGTCATCTCCCTGAAGCTCCTGGCGCAGTCGCTGGAGCCGTGCAAGGTGTGCCTTGGCACGGGCCAGGCCAAGCACCGACAACTCCACGGCGACAACATGCTGTGCCATGAGCAGTTCCGGCACGTATTCCCAAACCGTTCCGTCGCCAACATCGGCCAGTACCATACGGTTGGCTTCGCATAAGGCCTGTATGGCCGCCTGCATCTGCCACCATTCAGGCAGTTGCCCGCGCCATGATGCGCAGGCGAGCACGTTGATGCCTTCCCAATGAGGCAGTTCAAGATTGAAGGCCTTGCCGTCGATCCGGCCCAGCGGGGCGTCGATGTCCTGCAGGCTGAGTCCCGGCTCGTGCTCTATGCCAAGCAGAATCCCCAGACCTCCATGCGGGATGTCGGCGTCCAGCAGTGCGCAGTCGATGTCTTGCATGCTGAGCGTGAGCGCAACGAGTGCAGTGATGGTGCTGAGCCCGATGCCGCCACTTGGAGAGGTAAACGATATGAGATTCGAGTACCGTGGCGTGGCGATGATGCTCCCATAGCCGGTATGTGGCATGGGCGTATGCACGTTGGCGATCGACGATTGCCTGCCCGCCGACGTATGCGCCTGCAAGGCGGAGCTTGCCGGTGCCGGCCGCCTGTATGTGTTGTTCGAGAATGATGTCATAGTCATGCCTCGATTGAATCCTGTGATTTCGGTAGGGCACAACGGCGTTCGGGTATTGTGGTCGACACTCCCATTGGTTATCCACACCCCGGCGTGTTATCCACCGGCCTGATCCACGGATGTCATGTGATATTACGTGTGGATCTGTCTTTTTCTGTGTGTTTGCGCGATCTATGTGAGCGAAAAAGACGATGAGTGCAGACAAGGGCAGCGGAGCGGAGGGGCCAACGGAAACGCGGGGGGGGGGGGGGTGAATGCCTGTTTCAATCGCTGGGCGTATGGAAACAGGATGTGCGCAAACGATATTGGACAAGGGTGGACCAGACGCATGAAAAAAGGGAACCCGCCGAAGCGGGTTCCCTTCCAAGTCCAACCTGAGCAGAATCTCTGCACAACATCATCGTTGCAACGGTAAGTCTATCCAATGCCCGTCCAACGTACCAGTCCTTATGACCATTACTTCTTTGTGGGCTCTGCTCTGTTCTGTTGTCCTTGTACCTCACAATTTAGGCGCGTTCGAGAGCCTGCGCAACCTGGTCGGAAACCATGTTCGCTTTCGTGCTCAAATGGTGCAAATCGACAGGAAAACACAGTGATTTGAAATGGAATGTGCACTTCGCTCCATCCATATGTTTCCTTGTGTGCATTTGCGTGATATCGACGGCGTGTCGGTTCAAGGGAAACGAACGGAACACAACATTCGCCCTAGCCTGATTGCGGTGGATAACACGCCGGGGTGTGGATAACCAGGGGGAGTGTCGACCACAATCCCCCAACGCGTTGCCGGCGCCCGAACTCATTGGGCACAGTGATGGGGCCGGTCGAAACAGATCGGCAACGGACTACAGTCAAGGAGGGCAACATGCGCCAGACATCTGCATCCAATACCGGGAAAAGCCCGGGATTCGCAAACCGGGCGGAACGACACATATCGACGGTGCGAGAGGGAATCTACGGAAAGCTGTGCCTGATGGACGCCAAAGCACGGCTCGGGCGCATCGAACCGGAAGAAGGTGCGGCAACCGCCGAATATGCGGTCGTACTCGTTGCGGCCACGGGTTTTGCGGCACTGCTGGTCACAATCATGAAATCGGAAACAGTGCGGAAAATGCTGCTGGACATTGTCAAACAGGCACTCAGCATGGGAGGGTGAGCCGACCATGACGCGTACGGCTCATCGTGCTCGCCGCCCGCCCGACGAATTGATTGGCCGCGCGCCGCGGGCGGTGCCATTGCCGCATGCTCCGCTCGAACGAGGCTCGGTTACCGCGGAGTTCGCCACAGTGCTGCCTGCCGTAATGGTGGTGGCATTGCTGTTGCTTTCGTTGACTCGCCTGGTGGGGGTGTCCATTGGCTGCCAGGATGCGGCATCGGCCGCGGCACGTGCCGCCGTCGCCGCTGGCGGCGGTGCGGATTCGTCTGCGGCGGCGCGCAATGCGGTCGGTGATGGCATCGCCTTGAACGTCAGTACTGCAGGGCAGCGGGTGAACGTTGTCGCTCGCTGCCCGGTACTGCCCGACCCAAGAGGCGTGCTGCCTACCGTGGTCGAAGGCCGGGCAGTGGGAATACTGACATGATTGCACGTAGTCAATTGCAGCGATTGCTTCTGCCGATCCGGCGGCTCTGCATCCGTCTGCACCGGTCGGATAAAGGGTCTGGAACCGTGGTGGGCGTCGCGCTGGTCATGGTGGCTGCAACACTCGTCAGCGTGATGAGCGGAGCGGGGCATGTTGCGGTGCGCCATGCCCAGGCCAGATCTGCGGCTGACCTGGCCGCATTCTCAGCGGCCCTTGCCTGGCGAAACGGTCGGCGTGATCCGTGTTCGCTGGCGGGAGCCGTGGCTGAGGGGAATAACGCCAGCATGGTGTCATGCCATATGGAAGGAGAGCATATGGGCGATGTGGAGGTGAGCGTAACCATGCATGTGGGCGTACCCCTGGTTTCCAAGGTCGTCGCTTCGGCGCGTGCCGGTCCCTCGGCATGCGATTGACTGTCGCATCATGCGATGCGTATCGTGTGGTTATGAACAAGCAGAAACGGCATACGATCGTAGCGGTAGTCGGCAATCCGGCGTCAAACAACGGCAAAGGAGCCAAAGCCGGCAGCCGTGTGCTGGATTTGCTGAATGAGCGAGGCAGGGCACACGGTTTTGCGGCGAAGGACCTGACCGGCGAAACTGTTACCGAATCCATTGCCAACATGCAAGCCGCGCAAGGAACCTACGATTATCTGATTGTGGTCGGTGGCGACGGCATGGTCAGTCTGGGTGTCAATGCCGTTGCGAATAGCGGCACGCCAATGGGCATTGTCGGGGTTGGCTCCGGCAATGATTTCGCCAGGGGACTCAAGTTGCCGGTGAACCGTATCGAGACTGCGGTGGAGGGCATCGTCGGGGCCATCGTATGCGGCTCATGCATGGATATCGACATGGGGTATGTGAGCGGGCAGAACCTGGCCGACGCCATGCCGGGTGCAGGTGACGCCGGGCTTGGAAACGGGCGTTTCTTCGCGGGAATGCTGTCCTGCGGCATTGATGCGAGCATCAATGATCGAGCCAACCGTTCACGACTGCCGGGCGGATCGTTGCGCTACTTTGCCGCGGTGCTTGCGGAACTGCTGCATATGAAGCGATACGGGTACCACGTCGAGGCCACCACGGCCGACGGAACCGTCGAGGAATGGGATATGGCCACACCGCTGCTCACAGTGGCCAATTCAAGGCATATCGGCGGCGGCATCGAGGTTTCGCCGTATTCGTCCCTCGACGACGGATTGCTTGACATGGTGTGGATGAATCGTATGCCTGGCTGCGTTGAGCTTATGCGAGCTTTGCGCCACGCGTATGATGGCAGGTTGCTGGCCTCGCGATTCCTGTCTTGGCAGCGCGTGCGATCCGTGAGTATCACGCGGTCGGCTGATGGTGACGAGCCGCCTACGGCGATGGCCGATGGTGAGTGCGTGGGGCCGCTGCCGTTGCATGTCGAATCCCGCAAACAGATGTTGCGCGTACTCCTTCCTCCTGCGGTTGTCAACTGGCATCGAGGTCGGCGCGGCAAGGAACAGATCGATCAGTTCATCGCACGCGATGGCCGTGCCATATGAGCCGGGAACGCATCGGAAAAACATCCCGGGATTACGCCGGCACGAAGCCGAGACTGTTTAATCGAGGTGAACGTAATCGTTGAGATGCAATGTTTGCGCGATGAGCTTCTTCACCGTCAGATTCGGCACGTCAGGGTGCGAGCGGATAAGCGAGATCATTCCGGAGACCAGCAGTATGAACGTTTCATGCACGCAAATAATCGGCATGCCATAGTGGGTCTCGAAATCCTGAGCGGTGGTCCGCTGCAACATATCGGCTATGCGGTCGGTGATACGGTCGAGAAAACGGATGTACAGCGCGGCGTTGCCATCCTTGACTATTCGGTTCGAGAAGGGGCTTTCCTCCACGATGAGTTTGCGAATGAGCTTGACGAAGTCGTTCAACGACCCGTCGATGTCTCCGGGTTTGCGGGAGGCGTCCCACTGCTCCAGCTGCGCGAGAATGTCGCCGACCACATCGTCGAGAACCGCATCCGCCACCTCGTCTTTATCGGAAAAATAGTGGTAGAACAGGGAGCGTGTCATATGTGCCCGGTTCGCGATGTCGCTGACAGTGACTTTGGAGAAGCCCTGTTCGGCACATATGTCGCGTGTCGCGCGCACGATGGCTGCGCGCCGGGCGTCGCCCTTTCCACTGGGCATTGGGGTATTACCGGAGCTCATAGCACCAGTGTACGGGATGATGCAGGATACAACCGTACGATGGGCTGTGGTGTTGGCAGGCGGAAATCAGTACAGTAGATGTGTTGTGCGTCTTCCCCCTTAGCGGGCAAGACGATGTTGAGACGGGAATGCGGTAAGGTGACGGTGCGTATGCGATGCGTGCTGGCTAGTACCGGAAGGTGTTGAGAATTATGGCGTTGGCCCTTTATCGTCGTTATCGCCCTGATACGTTCGAAGGCGTTATCGGGCAGGAACAAGTCACTGTGCCACTGATGAGGGCCCTTGACGAAGGCAAGCTGACGCACGCCTACCTGTTTTCCGGGCCGCGGGGATGCGGCAAAACCAGTTCCGCGCGTATTCTCGCGCGTTGCGTCAATTGCGCTAAAGGTCCCACCTCGCATCCCTGCGGCGAATGCGAGTCGTGCAAGGATCTCGCTACCGGAGGCCCCGGTTCCATCGACGTGGTCGAAATCGACGCGGCTTCGCACAATGGCGTCGATGACGCCCGCGAACTGCGCGAGCGTGCCGGTTTCGCGCCGGCTCGCGACCGCTACAAGATCTTTATTCTCGACGAGGCGCATATGGTTACGCCGCAAGGCTTCAACGCCTTGCTGAAAATCGTTGAGGAGCCGCCGGAACATGTGATGTTCATCTTTGCCACCACCGAACCGGACAAGGTAATCGGCACTATCCGCTCACGTACCCACCATTATCCGTTCCGCCTGGTGCCGCAGGAGATCATGGGCCCCTATCTTGAGCAGATCTGCGACAAGGAAGGCATCAAGCCTGAGCCTGGTGTGCTGAAACTGGCCATGCGCGCTGGTGGCGGATCCATGCGAGACACCTTGTCGGTGCTTGACCAGCTGATGATTGGTTCCGTCGATGGGGTCATCACGCATGACGCTTCCGTGGCATTGCTGGGTTTCACGCCGGAAACGCTTATCGGGCAGGCCGTTGATGCGGTTATCGACGGCAATGGCGAAGCGCTGTACGACGTGGTGCAGAAAGTCGTGGTCGGTGGTTTCGACCCCCGTCGTTTTGTCGAGGATCTTCTGGCTCGTGTACGTGATCTTATGGTGCTTACGCTGGCTGGCGATCGAGCGGAAAGCGTGCTATCCGACTCCGCCGAGGGCGAGGATCTGGACGAGCTGCATCGTCAGGCCAAGGCGCTCGGCCTTTCCGCACTTACGGTAATGGCCGACACCATGAACTCCACGTTGAGCACTATGACCGGTGCCATTTCGCCGCGTATGCGATTGGAATTGCTCGCAGCACGCCTGCTGGCCGAGCATGAGAGCGGATGGTCCATCATGCAACAGACCGCTGCCGTTCCAGTCGCGCCCGGCGGCAATGCCGCTGCTCACGATACGAAGCCGGCCGTCACATCGGGCGCGCATACCGGTTTCGCCGGAGCTTCACGTCATGCCGGCGCGCCGGCGCAGGGCGGTTTCGCCGGCGCGGCCCGTAATCAGGAGCATGACCGGGGAAACGCTGGGGTGACGGTTTCGCCGGCACCCTCGACGACGGTGCCCGTACAGGCGGCCGATGCCTCGGAATCCGCACCTGCCGTAGTATCGGCTCCCGCGAATCTCCAGGCCGATGGCTGGGCGATGGGAACGCAGCCGGATGCCACTGTGCCGAATAACCGCACCCCGGACGAAACATGGGATGCGTTGGTGCGCGATCTTCCCGAGGACGTGCGTCGGTACGTGTCCCGCAGCAAAGTACTGCGCATCAAGTATGAAGCCCAGTCGAAATCCGGCAATCCTCGCCTATGGCTGAAATTCGATAAGGCATTGAGCAAATATGCATTCGCCCTGGCCGTGGCCAAGGAAGAAATCGACGGCACCACCAAGGTCGTGGACATTGTGCGTGCCGAAGTGCGTAAGGCATTCGGCGAGCGCGTTGAAATCGCTCCTACCAGGCTGACGGACGATGGCGTGCGTGCGCCGGCGTTCAAGCAGCTTCCGGCGAGCGAACAGCAGCGCATCAAAGCCCAGGTGCTTCAGGAGAACATGCGTTCCACGGCGGCCGGCGCTTCGCAGTGGGCGGAGAATTCCAATGATGCCGACCGTGAGCAATCCGACGCGTCGAACGAACAGCCGGGAGCGTCCGACGATGGTGACTCCCATCGATCGCTGAACGGGTTCGCCCCGGAAAGACCGGTTTCGCAAGCATCGGAGCAGAACGGGAATGGCTCGTCTCAAGCTGCCGAAGCGCAATCCGTAGCGGGGGACGACGATGACCCGTGGGCGACGCCTGCAGTGCCCGCTGTGCCGGCGAACCCCGATCGTCAGGGCGAGGGGCAGCCCGAACATCAGAGCGAGCATGAAAGCAAACATGTTGCGGTGCCGGATGTCAGCGATGGCATCGATCCGTGGGCCGTACCAACGGCATCCGCACAATCGGCATCTGCACAATCTGCATCGTCCGCTTCGGAACAGTCCGCAACGGTGACGGCACCGTCTGCAACCGGTGAATCCGTGACGGGCGATGCGAGTCGTCATAATGCGCAGGGGCGTGATTACGCTGCCCAGGAACCGCATTGGGGTGCCTCCGCAGGCGAGCATGTCCAGCAGCAGGAGAATGCCGGCACCAGCCAGCTCGCGGCGACTGACCCATGGCAGGCGTCAGGCGAACCTATCCCTCCGGGGCCTGAACTGGCTATCGACCCGGCGGTGGAACCCGACCCGTGGGCTATGTCCGCAGCTGCAGCCGCGCCGCCTCAGCCGCAGGTTGCCGCGGACGAGGATGAGTACTCGATGAGTGACGAATCCCTGGGGGAGGCTACGGCCATGAGCATGGACGACATCAAGCGCCTGTTCGAGGTCAAGAAGGTCGAGGAGTTCACGGCCGACGATCCGCACAATCCGCGTAACATGCACCAGACAACGAAGCATACGGAGGAGTGACGCATGGCATTGGCTTATGACGGTGCGATCCAACGGCTGATCGATGCTTTTTCCAAACTGCCGGGAATCGGTCCCAAAGGCGCTCAGCGCATCGCTTTCTACATCTTGGGCAGTGACGAACGTGAGGCGGCCGATCTGGCCGATGCCATCACCGAGGTGAAAGCGAAGGTGAAGTTCTGCGAGGTGTGCGGAAACGTATGCGAGGCGTCGCCATGCCCGGTATGTCTGGACCCGCGCCGCGATCACAGCATCATCTGCGTGGTCGAGGAGCCCAAGGACGTGATGAGCATCGAACGCACCCGCGAATACCACGGCCTGTACCATGTGCTCGGTGGCGCCATTAACCCCATGGCGAACGTGGGGCCCAACGATCTGAACATCGCCAAGCTGCTGGAACGATTGGGCGACGGCAGCGTTACCGAGGTGATCCTTGCACTCGACCCGAATATCGAAGGCGAGGCCACGACCACCTATCTGAGCCGGTTGCTCAGCCAGGTCGGCATCAAGGTGACGCGTCTGGCAAGCGGGTTGCCCGTGGGAAGCGATCTTGAATATGCCGACGAGATAACGCTCGGCCGTGCGCTTTCCGGTCGTAGGGAAGCCTGATGGTCAGCTGTATTACTGGCATCGGCATCGTCCCAAATCGTGAACGGGGTCAAGAACGGTAATACGCTTCTCCATATAATCGTCACACTTGCGTACTATGAGACGCGGGTTTGAAAACTTTCAAGACAGAGGATAGGACAGCAGTGGCTCTCATCGTGCAGAAATACGGCGGCTCCTCCGTGGCCGACGCCGAATCCATCAAGCGCGTCGCCCGCCGTGTTGTGGAGACGAAGAAAAAGGGCAATTCCGTTGCAGTGGTCGTTTCGGCCATGGGCGATACCACCGACGATCTCATCGATCAGGCGCTGAGTATCGATTCCAACCCGCCCGAGCGCGAGATGGATATGCTGATGACCGCAGGCGAACGCATCTCCATGAGCCTGCTCGCCATGGCCATCCACGCCGAAGGCGCCAGCGCACGTTCCTTCACTGGTCAACAGGCCGGCTTCTTCACCGACACTCGGTATGGTGCGGCGCATATCAAGTCCGTGAAGCCGGATCGCGTGAAGCATGCGCTTGAGGAAGGCGATGTGGCGATTGTCGCCGGTTTCCAGGGCATCAACGCCAACGGCGACGCCACCACGCTCGGTCGTGGCGGGTCCGATACCTCCGCAGTCGCTTTGGCGGTTGCCCTCGATGCCGACATGTGCGAGATCTACACCGATGTGGATGGCATTTTCACCGCCGATCCGCGCATCGTCCCGACCGCCAAGCGCATTCCCAGCATCGACTACGATTCGATTCTTGAAATGGCCGCATGCGGTTCGAAGGTGCTTGCGCTGCGCTGCGTCGAATACGCCCAGCGTTTCAACATGCCGTTGCATGTGCGTTCGTCCTTCTCCCACAGGCCGGGCACGCTGGTCGTGCCGAATGGTGTGGACCCGCGCACGCTGCCGAATCTCGACTAGTCAACGAAATCCCCATCCCAACAGAAGCGAAGGCAAGAGAACATGAGCGATAAGAACGAATCCATGGGCGACCTGTTCCCCGATCTTGGCCCGGAGGCCCCGGTCATCTCCGGTGTTGCGCACGACCGCAGCGAGGCTTTGGCCACCGTGCGTGGCGTGCCGAACGAGCCCGGCATGGCGGCCAAGGTGTTTACCGAGCTGGCCATGGCCGGCGTGAACGTCGACATGATCGTGCAGGCGGGCGCTTCCGTCGGCACCGCCGACATTTCCTTCACCGTGCCCGAATCCGCGGTCAAGCAGGTGCAGGAGATCCTCATCGAAAAGCACGATGTACTCGGTTACAAGTCCTTTGACGTGGATTCCAACGTGGGTAAGGTCGCCGTGGTGGGCGTCGGTATGAAAACCCATTCCGGCCTGGCCGCCAAGTTCTTCAACGCATTGAGCGACAAGGGCATCAACGTGCTGATCATCTCCACTTCCGAGATCCGTATCGCCGCCCTGGTGCCGCTGGATCAGCTCAACGACGCCGTCAAGGCGCTGCACACCGCGTACGGTCTTGACTCCGACCAGGTGGAGGCCGTGGTGTACGGCGGCAC
The DNA here is from genome assembly GCF_001025155.1 of Bifidobacterium angulatum DSM 20098 = JCM 7096. Taxonomy (NCBI): domain Bacteria; kingdom Bacillati; phylum Actinomycetota; class Actinomycetes; order Bifidobacteriales; family Bifidobacteriaceae; genus Bifidobacterium; species Bifidobacterium angulatum. The sequence continues at coordinate 1,720,927 of NZ_AP012322.1, read as the reverse complement.
CGGTCGCTGATTCGGGTTCCGACTCGACGTTTTCCGCATGAGGCGGGTTCCACGCAAGCGTGTGGGCCCGCCTCAAGTGTTATGTAAGCATGTTTGTGCGTTTGCATATTTGCGTATTCGCGCATCATGCTGCGTACCGTTTTTCGCATCGAGCCTCCCTGCAAGCCATGCTGCGCGGCATCAGCCATATAAGCGCAGAAACGGAGGCCGGATCGGTTTTACCGACCCGGCCTCCGTTTCTGCGATGTATTGATGCGAACGCGTGCGTTATATGCGGCGCATTACCGCATTACCGCATCGCCGCGAATCACTTCTTGGTGATGTAGCCCAATGCCTTGAGCATTTCGGCGCTTTCCAGAGCGCCGCCGGCGGCACCACGCAGGGTGTTGTGCGCCAGTCCCACGAACTTCCAATCGAAGATGGAATCCTCGCGCAGGCGTCCGATGGAGACGCCCATGCCGCCCTCGTAGTCCACATCCTTGAGCACCTGCGGGCGATCGTCCTCGGTCAGGTACTGGATGAACTGCTTCGGGGCGTGCGGCAGGCCGAGTTCAGCGGCCTTGCTGGTGTAGTTGACCAGACGGTCGATGAGCTCATCCTTGGTCGGGTTCTTGCCGAAGTTGATGAACACGGTGGCGGTGTGGCCGTTGAGCACGGGCACGCGGATGCACTGCGACGTGATCTTCAGCGGGCCGTCGAACGGCACGATCTCGCCCTTGGCTTCGTCCACGTGGCCGAAGACCTTCAGCGGTTCCTTCTCGGACTTCGCCTCTTCGCCGGAGATGAACGGAATGATGTTGCCCACCATTTCCGGCCAATCCTTGAAGGTCTTGCCAGCGCCGGAAATGGCCTGGTAGGTGCTTACGATAACCTCATGCGGCTCGAACTCCTGCCATGCGGCCAGTGCCGGGGTGTAGGCCTGAATGGAGCAGTTCGGCTTGACGGCGATGAAGCCATGCGTGGTGCCGAGACGCTTCCTCTGGTGTTCGATGATCGCATAATGCTGCGGATTGATCTCCGGCACGACCATCGGCACGTCCGGCGTCCAGCGGTGGGCGCTGTTGTTGGATACCACCGGGGTTTCGGTTTTCGCGTATTCCTCTTCGATGGCGCGAATCTCGTCCTTCGGCATGTTCACTGCGGAGAATACGAAGTCGACGTCCTTGACCACGTCTTCAACGTCGGCCACGTTCTTGACCACCATGTTCTTGACGAACTCGGGCATCGGGGTTTCCATCTTCCAGCGGCCGCCGATGGCTTCCTCGTAGGTCTTGCCGGCGCTATGCGCGGATGCGGCAAGGGTGACCAGTTCAAACCACGGATGGTTTTCGAGCAGCGTGACGAAACGCTGACCGACCATACCCGTAGCTCCGAGAATGCCGACTTTGATTTTTTCGGACATAACAACCTCTCGCTTACATGATGGAATTGTTGCAAATTTCGTATGATTCACGCTTGAGGTCGACCAGCCGGCCCCAAACGACGTCGTGGGCGGCCACACGCGTTGTTTAATTCTACGAAAACGTGCAGTCAAGCCGTTTCCGCTATCCGTATGGTGGCCGTATGGTGGTCTGCGCGTCGGTGCCTGCCGGGGTTTCGGCTGGTTGTATGGTTGTTCGGCGGTATGATTCGCATGCCGTGGGTCTGGCGTGGTGCTGCGCTGGCGGAAACGCTCGTGCATGGTGCGTACACTAGTAGACATGTCGAAGGCATCAGAAGAGGCGCAAAAGCAGCTGGATCGAATCGTGGCGTTGGGATACCCGGATGTGGCCGATATGTCGGCCGACGCGTTCCGTGCGCTGGCGCGTCCGCTTATCCGTGCGTTGGAGGACTCCGACTTGGGGGCTGAGATTCTGCTGATTCCCACACGTGAGCTGGTGTCGCCCGAATCGTTGATCGCCCGAACCTCCATCAATCGCATGGCCGGGTTCACCACCATGCCGCCGCGTGATATCGCCAGTTTTCTTCCGCAGGACGGATTCGAGCCGCCTGAGGGGCCGTTCTATCTGGCGATCGAGCCGCATACCGGAACCTGCTATCTCAATCGTGAGCCCGATGTGGCGCGTAAGCTCATCGATGCCGACGATCGCCTCCCGCTTACCCTTGAGGAGGGGCTTGCCATCGCCACCCAGCATCCTGACTGGCTGGAGGTCAAGAACGGGTTCAATCTGCTTGGCTCGCGGTCGACGGATGGGCGTGTGCCGAGTATTTGGATGAGTCAGAATGCCCCGCGTCTTGGCGCGGTCTGGCCGAACTCCCGCCACGCGTGGCTGGGCAACGCCTACTGTGTCGCCCGCCGTGGTATCAGCCTGTTCCGTTGACTCTACCGCCCTGCACGCATGCGCCGAGCGGTTCGATGTTCCGCGAAGCAAAGGGCGTTCATCAGGCCTTGTGAGGGCCGTTATGTGCGTTTTCCCCGGCGGAAGGCGGTGCATTGGTGTTTTCCCGCATATACATAAAGTAAAGGTGTTGTCTGGTTGGGCTGCCGTATAGGTTCCGTAGGTGGTTTTGCGGTTCCGTAGGTGGTCAGATGTAGTACCGGACTTGAGAAACGGCTTACATAAGGCCGTTTCTGTTGTGGTTTTCAACGGCCAACCACCTACGGAAGGCGTAAACCCCCTACGGAACCATCCGTGTTTGCGAAAGACGCCGTCTCGCATCACATCGGGGCCGACCGGCAAATATACTGGCATACAGTGGAAGGGTTTGCCGCACCGTCAGAGAGGGGATAGGGGTATTCTGCACGCAATGCGGGAGCAGGAACGGCGAATACGATAGGTTCTGCACCAGTTGTGGTGCCGCCTTGGAAGCTGTGGCTCAGGAAGATGCGCTGCGGGATCAGCCTAGGGAAAATCTGGGTGACCCGGCGATTTCGGTGCAGGAACCTGCGCAAGGCGATGATGGCCTGCCGGCGGATATCGTAGGCCGGGACGTTGCCGGGGTGAAGGCGGATCTGGAGTCCAGAGGCTACACCGTCAAGACGGAGAAGCGGTTGTCTTCCAAAAAATACGTGGGCAAGGTATCCTGTTCCATTCCCGGCCCCGGCAGCAAGCTTAGCGACGGGCAGACCGTGACCTTGTATGAGGGTCGAGGCTTCGATGGGTGGGGCGAAGGTGCCGGGTTCAAGTGCGAATGGGGGCGGACCGCCGTCATGTTGGTCGAACTGTTGTCATATCACGAAACGCGGTTAATCATTGGCGCGGGGAGCCGCTAGGATTAGCCCAAGCGCATAGGTAACATGCGCGTAACAATTGATGGCCGGAGGAACCGGCAAAACCAAGATAAGGAGGAGTGATGGGTCAGGATCAATCGTCTGTGTTTGATCTCGCGGCTGTGGCTGCGGCGTCCAACGGAGGTAACAACGACCCGCTGCTGCCTCCGGCGCGTTTCATTGGAGCTCCGCAAAAGCCCAGCAAGATGCCGTACGCCAAGTACGTTGCATACGATAAGCAGGTGCCGTTTGATTACCCGGAGCGTACGTGGCCGGGCAAGCGACTGCAGCGTGCACCGCGTTGGTGCTCCGTCGATCTTCGTGACGGCAATCAGGCCCTCGTCAACCCGATGGATTCCGAGCGCAAGCTGCGCTTCTGGAATCTGCTGGTGTCGATGGGCTTCAAGGAGATCGAGGTCGGCTTCCCGTCGGCTTCCGAAACCGATTTCGACTTCATCCGCATGCTGATCGAGCGCGAACTCATCCCCGACGATGTCACCATCGTCGTGCTCACCCAGTGCCGTGAGCATCTGATTCGCCGCACGTATGAGGCGCTGAAGGGCGCCAAGCGTGCCATTGTGCATTTCTATAATTCCGTATCCGTGCTGCAGCGTGAGGTCGTCTTCCGTAAGAACAAGGAAGAGATCAAGAAGCTGGCCATCGACGCCGCCGAACTGTGCAAGAGCCTGGAAAGCGAAGCCGAAGGCATCGACCTGTACTACGAGTATTCCCCGGAATCCTTCACCGGCACCGAACCGGAATACGCCGTCGAGGTCTGCAACGCCGTGACCGGCGTGATCAAGCCGACCCCCGAGCATCCGATGATCATCAACCTGCCGGCAACGGTGGAGATGACCACTCCGAACGTGTTCGCGGACGAAGTGGAATACGTGTCCAATAATTTGAACGACCGCGACGCCATCGTGCTGTCCCTGCACCCGCATAACGACGAGGGTATGGGCGTCGCCGCCACCGAGCTTGCGGTGCTGGCCGGCGCCGACCGTGTGGAGGGCTGCCTGCTGGGCAATGGCGAGCGCACCGGCAACGTCGATCTGGTCACGCTTGGCCTGAATTTCCTGACCCAGGGCATCGATCCGCAGATCGACTACTCGAATGTTCCGGAGATTCGCAAGACCGTCGAATACTGCAATCAGATCAAGATCTCCGAGCGTCACCCCTATGCGGGCAACTTCGTGTTCACCGCGTTCTCCGGTTCCCATCAGGACGCCATCAAGAAGGGCCTTGAGGCTCGTCAGGTGGCCGCCGATCGTGCTGGTGCCGATCTGGACAAGTTCGTATGGCTGGTGCCGTATCTGCCGATCGATCCGAAGGATATTGGACGCTCCTACGAGGCGATCATCCGTGTGAACTCCCAGTCCGGCAAGGGTGGCATGGCGTATCTGCTCAAGACGAACCATAATCTTGATCTGCCGAAGCGCCTGCAGGTCGAATTCGACAAGGTCGTACAGAACTTTGCCGATGAAACCAAGAAGGAAGTCAAGGACGAGGATATCTGGCGTCTGTTCAAGGACGAGTATCTGCCGGTCGAGGAGTCTGGTGTCACTGCCGCTGGCGCGGTGGTCGGTGACAGCAGCGATGAGACCCTGAAGCAGTGGGGTCGCTTGAAGCTGCTCAAGGTGGCTGTGTCTTCCGGTGAGGACGGTTCCGATACCGTGCTGAAGGCCAAGGTGCTTGATCGTGGCATCGAACCGGGTGATGAGCCTCGTGAGCGTGAGGTTTCCGGCATTGGCAACGGGCCGATCGCCGCGTTCCTTAACGCGCTGTCGAACTTCGGCATCGAGGCTTCCGTCATGGATTATGCCGAGCACACCATGTCCGTCGGTACCGACGCCATGGCCGCCTCTTACGTGGAATGCCAGGTTGGCGAGGATGCCGAAGCCCAGATCATCTGGGGTGTCGGCATTGATTCGTCCATCACCACCAGTGCGCTGAAGGCCATCATCTCTGCCATCAACCGTTCCGAGCGCTGATTGCCGGCAACGCTTGCGCAAGCGTGAAGGATAAGGGCTGCACCTGTTTTCCGTTGAACGGGTGCAGCCCTTGCTTGTTGCCGTTGCGTTTCGTGGGCTAGAGCGTTGCGCCTTGTTGCCGTATGTGCGATGGCGAAAGTGCGGCCATAGCTATGAGAAAACCCCGTTCCGTATGAGGGATCATATGGAACGGGGTTCTTGTGTTCGCAGCGTATTGTGCTGGCCGCTAGGCCCGTTGATGCGGACTTACTCGGTGCCTCCGGTGGTTCCTCCGGAATTGGATTCGCCGCCGGTGCCGCCGCTGTTGTCGGTGGTTCCGCCGGTGTTCGTGCCGCCAGTGCCGGTGTTGGCGCCGCCGCTGTTGTCGGTGGCATTGCCTCCGGTATCGGTGCCGCCGCTTGTGGTGCCGCTATTGGTGTTCGTGCCACTGTTGCCGGTGGTACCGCTGTTGCTGTTGGTGCCTCCGGTGGAGTTCCAGCCATAGGATCGGTAGGAGTAGGAGTACGAGCTTGAATAGCCGGTGCCCCAGGTACCGTCGGAGCCGCCCACCTTGCCGTTGTCCTTGGCGGTCGGGAATACCTCGTTCGTGGTGTCCGCCAACGCCTGCTTCATGTACTGCGTGAACAGGTGCACGGGGTAGTCGGAGCCGCCGGTCCATTGTCCGAAGGCCGGGATCTGCTGCGGATTGCCGTTCGCATCCGGGTACCACATCGAGAACACAGATACCACGGAGGGCGTGTAGCCGCAGAAGCTTGCCGCATACGAGTTGTTCGAGGTACCGGACTTGCCGGCAATGGTGTGCCCGACATTCAACGCTTCGGTGGCGGTGCCGGATTGCACGACGCCGGTCAGCGCCTTGGTCACCAGGTTCGTATCGTTGGCTTGGAACACACGTTCGGTGGAGGACGGCGCCAGGTACAGGTCCTTGCCTGCGGAGCTTTTCACGCTGGCCACGATGTGCAGGGTCGGCTTGTTGCCCTGATTGGCGAGTGTGGCGTATGCCGCGGTCATGTCCTTGACGGTGAGCGCGTTGTTGCCGAGCACGGTGAATGGTTCGGAACCGTCGAGCGAAGTGCTTTCCACACCAGCCGTGCGAGCGGTTTCGGCGATTTTCTTCGTGCCGAGTTTGGTCTGCAGGTCCATGAACACGGTGTTCGACGACAGTGCCGTGGCCCGGTACAGGTTGATGTAGCCGTAGTTCTCGTTGCCGAAGTTGCTTACCGTGCTGGTGATGCCGGGGAAGGTGCGGTAGGAGTTGCCGTTGAACACGGTGTTCAGACTCACGCCTTCCTGCACCGCGGCGAGCAGTGCGAACGGCTTCATGGTGGATCCGACTTCATACTGTGCCTGCGTGGCGTTGTTGTACTGCTTGGCCAGGTAGTCGTCGCCGGCGTACACGGAGAGGATCGATCCATCCTGCGGGTTGGCGCTCATTGCTCCGAACTGCATGCCGTCCGGTACGACTCCGCTCATGCCGTTGTCGGAGGGGCTGACGACCTGCTGCATCAGATCCTGCTTGCCCTTGTCGATGGTGGTGATGATCTTGTATCCGCCGGTATCCAGATCATCGGTGGTGAAGGCCTTGGCTTGCACCAGTTCGCTGCGCACCATTTGCAGCAGGTAGCCGTTCGGCCCCTTGTACACGTCCTGCAGCTGGGTGTTCTGCGAAGTGGCCGGCATTTGAGCTTCCTTCGCTTCCTTGCCGGTGATGTAGCCGTCTTCGCGCATGATGTTGATGACGCGCTTGAATCGTGATTCGGCTTTCTTCTGGTTCACCGCCGGATCCCAGTTGGAGGGGGAAGGGATGATGCCGGCCAGCATGGCGGCCTCATTGAGGGTCAGATCCTGGGCGTTCTTATTGAAGTAGGCTTTGGCTGCCGCCTGGATGCCGTATGCGCCGCGGCCCAGGTAGATGGTGTTCATGTAATTGCACAGCACCTCATCCTTGTCCTGCGTCTGCGCGATCTTCAGCGCAAGGACGGCTTCTCGGATCTTGCCCTTGTAACTGGTGGTTTCGCCCAGATAATACCGTTCGGCGTACTGCTGGGTGATGGTGGAACCGCCTTGGCGCGTGCCTTTGGTCAGATTGTTGACGAGTGCACGGGCGATGCCCCTGATGTCGATGCCGTTGTCTTCGTAGAATGTGCGGTTTTCGGAGGCGACGATGGCGTTGCCGACGTATTTCGGCAGAGCGTTGCACTGGATGATGGTGCGGTTTTGCTTGGAGAATGTGCCGAGTTCCGTGACTCCGTCGTTGTAGTACACGGTGGTGTTCTCCGCCATGGCGACTTTTTCGGGCTGCGGAATCTCCGTGGTGATGTACAGATAGGCGAAGAGCCCGATGCCTGCGACGAGTCCTGCCCCGATCAGGCCGAGAATCCATTTGAGAATGAGATGCTTGCGGCGGCCTTTGAGTTTCGGGCCTTTGCCGTTGGTGCGATGGTTGCCGCCGCGGTAGTGGCGTGCGGCGGGCGCGTTCGTCGTCCTCTTCCTGGCCTTGGAACCGCTGTTCGTGCGACGGGTCCCGGTCGTTTTCGCGGAACCGGCGGATCGACCCGACGAGTGGGTGCTGCGGCCACTGCTTGCGCTACGAGTTTGTGACATATGTTCTATCGTAACCATAAGGCATGAGAAAACCTCTGTTTTTCGTCCGATGGGAGCGGAAAAACAGAGGTTTCCGTCGAATCCTCACAAATCCCTTCTACCAGAGGGCTGGTGTTTGCTACCTCTTGTTTTCTGGGTGTCGGCTCACTTCTTGAGCATTGGGGCGACCCGCTCCTCGTACGCGGTCAACGCCGTGTCGATCACCTGGTGCATGTCGTAGTACTTGTACGTGCCCAGACGCCCGCCGAACACCGTGAGCGGCTCCGCCTCCGCCAGCTCCTCGTAGCGCGCGTACAGCTCCCTGTCGGCCTCCGTGTTGATCGGGTAGTACGGCTCGTCCCCGCGCTCCGCGAAACGGCTGTACTCCTCCCACACCACCGTCCTGTCCGGGTTCTGCGAGTCCCGGCGCTCCGGGTTGAAGTTCTTGAACTCGATCGCGCGCGTGTACGGCACGTCCGCGTCGGAGAAGTTCATCACCGGGCAGCCGAAGTGGTCGCCCTCGTCGTAGCGCACCTCCCTGAAGTCCACGGTCCTCCACTTGAGCTCGCCCAGGGAGTAGTCGAAGTAGCGGTCCACCGGGCCCGTGTACACGACCGGCACGCCCGCCGCGGCCAGGTCCTTCCTGTTGAACGGCTGGGACCCGTCGAAGAAGTCGGCCCCCAGGGTCACGTGGATGCGCGGGTCGTCGATCATGCGCTCCATCCACGCGGTGTACCCGTCCGCGGGCAGGCCCTCCCACGTGTCCTTGAAGTAGCGGTTGTCGTAGTTGAAGCGCACCGGCAGGCGGCTGATGATGCCCGCGGGCAGGTCCTTCGGGTCGGTCTGCCACTGCTTGCCCGTGTAGTTCTTGATGAACGCCTCGTACAGCGGACGGCCGATCAGCGAGATGCCCTTGTCGTTGAGGTTCCGCGGGTCCGTGCCCGCCAGCTCGCCGGCCTGCCCGGCGATCAGGGCCCTGGCCTCGGCCGGCGTGTAGCTCGCGTGGAAGAACTGGTTGATCGTGCCCAGGTTGATCGGCAGGGGGTACACCTCCCCGTCGTGCGTGGCGTACACGCGGTGCACGTAGCCGGTGAACGACGTGAAACGGTTCACGTACTCCCAGACCCTCCTGTTGGACGTGTGGAACAGGTGCGCGCCGTACTTGTGGATCTCCGCGCCGGTCTCCTCGTCCATGTAGCTGTACGCGTTGCCGCCGATGTGGTCGCGCACGTCGATGATCTCGACCCTCGCGCCCGCGTGCTCCACGGCCTGCTGCGCCACGGTCAGGCCGAACAGGCCCGCACCCACAACCACCAGATCCGGATATTCGATTTGCGCCATAGCAAAACCTTTCATTGTCGATGTGCGCTTTTCCTGCGGTACAGTGTAGCGCCCACCCGTCTTTTTGCGTGTTCGCCGCCGTCTGGTATGGCGTGTGAAGGCAGGCGTGCGGTGCGTGTCAGATGCCGAGGTTCGCGGCCTGATTGCCGTATTTGCTGCGTACGGCGTCCAATGCTGCTTCCGCCGCTCGCAGTCTGTTCGATGTGGTGGTTTCGTCGGTACGTCCATGTTCTTCAAGCAGGTCATCCAGCGACGGCTGTATCGCGGTGTTATTCGCTTCGGTCAGGCCGCTGACGCTGACGCCAATGAGTCGCACGGGTCTGGGTAGCGGCTGTGTGGCGTCGTCGCCGCGCATGTCGAGCATGGCGTGCAGCAGTGTGACGCATGTTGGGTACAGCGTGCTTGCCGCGTCAGCCGGCTGGCCGAGGGTGCATGACCGAGTGCGGTATCGTAAATCCGTGAAACGGAGTTTTACGGTTACGGTGCGGGCCATGAAACCACGGTTGCGTAATGATCTGGCGATGGTGTTGCAGGATTCGCGCAGCTGCTGGCAGGCGATTCGCTGATCGGTGGTGTCCTCCAACAGCGTTTCCTCGGAGCCGATGGATTTTTCCACATGCGTCGGCGTGACAATGCGATCGTCCATGCCGCGTGACGCCATCCACAGGTGCCGTGCGTTGGCAGGCGAGCCTGTGGCCTGGGTGAGCTGTTCCATGCTGAGCTGGCTCAGATCGGCTACGGATGCGATACCCCACGTGTTCAGTCGTTGCTCGAGTTTTGGGCCGATTCCGGGAATGCTGCGCAACGGCATCATCTGCACGAACTCCGCCGACCGGCTGCTGGGGATGAGCAGCATGCCGTTGGGTTTGGCATTCGTGGATGCGATTTTCGCCACCAGCTTGTTGGCTGCGATGCCCACCGAGCAGGTTACGTGGAACCGGCGTTCCACTTCATGCCGGATCCATGCGCCGATGGCGCTGGGCTTGCCCCAGCGCAGCAGTGCGCCGGAAACATCCATATATCCTTCGTCCACGGAAACCTGTTCGAAGCGGTCGGTGACGGTGAGGAACACATCGCGCATGATCGATTGGGAGACTTTGCGGTAGTACCGTATGTCGACCGGCAGGAACACCGCATTGGGGCAGAGCTGCCGTGCGCGTGCCGATGGCATGGCCGAATTGATGCCGTATCTGCGCGCCTCGTAGTTTGCTGCGGATACCACGGATCGCGGGCCGGTACCGATCACGACGGGTTTGCCCTTCAGTTCTGGCTGGCGTGCCACTTCCAGCGAGGCGTAGAACGCATCCATGTCGATATGCAGCACGGTGCATCCGGACTCGTCATGGCCCCAGTCGCGTTTGGCCGCCGCCAACCTTGGTGCAGTGCTCATATCTTCATGGTACGGGCCGTGGCGCGGATTGTCGAACACTTGTTCGAGTGTCGTTCCGTTGCGGTGCGGTCGGCCGGTTACCTGGCGGGGTGCTGTGCCGTATGCCGCCAGCGCCGACCCCACTGTGGGCACGGATCGACTGGTCGTCGGCGGTGGAAGTGCAATGTACGTGCGCAACGACTGACGAAACGGTTCCACCATGAACGTTTCGGCACGAAAAAAGGGTTCCCGAATCGCTTCGGAAACCCTATCCGCGGAGTGAGGGGGATTCGAACCCCCGAGCCGCTAACGCAGCTAACACCTTAGCAGGGTGCCCCTTTCGGCCACTCAGGCATCACTCCGGTGCGTCATTACGACGCAACATCACGTTACTTTACACCACGTACGCAAGTCAACCCGCCGAAATATCGCAAATCGGGGAAATTCCTCATATTTCGCAGTCCTGCTGGCGTGTCGAGCGACGCTTCGAATATCCGTCGGGCTCGGCTACCCTTATTCGTAGAGACATGTGACGAGAAGAACACAGGAACGAAGGGATTGCAATGATGCAAGACAGCGGGGAACACTATCACGGACAGCATGCGGCGAAACGCTCACCCATGCCGATGATCGTTGCGGCCATTGTGGCATTGGCATTGGCCGTGGCGCTCGCGGTCGGCATATGGCATGCGGCGACAACGCATGGCAAACGGGCCGCGCAGGCAGGTAACGCCGCGGTCTCATCGAATACGACGAAATCCAAATCGTCGGCGTCGAATGCCGATTCCGCAACAACCGTTGCGAAGCATCACGGCAATTCGCCGGATTGCCCAGACACGGACTGCATCTCCATGCTGGTCAATGGCGATTTGCTGTTCCACGAAGGGCTGTGGGAGCATTTCGCCGGGCCCGACACCTCTGCGACGGACGGCACCGCATTCAACTTCGACCCGCTGCTCGAGCCGATGAAGAAGTACATCCAGGCGTCCGACATCGCCGTCTGCGAGTTCGAGACGCCCATCGCGCAGCGCGGCGGCCCGTACAGTGCGTATCCGATTTTCAATATTCCGCCCGAAGTGGCCGATGCCGCCAAGCATGTCGGCTATCAGGCGTGCACTCATGCCACCAACCATTCCTGGGACCAGGGGTCGGAGGGCATCGCCCGCCTGTGGGACACGTTGGAGGCCGATGGCATAGCGCAGACGGGATCGTATAAGACCGAGGCGGACTCGCTTCAGCCTCTGGTGCTCACATCGCCTACGGGTGGCGGCAAGCTGGGTCTCGTCACCGGAACCGTGTCGCTCAACGGCATGACCGCCGATCAGGACTGGCAGGTCGATCGGTTGCGCGAAAGCGGCGACCCTCATCACGACAGCGATATTCAGAAGGCGGTCGCCAAGGCCAAGAAGGCGCGCGAGCAGGGGGCCGATGTGGTGGCCATAGCTATGCATTCGGTGCAGGAATATCTCGATTACGCCGATTCGTGGCAGGTTTCCGAAGCGCATGAGCTGGCGGATACCGGAGCGTTCGACGTGATCTATGGCGCCGGCTGCCATTGTGCCCAGCCGATCGAGAAATATAACAACACGTGGATCATCTATGGTGTGGGCAACGCGGTGACGGTCACGTCGTATATTCCCGGTAATGAGACGAACAATCAGGGGGTGACCGCCCGCATTCAGTTCGCCGGTAAGAAAGGCGTGGCCGGGTCTTGGCGGGTGAATCGCATCGACTGGCTGCCGACTGCGAATATGCGCCAAGGGGAGTACCGGTGGTGTCCGATATCCTCCGACCATCCCGATGGGACCTGTTGGAGCGAGAGCGAGGATGAGACGCAACGGCAACGCATCTCGAAGGTGATTTACAGCATGGGCGCCGACACGAATGTGGTGCGTGAATGGAATCTTACCGCCGAGCAGCAGGCCAGGCAGGCGGGCAATTGACGTCCGATGCTCGTAGTGTGGCTGGTATGACGCAAGTGTATGAAACGCAGGCCGAGCGTACCGACCTGCCATTGGTGGTAATGCCGTCCGTACTCGATTCGATGGTCGAGCCGATTCGATTGCAGTTTCCGCAGTTGCACGATATCGCCCGTGTGCGCATGTTCGAAGAGTTCACGTCCGACGAGGATGCGATCGCAAGCCGCTTGCGCGATGCGGATGTGCTGCTGGTCGGCGGCTACCATATCAGCGACGATCTGCTGCGTCGTATTACAGGCCATGGCCCAAACGGCGCCGATGAGGGGCATGTCAGGTGCATCGTGTTCTGCGGTACGGGGGTGGCGAGCTATGTGGATCTGGACTTGGCTCGTGAATTCGGCGTGCGCGTGTGCAATGCCGAGCATTATGGCGACCATGCCGTCGCCGAGCATGCGTTTGCGCTGATGTTCGAGCTGATTCGCCATGTGGGCGAGCTTGATAAGGACGTCAAGGCCGGTAATTGGGCGTGGAAGGGCGGCGATGGTCTGCAGTTGGCCGGACGTCGTCTCGGCATCATCGGCCTGGGCGGCATCGGTTCGACAGTCGCTTCGATTGCCAAGGCGTTCGGCATGGAGGTTGGCGCCTGGAGTTCGCATGTTCCCGAAGCGCTGTTCGAGCGGTGTGGCGCCGAGCCTGTCGCGGATATGAATGAGCTTATCGCGTCCAGCGATGTCGTCTCCGTACATCTGCCGCTTATCGATGGTGTCACGCGCGGCATCATCACCGCGGAGCATCTTGAGCATTTGCGCCCGGGCACGTTGTTCATCAACACCGCGCGCAGCGAGGTCATCGAGCCGGGGGCGCTGCTTGCGCGCCTGCAGCGTGGCGATATTCCGGCCGGTCTTGACGTGTTCGACCATGAGCCGTTGAAGTCCGGCGACGCCATCTGCCAGATTCCCGGCATTGTGCTCACGCCGCATGTCGGTTGGCGTACCGACGGCGCGTTCAGGGAGCTCACCCGTCAGATGGTCGAATGCGTACGCGCGTTTCTCACCGGCGGCGAATGCAATGTCGTCGTGCATGAGTGACGGTATTCGGATTCACACGGCTGGCTGGTAAGGAAAGAGAGCCCGAAGCTTATGCGAACCATTCTCAACCCGGTTGACGCGCCGGCGCACGACGCCTTTGTGGAGAAGAAATCCGAATTCATAGGCGATGCCGCGCATGTCGACAGTCTGGATGAGGCGATCGCCTTTGTCGGCACGATTCGTGATCGGCACCCCAAGGCCCGTCATGTGGCGTATGCCGCCGTGGTGGGCGGTTCGGACGGCCGTGTGTCGGAGCGTATGAGCGATGACGGCGAACCGTCGGGTACGGCGGGCAAGCCGATCCTTGACGTGCTGCGCGCCAATGGTCTTACCGATTGCGTGGTTGCCGTCACCCGGTATTTCGGCGGTATTCTGCTGGGCTCCGGTGGTCTGATCCGCGCATATTCCACGGGCGCATCGATTGCCGTCAAGGCGGCGCAGGGCGCGGATATCGTGCCCTGCCAGCGGTATTTGGTGACTTTGGAGTATCCGCAGTTGGCGAGGTTCCAGCAATTGCTCGCCGGAGTCGACGGCGTGCAGTCGGATGAAACGTACGCCGCCGATATCACGCTGACCGCCACGTTGCCGTTGGGCAACGCCTCGTCCTTCGAGGATCGCGTGAGGGAGACGTTCAACGCCACCATCAGCCCCGAACCCATCGATACGGTGAACCGCGCCATCGCCAGCCGCTAGTGCTGCGTCGTGGTCGGTACGGCCTAAAACCGCCTGGTGTTATTCGCCTGCGCCTGTGCCCGGCGTGAATCGATTCGCAGCTGTCGGCTCTGGTCTACACTGGGAAGGCGTGACTGACGAAACAACCACCGAGAATTTTGAGCCGCTGACCGCTACCTATGAGCGTTTGCGCCATAGCGCCGATGCCACGGAACTTTCCGAATTCGCGCGTCGACCGTTGCCGGACCGTGACGATCAGGCGGCGTTTTCGCGTGCCACGGCACTGCTTGAGGCAGTGGGCGGCAATCCGAATACGCCGTTGGAAGATCGAGTGTTTCTGGCTGAATCGATGCCGTTCCCGAATGTGCTGGTGAAGCTCGCCAAGGATCCTCAGGCTTCGGTGCGCAAGGCCGTGGCTGGCAATACCGACGATAAGAACTGGCTGGTCGGCAGATTGACCAAGGATCCGGATCTTGAGGTGCGCGACGCGGCGTTGCGTAATCCGAAGACGTCGTGGAAGATGCGACTTGAGGGAGCGCAAAGCGAAAGCAGCGATGCTCGGATTCTGGACTTTCTCGCTACGCTGGGAACGGAACTCGAACCGGATGCGCCAAAGGTGTTGTCGTCCATGGTGCGTCGTGCCGTGGCGCTAAATCCCAACGTTTCTTTGCAAACGTTAGCTAAGTTGGAAAACGATCCTTCGCCGGAAGTTCGTCATGCCGTCGAAAAACGTCGCAAGGAACGCGGAAAATAGCTCGATATGTCTCAGCTAAGCCGTTACACTAAGAGATTATGAGCGAGAGAACCGAAAGCGAAGAGCGTCTAGCTCGACCGCTAATCCAGTTGGCGAAGTTGGCAGGAATTGTCACCAGTTATGTTGGCATGAGCCGCGACTACCACGAAATCAAAGATGATGTTCTGGTCGCGGTGTTGGGAGCTTTGGGCATTGACGCTTCAAGCGACGCGGCTATCAGGCAGTCCACCAAGCAGATTCTGAACGAACGGTACGGCAGACTGGTGGCACCCACCGTCCTGCATAATGTCGGTTCCGAAAGCCATGTGCTGGTGAATGTCGGCGTGACCGATGTGCCAAGCGCCACCATCACCCTTGAGAACGGCGAGCCGTACAGGGGCGTGATTCTTCCCGACGCCGGCGACGGATCCATTGCCCATACGGTGGATGATCGGTTCGTCGTCACTGCATCCGTTGTCGTTCCTGCAGATCTTCCGGAAGGCTACCATACGCTGCACGTCACGGTGGGCGATCGCACCGAGGACGCCACGCTGATCAGCGCCCCCGCCAAGGTCGAGCTGCTCGACGAGATGAAGCACGGCCACCTGTGGGGCTGGATGGCCCAGTTGTATTCGCTGCGTTCCTCCAAGTCCTGGGGCGTGGGCGATTTCGAGGATCTGTCCAACCTGCTGATTGAAGCCAAGCGCAAGACCGGCGCCGACTTCACCCTGATCAACCCTGTGCATGCCGCAGAACCGGTCTCTCCGCTGACGCCGTCCCCGTACCTGCCGGTATCCCGCAGCTTGGTGAACTTCACCTATATTCGTCCGGAGGCAATCGAGGAATACCGTTTGCTGGGTGCTGAAAGCCTTGACGAGATCCGCAAGCTGTTCGAATCCATCGAACCGCTCAACAACAAGGCCGAAAAGATCGACCGCGATGTCATGTGGCACGCGAAGATGCAGGCGTTGTGGATTATCTTCAAGGCCGGCCGTACCTCCGCAAGGCAGCGTGAGTTCGCAGACTTCTGCGCCAAGTCCGGCGAGGATCTCGAGGCCTACGCCACATGGTGCCTATGCTACGACAAGTGGGGCTCCGCCGAAGACGTCGCCACCAACTGGATTCATCGCTATACGAAGGAATCCCCTGAAGTGCAGGCGCTGCGCGAGCAGTTCCCCGACACGTTGAACTTCTACCGCTGGCTGGAATGGATCGCCACCGAGCAGCTTGACCGCGCCCAGCGCAATGCCCGCAACGCCGGCATGCGTATCGGTGTCATGGCCGACATGGCGGTCGGCGTCCATCCGCTCAGCTCCGAGGTCTGGTGGTGCCCGGAGCGCTTCGCCAAGGGCGCTACCGTCGGCGCGCCGCCGGACATGTTCAACCAGCAGGGGCAGGATTGGAGCCAGCCTCCGCTGAACCCGATCTATTTGGATCGCACTGGCTACAAGGTCTACCGCGATATGGTGCACAACATGTTCACCCATGCCGGTGCAGTGCGTATCGACCATATTCTCGGTCTGTTCCGCCTGTGGTGGATTCCGTCCGGGCATAAGGCGGATGACGGCGCGTATGTGCGCTACGACTCCGATGTGATGCTGGGCATCCTCGCCCTTGAGGCGTCCCGTGCGGACGGCGTTGTGGTCGGCGAGGATCTTGGCGTGGTACCGGCCCATGTGGCGAGTTCGCTATCCTCCCATGGCCTGCTGGGCTGTGCTGTGGAGTGGTTCGAACAGTTCGACGGCACGTTCCGTTCCCCCGCCGATTGGCGCGAATACGCCTTGGCCTCGGTCAATACGCATGATCTGCCGCCGGCAGCCGGCTATCTTGAGCTGGAGCACGTCAAGTTGCGTGAGCGTCTTGGCCTGCTGGAAGGACCGAAGGAAGACTTCGAGCGTTCCGCGATGGCCGAGCAGAACGCCATGATCACGATGCTGCTCAATAACGGCTATATCGACAAGGAGATCGCCGATCACCGCGAAGAGCATGAAAAGGACATCATCGCAGCGCAGTACCGTGCGCTGAACGGTTCGCCGTGCAAGCTGCTTGCCGCATCGATCACCGACGCGGTCGGGGAGAAGCGTACGCAGAACCAGCCCGGCACCAACAACGAGTATCCGAACTGGCGTGTTCCGCTTGCGGATGCCGAGGGCAACACCGTGCTGCTGGATACCATGTTCGATCGCGCCGATGTCAAGGAACTCGCCGCCATCATGCGCAACGAAAAGTAATCTTCAGCGTCGATATTTCACGAGAACGCGTACGTTTCCAAGGCCTCGGCAGAGGCTTGGCACGTGCGCGTTCTTTTGTCTTCGCGTGTGTCGGTTGTATGTCAAGCCTGGCCAATACACTAGTGAGTTGTTGTGTTTCCCTAAGGGGTCCTTCAAAGCGCATTCCCACTCGCAATCGAGGACTTTCAGGGAGCCCACGGATAATGAGGTGGAGATTTTCCGGTTACGCCCTAACCAAGCGTATAAGGAACGTCAAAACCCGGAACACAATATATAGAAAAGGTAGAACAGTGAAGACTTTCACTCCGAAGCCCGCCGATCTGAGCCATGAGTGGTACATCGTTGACGCCACCGACGTGGTGCTGGGCCGTCTCTCGTCTCAGGTTGCAACCCTTCTGCGCGGCAAGAACAAGCCGACTTACGCTCCCCACGCTGATTCCGGCAATCACGTGATCGTGATCAACGCCGCCAAGGTGGCGCTGACCGGCAACAAGCTGGGCAAGGAACTGTACAAGCACTCCGGTCGCCCGGGTGGCCTGCGTCGCGATACCTACGCGCAGCTGCTCGAGAACAACCCGGAGCGCATCATCACCAGCGCCGTCAAGGGCATGCTGCCGAAGAACAAGCTCGCCAAGGTGCAGCTTGGTCGTCTGCACGTCTTCGCCGGCGAAGAGCATCCGCACACCCCGCAGAAGCCGCAGGTCTTTGAGATCGCTCAGGTTTCTCAGCAGGCTAAGTGAACCGAAGGGAGATAGAGAACATGGCTGAAAACACCAACAACTCCGCGGTTCAGGAAACCGAAGAGGAGCTCACCAGCTACACCACCGAGACCAATGCAGGTGCTGGCACCGGTACCTCCGCGATCGAGCCGGGCTACGGCACCGGTCGTCGTAAGGAAGCCGTCGCCCGCGTGCGTCTGGTTCCCGGCACCGGCAAGTGGACCATCAACGGTCGCACCCTGGAGGAGTACTTCCCCTCCAAGCTGCTGCAGCGTGAGGTCAACTCCCCGATCGTCCTGCTCAAGCTCGAAGGCAAGTTCGACGCAATCGTCCTCGTTGACGGCGGCGGCACCACCGGTCAGGCCGGCGCCATCCGTCTCGGCGTGGCTCGCGCCCTGAACGCCATCGACCGCGATGCCAACCGCGCCACCCTGAAGAAGGCTGGCTTCCTGACCCGCGACGCTCGCGTCGTGGAGCGCAAGAAGGCCGGTCTGCACAAGGCACGTCGTGCACCGCAGTTCTCCAAGCGTTGATTTCGCTTATCGGCAGGAACCCCTCGAAGGAAGCCCTTCGAGGGGTTCCTCGCATATTTGGGCGCTGAGTGCCTGAAAGTGCCTGTATCTTGCCTGCCAGTTGGACGTCCGCGGCCATCAGCACCTATATCGGGCATCCATATCGTACGGGGCCGGTGTTTTCCCGTTCCTCCCCTGAGGAAACGTAGAAGGCACCGGCCCCGTATGCGATTGCATGCAAGCAGTTAGGCGAAGTCGGTCTGGCGCATGATCGTGATGCTCATGGACGGCACCGTCCATATATTCGCGTTCGTCGCTGACGTACTGCTATCGGTCTGTTTGTTATCGGCGGGCTTGCTGTGACGATGCGCCTGCAATATGCGTTGCTGCACCGCACTGTGGGCCAGAAGGCGGTATACGCGCGTTTTACCTGTCAGCCCGGGCAATGTGACGGTATCGGTGATGTCTTCGGTACGCGCATACGGTTTGGCGGCCGGCTGCTGTTCGGCATCGTCCTGTTCGGATTGCACGGTCTGAATCACCTGCCCGATGCGGGTGTCTTTTGGCACGAAATGCGTCCAGGTGGAATCCTCGTTGGATAGATCCACCTTTTCCACGTTCGTTCCCTTGGCAGGGCGGGCACCGGTGGTTTCGGCGGAGCACCAGAGCGGTTGCCATTCGGTATCGGTAGGCAGATGGAACTGCATATCCTTGCGTTCCCCGTTGATCAGCAGGATCACATCGAGCTCGTTGAGGGACAACAGACGCATCGCGAAGCTGCGGATGCTTTTGTCGAACCAATCCTGCTCCTTCGGCGTTGTGCCGTTCGGCAGGAACCATTGCACGCGGCTCGATGGCTTCAACAGCCCGATTTGGCTGAGCCTGGTGAAGAAATCCTCATGATGGTACAAATCCAACGATTTGCGGATGGAGATGAGCTTGGAAACGGATTCCAGGCGGTGCGTTTCCGGTGTTTTGGTGCTGTGATACAGCCAATCCCATGTCAGCCAGGTGATGTCGTTGTCCTGACAGTAGGCGTTGTTGTTGCCGTTCTGAGTGTTGCCGAACTCGTCGCCGGCGAGAATCATCGGCGTGCCGAGCGAGAGCAGCACCATGCCGAGCAGATTCTGCGCGGCGCGTTCTCGTTTGGACATGATGACGGGGTCGTCGCTGGGGCCTTCCACTCCGAAGTTGTTCGAACGGTTCATGTTCGACCCGTCGTGGTTGTTTTCGCCATTGGCCTCGTTGTGCTTATGCGAGTACATGGTCAGGTCGTGAAGCGTGAAGCCGTCGTGGCATGCCACGAAATTCACGGAGGCGGTTGCGCCGCGCCCCGGGTCCGTGGCGAACAGATCGGCCGAACCGCACAGGCGTGTGGCCATCTCCTGCATGCCGATGGTGTTGCCTTGGGTCTGCTCGGCTTCGGACAGCCAGAAGGTGCGTGCCGTATCGCGGAACCTGTCGTTCCATTCCGCGAAGGGAATGCCGAACTGGCCGGTTCTCCACCCCTGATTGCCCAGATCCCATGGTTCCATGATGATTTTGAGATTGCCGAGCAGCAGGTCGGAGCGCAGCGCATACAGGAAGGGGTGATACCGGGTGAATTCGCCGTCCAGTCGTGCGATGCTTGGGGCAAGGTCGAACCGGAATCCGTCGATGCCGATGCGCTTGGCCCAGTAGCGCAGCGAGTCGACTGCGAAGGTGGTCACATGCGTGTTGGTGAAGTCGAGTGTATTGCCGCATCCGGTGGTGTCTTCCAGGTAGGCGATGTTGTTTTTCTGCCTGCGGTAATACGAGAGATTGTCGAGGCCGCGCCAGCAGATGCTTGGCCCGGCCGAGCCGCCTTCGCAGGTGTGGTTGTACACCACGTCCATCAATACTTCGAAGCCGGCGTCATGCAACGCCTGCACCATATCGATGACCTCCTGGCGTACGGCGTTCGCGCCCGCCTGCTGTGCGGCTTTGGTGGCGTATGAGGCTTCGGGGGAGAAGTAGCTGAGTGTGGAATACCCCCAATAGTTGCGTTTGCCGCGTTCCTGAAGGAACACTTCGGGCTGGCTGGCCTGAATGGGCAGCAGTTCGATGGATGTTACGCCCAGGCCCTGCAGATAGGCCAGTGTGGTGGGGTGTGCGAGGCCGGCGTAGGTACCGCGCAGTTCTTCGGGAAGCCATGGCGCGTTGGCGGTGAAGCCTTTGACATGCAGTTCGTAGATGACGGTTTTGCTCCACGGCACATGCGGGTGCACGCTTTCGCTGTCGAACTTGGTGGTGGCGCGGTCGTCGATGGCCACGGATACCGGCATTTTGCCCAACGAGTCAATGGTGTTCATTTTGCCGAACGGGTCGCCAACGATTTTGCCATCCTCAAGTTTGCATTCGTAGGCGAAAGCGGCCGGGTCGAGTTGCATGGTGCCATCGATGCCCTTGCCGTAGGGGTCGAGCAGCAGCTTGTAGGGGTTGAAGCGTACGCCATGCGAGGGGTCCCATGCGCCGTCCACACGGTAGCCGTACCGCATGCCGTCCCATGCCTTGGGAATATGCACGGACCACAGGCCGTAGTTCGGGCCTTCCATTTTGAATAGGGTTTCACGCACGTAGGTCGATTCGATGATGCGTGTGCATACCTTGAATTCGCTGATCTGTTTGACGAGCGGAATCGAAGTGTTGGGGAACAGTCGTATGGCTTCGCTGTAGAAGGCGCTGGGCTGGTCTACTGGTTCGATGACGCAGAACCATACCTGGTCTGCGGTTTCGGAACGGACGATGGCATCGGCGCCGCCGTCATCGGTGAAGTACAGGCCAGGTCTTGTGGCATAGCGGTGAAGCGTGGGGTTTTGCATACCTCTCATTGTAAGTGGGTTGGTCGTTAGGTACTGCATCGCCAGGTGATTGGTTCGCGCGACGCGCCGACAAAACCATTTATGAAAAATACTTTAAGAAAACAGATTTGCAAAACAGGATAAAAGAATGTATGCTGAAGGACATCAGGCAGAACGAACTGCCGGACAATAACCGTTATATCCGCAAGGTGCAGAAACGCTTTCGCTGACGAAAGGAACAATCATGAAGGCTCTGGTGCTCACTGGTGTGAAGGAATTCGAGATCCAGGATCTGGATACCCCGGAGATTCTTCCGAATGAAGTACTGATCAACACGGCGTATGCCGGCGTATGCGGCACGGATCACGATCTGTATGCAGGCCGTCCGGGTTCCGCATCCGCAGTCCCGCCAATCGTGCTTGGTCATGAGAACTCCGGCGTTGTGGCCGCGGTCGGTTCCGCGGTGACCAACGTCAAGGTGGGCGATCGCGTAGCCGTCGACCCGAATATCTACTGCGGCCAGTGCGAGTTCTGCCTGACCCAGCGTCCGGAGCTTTGCGATCATCTGAGCGCCGTTGGTGTCACCCGTAACGGTGGCCTTGCCGAACAGTTCACTGCACCTGCGTCCGTGGTCTACAAGCTGCCCGACAATGTCTCCCTACGCGATGCTGCGGCCATCGAACCGGTGTCTTGCGCAGTGCATGGTCTCGACCTGCTCAAGCTGCGCCCGTATCAGAAGGCGCTGGTGATCGGCGACGGCTTCATGGGGCAGATCTTCGCCCAGCTGCTGCAGGCCTATGGTGTGCATCAGGTCGATCTTGCCGGCATCTTCGATGAAAAGCTGCAGCGCAACAAGGAGCAGTTCGGTGTGAGCGAAACCTACAACACCACGCGTGAGCAGATTCCGGCGGACTCCTACGATGTCATCGTCGAGGCGGTCGGCCTGCCGACCACGCAGGCTCAGGCCGTCGCCGCAGCCAGCAAGGGTGCGCAGGTGCTGATGTTCGGAGTCGGTCCGCAGGAGGCCCACTTCGAGATGAACACCTACGACATCTACAAGAAGCAGCTCACCATCCGGGGCTCCTTCATCAACCCGCTGACCTTCCGTGATGCCATCTCGCTGGTCTCCTCCGGCAAGATGAATATCGGCGGGCTCATCAGCCATGAGCTCAAGCTCGAAGAGGTGCAGGACTTCCTCGAAGGTAAGATCACCGGTGTTTCCAAGGCCGTCGTCAAAGTTGGCAAGTGAGGCGATGTGACCCTGTAAGGTCAATTCGTCAGTGGTATTGCAAGGCCGCCGCAAATTGTGCTCTCTGGTGCGGCGGCCATCCATCCCCGTCCATACCGGGTGCTGCGGCAAAGGGGCTGCGGCATCCCCAGCTCGTTACAATGTGTGTATTATGAAGCGGCTTCCTCGGTGTTGAGCGAAAGTCGAGTGGGGGTTATTGCAAATGATTAGGGTGCTTGAGCGTCTCGGCGTTCCTCGTGTACTGATGCTCGGCTTTTTGGCCGTCGCGATTTTCATGACCGGTGATGGTTTCGAACTCACCTTCCTGTCCAAGTTCATGGTGGATCAGGGATTCACCTCGTCCCAGGCGTCGCTGCTGGTCACCACCGTATACGGCTTGTTCGCGGCATTCGGCGGGTGGTCTGCCGGCGTACTTGCCGAGATGTTCGGCGCGCGAATGCGCTGATGATGATTATTGCTGCGATCATTGTGGGCATCGGCACCTGTGCCTTCTCGTCGTTGCCGACCATCATGACGCTGTACGCAGGCGAAGGCAGGCAGGGTGCCGCATTGTCCGCGTATAACCTTGCCGCGGGTCTCACCACATTCGCCGGTCCCGGTATCGCGACCATACTGCTGCCGACCATCGGCTATGGCGGTGTGTGCTGGACCTATGCTGCGCTGTATGTGCTGGCGTTCGTGCTCACGCTGTTCATCCGCCCGAAGCAGCCCGGGTTCGATGAGCATGGTCACCGCATCAAGTCGGCGGGGCAGGGGGCGGAAGCTGACTGATTCCGCGCAATAGAATACCGATGATCGGCAGGCTGTACGGCGTTGCGCCGGGGCGTGTGCAAGGCATATTCGTTATATTTATTTCAATTACTTCAAAGGAGAACCATCATGAGCAAACCCATGACCGCATTCACCACTGATCTGCAGCATTCCGGCATGATCGCCAGGGATCTCGACGAGACCATCGAGTTCTACACCAAGAAGCTCGGATTCGAAGTGGCCGGCATCTTTCATAATGGCGAGAACCGCTGTGCATTCCTGCGTTACGGCCATCTGACCATCGAGACGTGGGAGGGCGAGCCTGCGCCGATGACCACTGGCGCCATCAACCATTGGGCATTCGATACTCCGGACATCGAAGCGGCATTCGAGAACGCCAAGGAACTCGGTCTGAACTTCAAAGACACCGAGATTCAGCACATCGACAGCTTCTGGGAGCATGGCATCCGCTACTTCAATGTGTACGGGCCGAACGGCGAGACCATCGAGTTCTGCCAGATCGTCTGAGTCTGTTACTGGATAACGGCGAGGGGCGTGTCTTCATTCATGGAAATCGGATGGAGGCACACCCCTCGCCGTTTATATATCATGCGGCTTTGCGCGTGTATGGTATGAGGGTTCTGCATGCGGTTGAGGTTGATGACTGTTGAATGCGGAAAGTCCGGTGGGCATGATTGCGATAATGGGATTGGCGGCGGTTGCGCTTTCGCCAGGCGTCTCAGCGATGGGGCCGGCATGGACTCCATCCGCTCCGCCATCAAAACCATTCCCAGTTCCTGACAGTGGCCGTCAGACTTCCGTATTGCAGATATCGGTCACATAGGACTGCACGAAACGCAATGCCGCGCCGATGATGTTCTGATCGTCAGTGCACCTGCTTTTGCGTAGCGAGAAATGCTCGGAATGGAATGGGCTGAGGGCCTCCACGCGACGTTTGAGATCCGTAATGGCGTCGTCATCCAGGTACTGCGATGCCTCGCCGCCGATAATGATGTCTCCGGAGAATACGGCGCGAATATTGGCAATGGCCTGTGCTACATGGTCCATCCATTCCCCGTATCGCTGCCTGTGCTCAGGCTCGCCTTGCGCCAGTACTGAGAAGAATCCCGATAGGCTTTCCCCGTCGATGGCCAGCGCCTCGGGGGAGCAGTAGGTGTCCACGCAGCCGCGCTGGCCGCAGTAGCAGATTCGTCCTCCAGGCACAAGGCACATATGTTCGATGGTGCCGTTGCTCAGGTTCGGGCCCTGGTATAGGGAGCCGTTGACGATGACGGCGCCGCCCGGCCTGCGTTCCAGATATACGCATACCGCGTCGCGTATCGTATGGTCGAACCACAGTTCGGCCATGGCGGAGGCGTCGGAATCGTGGATCATAATGGCCGGCAGTTCGATGTGACGGGTGAGCTTTTCCAGTGTGAGCCCGGTGTTGCTCATGATCTTGCCGAAGGTAATGGCTGTACCATCGGCGGAGATGATACCTTGCATGGAATAGGCGACGCCGAGCACCTCGCTGCCGGACCGTACGACCTTACCGGCGAATTCCGTGACCAGGTCGCCGACCATATCGTAGTAATCGCTGTCGTTGCAGTATGTTGCGCGTTTGCGCCTGCGCATAATGACGTTGCCGTAAAGATCCACCGCCACCATGGTGATGGCGTTTGTTCGCATGGTGATGCCGATTGCCGCGTGGGATTGCGCTTTGAACACGAAGGTCTGTGCCTTGCGTCCACCGGTTGAGTCCATCGGCTCGCCCTGCTCGACCAGCCCCTCGTCGGTGAGGGTGCGCAGATTCTGTGTGATGGTGGGCAGACTCAGGCCGAGCTCACGTTCGAGCATCTGTTTGGTCTGCGGGCCATGATGATACAGATGGCTGATGATGGCCTGTCGGTTTGCGGTTTTAATGGTGGTCGAGGGTGAACTCATCGTTGGTTCCTTCCGTTGCGTGTCTGAACCCCACTTTATCAAAAGGCTTTTAGAAATGTCGGGCAAGTCGGTCGCAGTAATTGCCTTCAGTATTTTCCGTGCGTGATTACCTTGGAATTCCAAGTATTTTCCCCGCTTTTAGAAAGCCTGTTGTGTAAAGTGTGTATGATTCAGGCGTTATGTGATACTAATTTTACAAAACTACTTTCGAAAATAGGGTATATGTCATGTTTGCTTCTGTGTAGAAACTAACAAAAACGCTCAAAATCATTAAAATGAACATGATTTCTTGCAAAAAAAGTTCGCAATTACACATCAATGCATCAATAACGAACATGAAACACACAACCCGCGTAGAGTGTGAAAAGGTGTAGACATTCATGTATATTGTGGGGCAGGTCACAGGCGATTCGAGAATGTCACGGGTCGCCGTGACAGGACTGCTGCATTGCGGCAATCAGCGTTAGGGAATAACGCACCACGTTTCAGATCTCTATTAGAGGAGGATCCTACAGTGGCAGAGACTAAGAACAGCGCAGCGAAGCCGGCTCCGGAAGAAAAGCTCGCCGCAGCCGAAGCTGAAGTGGACGCACTCGTGGCCAAGGGCCAGAAGGCTCTCGTCGAATTCGAAAAGCTCGACCAGAAGCAGGTCGACCATATCGTCGCCAAGGCCTCCGTGGCGGCGCTGAACAAGCATTTGGTACTCGCCAAGATGGCCGTGGACGAGACCCACCGTGGTCTGGTCGAGGACAAGGCCACCAAGAATATCTTCGCCTGCGAGCACGTCACCCATTACATGGCCGGCCAGAAGACCGTCGGCATCATCCGCGAAGACGATGTGCTGGGCATCGACGAGGTCGCCGAGCCTGTCGGCGTGGTCGCCGGTGTCACCCCGGTCACCAACCCGACTTCCACCGCCATCTTCAAGTCCCTGATCGCACTGAAGACCCGTTGCCCCATCATCTTCGGCTTCCATCCGGGCGCCCAGAACTGTTCCGTGGCCGCCGCCAAGATCGTACGCGACGCCGCCATCGAGGCAGGCGCCCCCGAGAACTGCATCCAGTGGATCGAGCATCCTTCCATCGAGGCAACCGGCGCCCTGATGAAGCATGATGGCATCGCCACCATCCTCGCCACCGGCGGCCCGGGCATGGTCAAGGCCGCATACTCCTCCGGCAAGCCCGCCCTCGGCGTCGGCGCCGGTAACGCGCCGGCATACGTCGACAAGGATGTGGACATCGTCCGCGCCGCCAACGACCTGGTGCTGTCCAAGCACTTCGACTACGGCATGATCTGCGCCACCGAACAGGCGATCATCGCCCACAAAGACATCTACAAGGACCTCATCAAGGAGCTCAAGCTCCGCAAGGCATACTTCGTCAACAAGGAAGAGAAGGCCAAGCTCGAGCAGTACATGTTCGGCTGCGTGGCAGGCAGCGGCCAGACCCCGAAGCTGAACTCCGTGGTGCCGGGCAAATCCCCGCAGTTCATCGCCAAGGCCGCAGGCTTCGAGATTCCGGCCGACGCCACCATTCTGGCCGCGGAATGCAAGGAGGTCTCCGACGACGAGCCGCTGACCCACGAGAAGCTCGCCCCGGTGCAGGCCGTGCTGAAGGCCGACAACAAGGAGCAGGCCTTCGAGATGTGCGAGACCATGCTTAAGCTCGGTGCTGGCCATACCGCCGCCATCCACACCAACAACGAGGATCTGGTCCGTGAATACGGTCTGCGCATGCACGCATGCCGCATCATCTGGAACCAGCCGAGCTCTCTTGGCGGCATCGGCGATATCTACAACTCCATCGCCCCGTCGCTCACGCTGGGCTGCGGCTCCTACGGCGGCAACTCGGTTTCCGGCAACGTGCAGGCCGTCAACCTCATCAACATCAAGCGCATTGCTCGGAGGAACAACAACATGCAGTGGTTCAAGATCCCGGCCAAGACCTATTTCGAGCCGAATGCCATCAAATACCTGCGCGACATGTACGGCATCGAGAAGGCCGTCATCGTGTGCGACAAGGTGATGGAACAGCTCGGCATCGTCGATAAGATCATCGACCAGCTGCGTGCGCGCGACAATCGCGTCACCTTCCGTATCATCGACTACGTCGAGCCGGAGCCTTCCGTCGACACCGTCGAGAAGGGCGCGGCGATGATGCGCGAGGAGTTCGAGCCGGATACCATCATCGCGGTCGGCGGCGGCTCCCCGATGGACGCCGCGAAGATCATGTGGCTGCTGTACGAGCACCCGGAAATCGCCTTCTCCGATGTGCGCGAGAAGTTCTTCGATATCCGCAAGCGCGCCTTCAAGATCCCGCCGCTGGGCGAGAAGGCCAAGCTGGTGTGCATTCCGACCTCCTCCGGCACCGGTTCCGAAGTCACGCCGTTCGCCGTGATCACCGATCACAAGACCGGCTACAAATACCCGATCACCGATTATGCGCTGACTCCGTCCGTGGCCATCGTCGACCCGGTGCTGGCACGCACCCAGCCGCGCAAGCTGGCTTCCGACGCTGGCTTCGACGCTCTGACCCACTCCTTCGAAGCCTATGTGTCCGTGTACGCCAACGACTTCACCGACGCCATGGCGCTGCACGCGGCCAAGCTGGTATGGGACAATCTGGCGGAATCCGTCAACGGTGAGCCAGGCTTGGCTAAGACCAACGCCCAGGAGAAGATGCACAACGCCGCCACCATGGCTGGCATGGCCTTCGGCTCCGCTTTCCTCGGCATGTGCCATGGCATGGCCCACACGCTGGGCGCGCTGCTGCACATCGCCCACGGCCGCACCAACTCCATCCTGCTTCCGTACGTGATCCGTTACAACGGCCAGATTCCTGAGGAACCCACCTCCTGGCCGAAGTACAACAAGTACATCGCGCCGGAACGCTACCAGGAGATTGCCAAGAACCTGGGTGTCGACCCGGGCAAGACCCCGGCCGAAGGTGTGGAGAACCTGGCGAAGGCCGTCGAGGATTACCGCGACAACAAGCTCGGCATGAACAAGAGCTTCCAGGAGTGTGGTGTGGACGAGGACTTCTTCTGGTCCATCCTCGATCAGGCCGGCATGCGTGCCTACGAGGATCAGTGCACCCCGGCGAATCCGCGTATCCCGCTGATCAACGATATGAAGGACATCGCCGTGGCCGCGTACTATGGCGTCTCTCAGGCCGAAGGCCACAAGATTCGCGTGGAGCGTGAGGGCGAGGCCGCCACGGAGGAAGCCTCCGAGCGCGTGTGATCTGTTCAAGTCACGGATAAGATCGCCGTATGCATGCCTATATATAGGTATATAGGTGATGCGGTGCGGATAATCGCATCCATGAGCGAATAGCGGATATGGACCCCACAGAGATCATCTGTGGGGTCCATTATTTGTTTATTCGTAAAGTGATTCTCGGAACAATACCGGCATGGCACTTCTGCGTGCGGTGCCGAGTGTGGTGCGCCAATTATGGTGCGAGGATTCATGTTGTGCACGGCATTTCCTTGGGATGCCATATGGCTGTTGAATGGTCTTGCCGATCAGCTTGTGGCGTGGAGCATATGATTACGAGGATTGTTCCTGTAGCGTGGGGACGCGTGTCATCAGCCTCGAATCCGCATATGTACTACTACCGGCCGCAGGAGCGACACGCCCGGATTCTAAAGCGGCCGTATTAGTCACACCCCAATGTTTTAATAAACAAGTTGCCTGTTTTGGGCTCGCAAATTGGAATTAAAAAAGCGAGCGCGGGGTTGCGATTACTTCGGTGATTGCAATGGGCCGCGCACTGATGATGGATGACCGCTAGTGGGACGTATGTCCAACGGAGGCCATACGCGCCGGTGCCCTTAACACGAAACAGGCTGGTAAACAGTACACGAATCGCTAGAAAGGGCGGACGGCAATGGCGGGACAGAAAATCCGCATCAGGCTTAAGTCCTATGACCACGAGGTCATCGACCAATCGGCGAAGAAGATCGTCGAAACGGTGACGAACGCGGGCGCAACTGTTGTTGGCCCCGTTCCGCTGCCGACCGAGAAGAACGTTTTCTGTGTTATTCGTTCTCCTCATAAGTACAAGGATTCTCGCGAGCACTTCGAGATGCGCACGCACAAGCGTCTTATCGACATCGTGGACCCGACCCCTAAGGCCGTGGATTCCCTGATGCACATCGACCTGCCCGCAGATGTCAACATCGAGATCAAGCTGTAAGGGAGGAGGAACCGCTATGTCGCAAAGAGCAGATCGTAAGGCCCTGCTGGGCAGGAAGCTCGGCATGTCCCAGGTGTGGGATGAGAACGGCTTCTTCGTTCCCGTCACGCTTGTTGACGTGTCCACCAACGTGGTGACCGCCATCAAGACCGAAGAGACCGACGGCTACACCGCAGTCCAGATCGGCTATGGCCAGATCGACCCGACCAAGGTGACCAAGCCGCTGGCTGGCCACTTCGCCAAGGCTGGTGTTACCCCGCGTCGTCACCTCGTCGAGGTGCGCGAGGACAACGCCACCGAGTACGAGCTGGGTCAGGAACTCACCGCTGAGGTGTTCGAAGAGGGTGCTGAGGTCGACGTGACCGGCACCACCAAGGGTAAGGGCTTCGCCGGCACCATCAAGCGCTGGGGCTTCAAGTCCTACCGTCGTACCCACGGCTCCCACAAGAACGAACGTCGTCCGGGTTCGGTCGGCGCTTGCGCAACCCCGAGCCGTATTCTGAAGGGCAAGCGCATGGCTGGCCGCATGGGTCATGTGACCTCCACTGTGCAGAACCTCACCATCGTTTCCGCGGATGTTGAGAACGGCGTTCTCGCCATTAAGGGTGCCATCCCCGGCCCCAAGGGCGGCATCGTTCTCGTCCGTTCGGCAGTGAAGGGAGCCTGATAAATCATGGCAAACGTTACTCTGAACGTCACTGACGCCAAGGGCGCCAAGACCGGCACCGTTGAGGCTCCTGCTGAGATCTTCGGCTTCTCCGCCGAAGAGGTGCGAGCTCACGTGCCGCTGATCCACCAGGTTGTGGTGGCTCAGCTCGCCGCTGCTCGTCAGGGCACTCACGCCACCAAGACCCGCGCCAATGTTTCCGGCGGCGGCAAGAAGCCGTGGAAGCAGAAGGGCACCGGTCGCGCACGTCAGGGCTCGATTCGCGCTCCGCAGTGGTACCACGGCGGTGTCGTGTTCGGTCCTCAGCCGCGCGATTACTCCCAGCGCACCCCGAAGAAGATGAAGGCCGCAGCCCTCAAGTACGTGCTGTCCGATCGCGCTAACGCCGATCGCATCGCAGTCGTTGACTTTGCTGTCGCCGACGCTCCTTCCACCAAGGCCGCTGTTGCTGCACTGACCCCGATCACCGAGAACAAGTTCACCACCGTCGTGCTCACTCGCGACAACGTGAACGAGTGGCTCTCCGTGCGCAACATCCCGACCGTTCACCCGATTTTCGTTGATCAGCTCAACACGTACGACGTGGTCACCGCGCAGTACGTCGTCTTCTCCAAGGAAGCCTTCGAGGCTTTCGTTGCTGCGAAGACCGAGCCGAAGGAGGCCTGATTTAGATGGTCGCTATTCACAAGCCGGCACACGACGTGATTCTTAAGCCCGTCGTTTCCGAAAAGAGCTACGCCGCTTCCGATCGTGGTCAGTACACCTTTGTGGTGGCCCCGAACGCGAACAAGGTGCAGATCAAGCAGGCTATTGAAGAGATCTTCAACGTCAAGGTGACGAAAGTCAACACCCTCAACCGCGCCGGCAAGCGTCAGCGCACCCGCACCGGTTTCGGCCAGCGTGCTTCCCAGAAGCGCGCCATCGTGACCGTCGCCGAGGGCCAGACGATCGACATCTTCGGTAACTGAAGGTTAGCCGAGAAAAGTTAAAGGAAGAACTACATTATGGCTATCCGCGTATATAAGCCGACGACTGCAGGCCGCCGCAACGCGTCCGTCTCGGACTTCTCCGAGATCACGCGCTCCACGCCTGAGAAGTCGCTGGTTCGCAAACTGTCCAAGACCGGTGGTCGCAACTCCTACGGCCGCATGACTTCCCGTCATCGCGGTGGTGGCCACAAGCGCCAGTACCGTCTCATCGACTTCCGTCGTTGGGACAAGGATGGCGTGCCCGCCAAGGTTGCACACATCGAATACGATCCGAACCGTACCGCCAACATCGCCCTGCTGCATTACGCAGACGGCGAGAAGCGCTACATCATCGCGCCGAAGGGCATCAAGCAGGGCGACGTCATCGAGACCGGCGCTCAGGCTGATATCAAGCCGGGCAACAACCTGCCGCTGAAGAACATCCCGACCGGTACGATCGTTCACGCCATTGAGCTCCGCCCGCTGGGCGGCGCGAAGATCGCCCGCTCCGCAGGCACCTCCGTGCAGCTCGTGGCTAAGGACGGCGCCTACGCCCAGCTGCGTATGCCGTCCGGCGAAATCCGTAACGTCGACGCCCGCTGCCGCGCTACCGTCGGCGAGGTCGGCAACGAAGAGCACGCCAACGTGCAGCTCGGCAAGGCCGGTCGCGCTCGTTGGATGGGCAAGCGCCCGATCACCCGTGGTGAATCCATGAACCCGGTCGACCACCCGCACGGCGGTCGTACTCGCGGTGGCAAGCCGCCGGTTTCCCCGTGGGGCAAGGGTGAAGTTCGTACTCGCCGTCCGAAGAAGGCTTCGAACAAGATGATTGTCCGTCGTCGTCCGAACGGTAAGAACCGCAAGTAAGGAAGGTCGAGAAGATGACTCGTAGCATCAAGAAGGGCCCCTTCGTCGACGCCCACTTGCAGAAGAAGGTCGACGAGCAGAACGAGAAGGGCACCCACAATGTCATCAAGACGTGGTCCCGCCGTTCTATGATCACCCCTGACTTCATCGGTCACACCTTCGCCGTCCACGACGGACGCAAGCATGTGCCGGTGTTCGTCACCGAATCCATGGTTGGCCACAAGCTCGGTGAGTTCGCCCCCACGAAGACCTTCAAGGGTCACGTGAAGGACGACAAGAAGGCCCGCCGCTAAAGGAGAGAATGACTTATGGAAGCTAAAGCAATCGCTCGTCACGTCCGCGTGACGCCGCGCAAGGCTCGCCGCATGGTCGACCTCATCCGAGGCAAGCAGGCGACTGAAGCCATCACCATTCTGAAGTTTGCTCCGCAGGCCGCGTCCCTTCCGGTTCGCAAGGTCCTGGAGAGCGCTATCGCCAACGCTCGCGTCAAGGCCGAAAGGGCTGGCGAGCCGTTCCGCGAGAACGAACTGGTCGTGAAGGAAACCTACGTGGACGAAGGCGTGACGCTGAAGCGTTTCCGCGCCCGTGCCCAGGGTCGTGCCGCTCGTATCAACAAGCGCACCAGCCACATCACGGTCGTCGTTGCCAACAAGGAAGGAGACCGCTAAAGATGGGTCAGAAGATTAATCCCTTTGGCTATCGCCTGGGTGTTACTGAGAACCATCGTTCCAAGTGGTTCTCCGATTCCAACAAGGCCGGCGAACGCTACCGCGACTTCGTGCTCGAGGACGATAAGATCCGCAAGGAAATGAGCAAGGATCTTGAGCGCGCTGGCGTGAGCAAGATCGTGATCGAGCGTACTCGTGATCGTGTCCGCGTGGACATCCACACCGCTCGTCCGGGTATCGTCATCGGCCGTCGTGGCGCCGAGGCTGAGCGCGTTCGCGCCAAGCTGGAGAAGATTACCGGCAAGCAGGTTCAGCTCAACATCTTCGAAGTCAAGAACGCCGCGCTGGACGCCCAGCTCGTCGCTCAGGGCATCGCTGAGCAGCTGACCAACCGCGTGACCTTCCGTCGTGCTATGCGCAAGGCCCAGCAGGACGCCATGCGCGCCGGTGCCAAGGGTATCCGCATCAAGCTCTCCGGCCGTCTCGGCGGTGCGGAAATGAGCCGTTCCGAGTTCTACCGCGAGGGTCGCGTTCCGCTGCAGACCCTGCGCGCCCTGATCGATTATGGCTTCTTCGAGGCCAAGACCACTTACGGCCGTATCGGCGTGAAGGTCTGGATCTACAAGGGCGACATGACCGAACGTGAGTTCGAAGAGCAGCAGGCACAGCAGAACAACCGCTCCGGCCGTCGTGGCGATCGCCGCCCGCGTCGTGGCAACCGTTCCGCAGCCAAGCCGCAGACCGCTGAGGCTCCTAAGGCCGAAGCCGCTGCCGAGGCTCCCGCTGCCACGGAAACGAAGGAGTGAGCAAGAATGCTTATCCCAAAGAGGACTAAGTACCGCAAGCAGCACCGCCCGGTTCGTACTGGCATGTCCAAGGGCGGCAACGAGATCAACTTCGGTGATTTCGGCATCCAGGCTCTGGCACCGGCCTACGTGACCAACCGCCAGATCGAGGCTGCTCGTATCGCCATGACTCGTTACATCAAGCGTGGCGGCCGTGTGTGGATCACCATCTTCCCGGATCGTCCGCTCACCAAGCATGCGCTCGGTGCTCGAATGGGTTCCGGTAAGGGCGCCCCGGAATTCTGGGTTGCCAACATTCACCCGGGCCGCGTGATGTTCGAGATCGGTGGCGTGTCCGAAGACGTCGCTCGCGAGGCTCTGCGCCGCGCAATCGACAAGCTCCCCATGAAGTGCCGTGTGATTGCACGTGAAGGCGGTGACATCTGATATGGCAGTCGGAACCGAAGAGTACTCCATCAAGAATCTCAACGAGAAGACCAACGCGGAAATCGAAGGCTTCCTGAAGAAGTCCAAGGAAGAGCTGTTCAACCTGCGCTTCCAGTCCGCCACCGGTCAGCTCGACAACACGGCTCGTCTCAAGGCCGTCAAGCATGACATTGCCCGCATGTACACTGTGCTGCGTGAGCGTGAGCTTGGCATCACCGCTGAGCCGGCCGCTGAAACCGTTAAGGAGAAGTGAACATGGCAGAAGAGCGCAACTTCCGCAAGGTTCGCCGCGGTTATGTCGTGTCCGATAAGATGGACAAGACCATTTCCGTGGAGCTTGAGAAGCGTTCGACCCACCCGCTGTACGGCAAGGTCGTTCGTTCCACCAAGACGGTCAAGGCCCATGATGAACACAACGAAGCCCATGTTGGCGACCTCGTGAGTATTATGGAAACTCGGCCTCTGAGCAAGACCAAGCGTTGGCGTCTCGATAGCATTATCGAACGCGCCAAGTAAATAAAAGTTCGGCAAGGCTCGCCGTACACTGGGCGCAGCAAGTACACCTCTAGGGGTGTTGCTATTGTGGCCATCTGGAAAGATGGTCACTTTGCTGCGCCCAGTGTGCGGGGAGAACCAGCTCGGCTAAGGAGAATCAATGATTCAGCAGGAAACGCGGCTTCATGTCGCCGACAACACGGGTGCCAAGGAACTCCTTGCCATCCGCGTGCTCGGTGGATCGAAGCGACGCTATGCCGGCCTGGGCGACGTCATCGTCGCCTCGGTCAAGGACGCGATCCCTGGCGGATCGGTCAAGAAGGGCGACGTTGTCAAGGCAGTCGTCGTTCGTACCGTCAAGGAGCACCGCCGTGCGGATGGCTCCTACATCAAGTTCGACGAGAACGCTGCGGTTATTCTCGGCTCCGGCCGTGAACCGAAGGGCACTCGTATCTTCGGACCGATTGCTCGTGAACTGCGCGATAAGCGCTTCATGCGCATTGTGTCCCTCGCCCCGGAGGTGATCTGATATGGTAGCCAAGATCAAGAGCGGCGACCTGGTCAAGGTCATCCGTGGCAAGGACCGCGGTAAGGAAGGCACCGTTACCCGCGTGCTCTCCAACGATCGTCTGATCGTCGAAGGTGTTCAGATCGTCAAGAAGCACGTGCGCGCCACCCAGCAGGGTCAGCAGGCAGGCATCGTCTCCGTCGAGGCTCCGATCCATCGCTCTAACGTGATGCTGATCGACCCGGAGACCAAGAAGCCCACCCGCGTTGGCGTGAACGTCAAGGAAGAGGCTCGCGACGGCAAGGTCAAGACCGTGCGTGTGCGCGTTGCCAAGAAGTCCGGAAAGGAGCTGGCATGACCGACACCACTACCGTCGAAGCGCCGGCAACTCCGCGCTTGAAGGTGCAGTACAACGAGCAGATCGTGCCTGAGCTGGAGAAGGAGTTCAAGTACTCCAACCCCATGCAGGTCGCACGTGTGCAGAAGGTCGTCGTCTCCATGGGCGTCGGCGCTGCAGCCCGCGATTCCAAGCTCATCGAAGGCGCAGTCAAGGACCTCACCGCCATCACCGGCCAGAAGCCGAAGATCACCAAGGCCAAGAAGTCCGTCGCACAGTTCCATCTGCGTGAAGGCCAGGCCATCGGTGCATACGTGACCCTGCGTGGCGATCGTATGTGGGAGTTCCTGGATCGTCTCCTGACTCTGGCTCTGCCGCGTATCCGCGATTTCCGCGGCATCAACGGCCACCAGTTCGATGGACAGGGCAACTACAACTTCGGTCTCACCGAACAGTCCATGTTCCACGAGATCATCCCGGACGAGATCGATCACCAGCGCGGTATGGATATCACCGTGGTGACCAGCACCAAGGACGACAAGGAAGCTTACGCTCTGCTTAAGCACCTTGGCTTCCCTTTCAAGGAGAACTGATATGGCAAAAACCGCTCTGAAGAACAAGGCGGCCGCTAAGCCGAAGTTCAAGGTGCGCGCTTACACGCGCTGCCAGGTCTGCGGTCGTCCTCATTCCGTGTATCGTAAGTTCGGCCTGTGCCGCATCTGCCTTCGTGAGAAGGCACACCGCGGCGAGCTGCCCGGCGTTACGAAGTCCAGTTGGTAAACATCGACGCTGAAGGTCCGCGGCTGATTCTCCGATAGGGGATAGGCGGCGGAAACCACGGCGAGAAAGGGCACTAGCCCACAATGACAATGACAGA